>JBEPVA010000086.1:0-15418 GCA_041691295.1 Gemmatimonadota bacterium
ACAGCCCTCACCCAGGGCAAAACGCAAATAGCCGGCCAGGCGGACCGGCGCGCCAACACCGGGCGCCGGTGCACCCGCGGCCGGGTCGCCGCGGGTACGGGTGGCGAGTGCGTCAACCATGAGCGGCAAACTTGCGGCGGGTGGCCAGGCGCATCGCGAGGCTCAGGGTCAGCACCAAGGTGATCAGCACCAGGGCAGTCGCCCAGGCCAGCTGATGCCACTCTTCATACGGGCCGGTCACGTAGGTGTACACGGTGAGCGGCAGCGCGGCCATAGGCTGGTTGAGCTTGAAACTCATGTACTGGCTGCCCAGTGCGGTGAAAAGCAGCGGGGCCGTCTCGCCTGCGATTCGGGCCACCGACAGCAACCCTCCGGTTACGATACCCGGGAGTGCCGTCCGCGCGATCACGGTCAGCGAGGTCCGCCACCGTGGATAACCCAGGGCCAGGGCCGCCTCACGCAGGGCGTTGGGAACCAGGCGGATCATTTCCTCCGTGGTCCGCATGACCATCGGAATCATCAGCATGGCCAGCGCCGCACTGCCGGCCAGGGCCGAGAAGTGCTTCTGCCGGGCCACGATCAGGGTCCAGGCGAAGACACCCACCACGATCGATGGGGTGCCGTTGAGCACATCCGAAACGAACCGGCTGAACTTGGCCGTGCGGGTTGCGGGATATTCGGCGCAGAAGATGCCTGCCCCGATGCCGATCGGAAGCCCGATCAGCGAGGCAAAGCCGACCATGATGCCGGTGCCCACGATCGCGTGGGCCACGCCGCCGCCGACTTCACCCGCGGGCACCGGCATTTTCGTGAAGAACGCCCAGTTGAGGCTGCCGGCCCCCTTGATGATCAGGTTGACCAGGATCAGCACCAGCGGCAGTACCGCGACGACCGCCGCCGCATACAGCAGCCCGACCATCAGCCGGTCCTTGACCCGGCGCCAGACTCTCCGGTCCATCAATGTCTCCCTCCGCCTGACTGCTTGCTGGTCTGCCAGATCATCAGCCGCGCCGCCGCGTTGACCAGCAACGTCATCAGGAACAGGGTCAGCGCCACGTACGACAGCGCCGAAAAGTGCATGTCGGTGGCGGCCTCGGAAAACTCGTTGGCGATGGCCGCCGCCATTGTGTAGCCGGGAGCAAACAGCGAGGCGGACAGTTCGTGACGGTTGCCGATCAGCATCGTCACCGCCATGGTCTCGCCGAGGGCCCGGCCGAGGCCGAGGACCACGGCACCGAAGATTCCGGTGCGGGCGTACGGCAGCACCGCGGTGCGCACCGCCTCCCATCTGGTGGCTCCTAGGGCCAAGGCCGCCTCGCGCTGGCTGCCGGGCACTGCCAGCAGCACCTCCCGCGAGACCGCCATGACATAGGGCATGACCATGATGGCCAGGATGATGCTGGCGGCCAGCATCGACGGGCCGTAGATCGGCCCCTTGAAGAAGGGCAGGAACCCGAACAGGTCGCGGAGCAGCGGAAACAAGATTTTCCGCAGCACCGGCATCAGCACGAAGATGCCCCAGAGCCCGTAGACCACGCTGGGAATGGCGGCCAGCAGTTCGACCATGAACGCCACCGGTTGCCGCAGCGGCTTGGGACAGAACTCGGTGAGAAAGATCGCGACGCCTAGCGACAGCGGCACCGCAATCAGCAGCGCGATGGCCGAGGAAAGCAGGGTCCCGAAGATCAGAGGCAGGGCGCCGAAGTTTTCGGCCACCGGATCCCAGGTGCTGTGGGTCAGGAAACCGAAACCGAACTTGTGGATCGCGAGCTGGGCACCGTTGAACAGTTCGAACCCGAGAAAGACCAGCAGGACCGGAATGACCAGGGCGGCCAGCGTCAGCAGGCTCCGGAATACCAGGTCCCCGATCGGGATCCGGTCGCGAATGATGACGGGGGCTGCAGTGATCCGGGGGGCTACCGGTGGCGCTGCGGTAATCGACATGCGGGGAGAATAGAGCCGCTCCCCGGCCGCTCAGTCACGGCATTGTAACGGACAGGTCACGGCGTGAAGCGGGTCGAATCGTGAGAGATGCCACCGTTGCGCAGCCACTGCCGATACACCACCAGCGATTCGGGGCGTTGCCACTTCAGGTAGAGATCGGCCAGTGATGCCCGGACCTGCCGAAGCTGATACTGGGCGGGGTGCTCCCGCCTGGAGCCTGCCCAATGCTTGATGCATCAGCCGCTCGGCGTCGGGCCATCGTCCTTGGGCCAGGCTGAGTTGCCCCTCGATCCGCTCGACCGCGGCCCACCTGGCGTCCGGCGGCGTCAATACACTCTTGAACAGCGTCCTGGCACTATCGAGCATCCGGGCCGCATGCAGCGTGTCTTCCCAGGTGATTTCCACCTGCGCGCGCGACAAAGCTAACCCGGCCAGCGAAGTGATCCGGTAGGCTGGTGGCACCCCGATGTATCGCTCATCGATATCCTCGGCGCGGTCGAGCGCCGAGTCGGCGGCCGGCCGGTGGCCCAGGGCAGCCTCGATCATCCCGAATTGGAGCAGTGCCGTCGCCAGGGGGGGTAGGAGTCTGCGGACTGCGGGTGCGCGAGAGCGGCTGGCCGCCCTGCGCGGTGGCGATCGGGCTCGACGCCGGGTCGACCAGTTTCGCGATCCCGAAGTCGAGCGGTTGCACTCGGCCCGCGGTGGTCACGCCGGGGTATCCGTTGCCACTGGCATCAGCGGCACCGTCGTGGGTCCGTTCAAGCCGTACGATGGCACTACGCCGAGGGTGTACAGCTACACCATCGGCGGCCTGCTGGGCGACATCGGTGCCGGTATCAATCGCTACCCGACCGGTCTGAGCGACAAAGGACGCTTGATCGGCTATGGGACGACGACCACTCACACGCCGTTCACCTTCCACAATACGGTGTCCGTCACCCTTCCCGGTCTCACGGGGCTCAGTCTCTTTTTCCCCGACGGCGGTCAACCGCTGCGGCACGATTGTCGGGACCGGATATGATGCGGGCTACCGGTATCACGCCGTAGTCTGGAGCCAGGCAGTCTGTGACTGAGCGGGGCCGAGCGCACCTGCGGCTGATGCTCGGCATCGATTCGCCGCGGGCGACACCGAAAAAACACGCCCCCCCACCCTTGCCGAGGGTGGAGGGGCGCCTGAGCCGATCAGCGGCCCGAGGGAGCGCGAGAGAGAGGGAGTAGAGATTCGCGCGTTGGGCCCCTCGGTCCGGTCGATCGGCCGCCTGCTAGTACAGCCCCTTGAGCCGGGCCTGCTCCAGCGCGATGACTTCGGCCGGTAGCGGCGCGTAGGCCAGGTCCTTGGCCATGGCCTGGGCTTCGGGACTGATCATCCACACCAGGAATTCCTTGAGCGCCTTGGCCTTGGCTGCATCCTTCATTTTCGGCCGGACCAGCAGCCAGGTGAAGGACGAGATCGGGTACGAACCGGCCCCCGGCGCATCGGTGATCGAGACCCGGAAATCGGTGCCGGCCGAGAACTTTGCGCTGGCGGCCGCCGAGGTCACCGACTCGAGCGAGGGGGTGACGAACGAGCCCGCCACGTTCTTGACATCGGCAAACGGCAGCTTGTTGGACAGCGCGTAGATCAGTTCGACGTACCCGACGCTGCCCTCAGTCTGCTTGATCTGCTCGGTGACCCCTTCATTGCCCTTGCCGCCAAGGCCGATCGGCCAGTTGACCGCGGTGGCCTTGCCGACCTGGTCCTTCCACGTGCTCGACACTTTGCTCAGGTAGTCCGAGAAAATGTAGCTGGTGCCTGACCCGTCGGAGCGATGGACCACGATCAGGTCCATGCTGGGCAGGTTCACCCCAGGGTTGAGCGCGGCGATCCGCTTGTCATTCCACTTGGTGATCCGGCCCAGGAAGATGTCGGCGATGGTCGCGCCATCGAATTTGAGCTTGGCATCGGCCAGCGAGGGCAGGTTGTAGGTCAGCACGACCGCGCCCATCACGGTGGGCAGGTGGAGCACCGAGCCCTGGACCGCGGACATCTGGTCATTGCTCATCGGGCCATCGGTGGCGCCGAAGTCGACGGTGCCCTCGGTGTACTGCTTGATGCCGCCGCCCGAGCCGATCGACTGATAGTTGATCTGGACACCGGTCTTCTTGTTGTAGGCGTCGAACCACTTGCTGTAGATCGGGTTCGGGAAGGTGGCACCGGCGCCGGTCAGGCCGACCTGGGCCACCAGCGGCGCCGCCGCGACCAGCGCGGCAAGCCCGAGGACCATGGTACGCGAGAACTTCGAAATCATGGACGAATCTCCTTGGCTCCTGATGGTCATCAGAAGCTGATCTGGGTCTGGAAGTAGGCGGTGGTACGGGTCGCGTTCTGTGCGTTGGTGTACTTGCCACCCTGAATCGAGGCCGCGTCGACATCGGCCAGCAGCCGCAGATTCGGCGACAGCTGGTACGAGACGCCGCCAATGAACCGGGTGACCTTATCGGTGCTGGTCGTGGCGTCGTTCAGGGTATTGGGGTCGGTGTTGTCGACCCGGGCGATCAGCGCCACCTTAGTGTTCGGGATATTGAGCACTCCGAAGGCACTGAGCACCTGCCCGGTCTTGCGCTTCGCTGAATTGGCCGCGCCGACGCTGTCACCCGAGATGCTGTCCCGGGCCCAGCCGAACTGCCCGGCCAGGGTGAACAACTTGGACTTGTACGAAATCATCCCGATGGCCCTGTACCGCTCGCCGCCGGTGGTGGGCTTGCCGTACTGGCCGTAGGCGCTAAGCCGCAGGCCGCCGACCTTTCCGGGCAGATCGCTGTTAATCAGCTTGAATGAGGCCCGGCCCATCAGGTCCTTGCGGTTGTCGCCGGGGGTGCCGCTGTAGTTCTCACCGTTGTAGATGCCGACCTGGAAGTTCAGCTTGTCGTAGCCGAAGTTGCCGTCGACGCCGGCGCCGAAGTCGGACGACGAGAGATAGCCGCCCCGCTCCATGGCCATCTGGCCCTGCATCCGGTAGTCCCACATTGCCTCTTCCCAGTCCAGCCACGGGGTGTGGATCTCGCCGATTTTGTAGGTCAGCCTGGAATTCTCCGGCGTCCACGCGACGTAGGCGTACTTGAGCCGGATGTAGAGCTGGCTCAAGGTGGCATTGCGGCTGGCAATATCAGTGGTGATCCGCGCCGTGACGCCGTTGGACAGCTTCCCGATCACGTTGATGTAGGCCCGGGTGACATCGAAATTGTTCTGGTGGCCACCGGTGGGCTTGAGCGTGCTGTCGGTGTGGAGCTGGTAGCCATACTGGAGATACCCGAGGCCGCCGACCGTGACCGTGGGAGCCTGGGCCGCTGCGCGTTCGGCCCCGGTGGCCAGCGCCAATGCGCCGAAAAGGACAACCCAACGTGCGGAGAGACCCATCGTCAAACCTCCAGGAGTGGTGAGCGGAGAGCCGCGGGGTGCGGCACTAGTCCGTTCCGACGGGCAACAAGAAGTCCGGAGCGCGTCACGAACCAGCCCACGGGAGGTAACGGCCCCGTAACACGGCCTAATCCCATGCCTAGCGGTCGCTTGCGGACAGCGTCGCCAGCGGATTGCCGAAGATTTCCTCCTCCACTCCAGAGAATTCCATGATCGGATGGCGGCGGAGCCGACGAGCCAGATGCGCCGGCAGGCCGCACAGGTGCAGCTCCACTCCGCGCTGGCGGCCTTCGGCGCACAACCGCCACAGCCCCGCCACCGCGACCGGGTCCAGTCCGGTAATCCTGGCGCAATCCACCCTGACCCGGCCGGCATCATGGGGGAGTGCGGTGACCTTGCGGCGAATATGATCGACGGCGATGAGGTCCAGCAGGCCCTGCAGTATCAGCGGATGCACGATTCCTTGCCTCGTGAAATTCGGGTGGAGGCAAGATGGATTCGGGCGGAGACGGAGGAGTGACCAGCCGGTAACGTTTGGGAAACGCCGGTCAGGCGGGAGTGGCCTCGGTGTCGGGGAAGCGGGCCCGGATCACGGTGCCCTGGCCCAGCAGGCTCTCGGCACTGCAGGTCCCGCCGTGGGCCTCGACCAGGTGCTTGACGATGGCCAGTCCCAGACCCGTGCCGCCTTCTGCCCGTGAACGGGAGGGGTCCACGCGGTAGAATCGCTCGAACAGGCGGGGCAGATGCTCGGCCGGAATGCCGCTGCCGGTATCACGGACCTCGAGCACCAGGTCGCGACCCTCACGGCGGCCGGCCACCGTGACCCGTCCGCCTGATGGGGTGTAGCGCAGGGCGTTGTCGACCAGATTGGTCATGATCTGGCGGATCGACTGCGGGTCGGCGGTGAGGGTGGTCGCCCCGGGGGCAACCTCGACCGCCAGGATCACGCCCGCCGCACGGGCCCGCTCGGCGAACGACTCGAACACCTCGGCGGCGGTGTCAGGCAGGTCCACCGCTTCCGGTTCCGGCACCCAGCCGCCCGATTCAATCCGTGAGAGATCGAGCAGGTCATCGACCAGCCGGTGCATCCGCCGGGCGTTGCCGAGGATGACCTCCAGAAATTTCCGGGTGGTGGCGGGATCGGGCATGTCGCCGACCAGCGTTTCCGCGTAGCCCGCAATCGAGGTCAGCGGCGTCTTGAGCTCATGACTGACATTGGCTACGAAATCCCGCCGCATTGTTTCCAGCAGCCGCAGGTCCGTCACATCGTGCAGCACCAGTACTGCGCCACCGCTCGGCAGCGGGCGGGCGTTGGCCAGCACGGTGCTGCCATCGAGGTCGAGTTCGCGGTCGACCACGCTGGTGCCGCCTAGCACTGCGTCAACCGCCGCCCGGGCGGGCTTGGGGTGGAACAGCTGGCGGAGGTCGGGCAGTGGCTGGTCAGCGGAGTATCCCAGCAGACGGCGGGCCGCCGTGTTGGCGGTGACGATCCTGCCACGCGCGTCGGTGGCGAGCACCCCCTCGATCATGGCCTCGACGAGCGTGGCGCTCTCGGCCTGCTCGCGCCGGAGCTCACTAAAGCGATGGTCGAGTTCTTCGTGCATCTGGCGCAGCGCCGCCACCAGGGCATCGATATCGGGGACGCCAGCATGGGGAAACCGCGGCGATTCACCCGCGGCAATGGCACGGGCCGACGCGGCCAGCTCGGTCAGGGGGCCGGCAAACGATCGTGCCACCGGCACCGCCACACTCAGCCCCAGCAGCAGCGCCACCAGCGAAGCCAGCAGCACGGCACGCTGGGCCCGCGACACGATGGCATCGACCTGCTCGAGTCCGGTGGCCACCCGGACAAAGCCACTGCCGCTGCGCACCGCGACATAGAGCAGTGGCCGGCCGACTGTCCGGCTGATCCGGCGGTCCGCCCCGTGACCCGTCTGCAGTGCTTGCTGCACCTCCGGCCGATTGAGATGATTCTCGATCCGGCTCAGCGAATCGCCGGCCAGGTCACTCTCGGCCCGGACCCGGCCGGTTGAATCGATGTAAGTGAGGCGGAGCCCGGTGATGATGCCGAGTCGGTGGATCGTTTCCTGGTAGGCGGTGGTGTCGGCGGGGAGGGTCTGGGCCACCAGGCGGGCGTCCCGCTCCAGCGACACCCGAATCTCTTCTTCCAGTCGCTGGCGGAGCAGGGCGTCCGCCGACCATCCCAGCACCAGCACCGTGGCGACCAGCACCGCCACCATGCCGGCCACCAGCCGCCCGACAAAACTCACCGGGCCGGTTTCCCGGTCCGGTCGCCGGCACGGAATCGATAGCCGAAGCCGCGCACCGTCTCGATCCAGTCGCCAGCGCTGCCGAGCTTGGCTCGGAGCCGCTGGACATGCATGTCCACGGTGCGGGTCTGGATGTCCGGCTGGGCCTCCCACACCGATTCCAGCAGCTGGGGCCGGTTCTGCACCCGGCCCCGCCGTTCGACCAGCATCAGCAGCAGCTTGAACTCGGTGGCGGTCAATTCGACATCCCGGCCACCGACACTGACCCGGTGAGCGGAACGGTCGATGGACACCGGCCCGGCCGTGAGCATGGCCCCCGACGCCACCGCCGGCGCACCCAGCCGACGCAGCAGCGCGTTGACCCTGAGGGCCAGTTCCTGTGGTGAAAACGGTTTGGTCAGGTAATCGTCGGCGCCGAGCGAGAGCCCCCGGATCCGGTCGGCCTCTTCCCGCCGGGCGGTGAGCAGAATGACACCGACGTCACGGGTCTCGGGCCGCTTGCGCAGTTCGGCCAGCACGTCGTACCCCGAGGTACCGGGCAGCATCACATCGAGCACCACGACATCGGGCCGCTCCTCGTGCGCGGACTTGAGCGCCTCGGCGCCGGTGGCCGCCGTCGAGACCCGGAAGCCGGCCTTGGCCAGGTGATAGGCCACCAGCGCGGTGATGTCCGGCTCATCATCCACCACCAGAATGCGCGCGGTCACGCCCGGCTCCGCTGTGGGAGTCGGTCGGATTGGTGAAGCCGGGCCCGGGAGGTGACTTGCATATTCGGGAAAACGAATACCGTTACCCGCACTGCGAAGCAAGGGGATCGGTTGCGCCTGCAGGCGCGGGACAGGGATATTGTTACCATGCTGATGCCATTCCTGCTGGCCGCGCGCCTGCTCCTGCCCGCCGCCGACACGATCCACCTGGTGATCGTCGCCACCGTGGATATCCACGGTCAGGCCACCGAATGGGACTATCTGCACGGCACGCCCGCTCCGGGAGGCCTCAGTCGGGCGGCGAGAATTCTCGACTCGCTCCGCACGGCCAATCCAGGCCGAGTCATCCTGCTCGACGGTGGTGATGCGCTGACCGGCAGCCTGTTCGGTTCCTACTTCACCTATGTGGCACCCGGCGTTTCGCATCCTGTCCTCGATGCGATGAACGCGCTGCAGTACGATGCCGCCACCCTCGGCGAACACGATTTTGACACCGGGGTCAATGCCCTGAACCGCCGGCTCGGTGATGGCCGTTTCCCGGTGGTGAGTGCCAATCTTCGGGTGGTCGGCCGGGAGGATACCCTGGCGTTGCATTCCTATGTGGTGCTGCAGCGGGCCGGCATCCGGGTGGCCGTGTCGGGCTTTACCACGCCCGGAGCCTCGCTGTGGAACCGGGATCAGCTGCAGGGCCATCTCCGACTGACTCGACTCTCCGACGCCATGCCGCCGGTCATTCCCGAAATGCGCCGCGACGCGGACCTCGTCGTCCTGCTGGCCCACGCCGGCCTCGACGAACCGTCAACCTACGATACCGCCGGCATCGGACCGGAGAATGCCATCGCCACCGTGGCCAGCCAGGTCGCCAGGCCCGATATCGTCATCCTCGGACATACCGGCCGGGTCCTCGCGGATACCCTGATCAACGGGGTCCACTTCGTGCAGCCTGGGCATGATGCCGAGCGGCTGGCGCTGATCGATGTCGATCTTGAACGGCGGGACGGTCACTGGGTCCCGATCCGCATCACTGCCAGGACTATTCCGCTGGCCTTCGTACCGGTGCCCGCATCGGTATCGCGTCGGCTGGCCGATCAGCACCGGACTCTTCAGGCCTGGAGCAGGGAAGTGCTCGGCATCACTACCACGTCCATGCGTGCCGCGGCCAGCCGGGTCGAGGATACGCCGGTGACGCAGTGGATGACCGACCTGATGCGCCGCCGTGCGGGGGCCGATGTCGCGGCCATCACGATCTTCGATACCCGGGCCGGACTTGACCAGGGTGAGGTGCCGCGGAGCCAGGTGCTGGGGCTCTACCCGCCGGATTACACCCTGCGCGCGGTTCGGATCAGCGGTGCCACCCTGCGCTCCTTCCTCGAGCGCAGCGCCAGGCACTTCTTTGTCGACTCCGCCGGGCATGTCGCCACCAACCTGTACTTGCCGGGCAACGCGTACGATGTCGTCGGTGGGGCCGACTACGTCATCGACCTGAGCCAGCCTGCCGGGGAGCGGATCCGCGACCTCAAGCTGCGGGGCCGGCCACTGGCGGACACCGATACCCTCACGCTGGCACTCTCGAGCGGCCGGCTCAGTGGTGCCGGCGGCTACGATATGCTCCGCGATGCGCCGGTCATCTACGATCAGGGCGAGCGGATCGTCGACCTGTTGATGGAAGATCTGCAGCACCGGCGCACCTTGCGTCCAGAGGATTTCAGCCGGCCCCACTGGCACATCGAACCGGCGGCACTCGCCGCCCAGGCCCGGGCGCTCTACATCAAGCCCGGCGGTCCCGTGACCGTGGCCCGGGCCGCGCCCCCGCCGTCACTATTTGCGCCTGACCCGCGAAAGGCGCTGGCTGACTCCGCTCGCAAGGCCACGATGATGGCCGATTCCGCGGCTAGCCGGCCGGTCGCCAGCTTCACGCTGCCGGTGGCACGCGGCGCGGCCGGCGGTTCACTCGGGTCCCTGGTGGCGGACGCCTATCGTACCGCCCTCCGCGCCGACCTGGGGCTGGTGGGCACTGGCGAGCTGAGCGCAGACCTCCCGGCTGGCCAGCTGACCGTCGGTACCCTCAACGCCGCGTGGCCTGATCATTCCGCGCTGCATCGGCTGACGATGCGGGGCTCAGAGCTGCAGGAGCTACTCGAGCAGCTGGTGGCGGGCAGCGAGCCATCGGCCGGAATTTCGGGAGCGACCGTCAGCTTCGATCCCAGGCGCCAGGCCGGCAGCCGGATCCGCACCGTGACGCTGCCGTCGGGTCGCAAGCTGTCACGAGACGCGACCTACAGCGTGGCTGTGAGCCAGTCGCTGCTGGGTCAGCTGACGCTGCCGACCGGCGGCAAGACGCCGGTTGGTTCCGAGGCCTCGGCCACGACCACCTTCGATGCGCTGCAAGGTTACCTCAAGCTGGTCCGCTCCCCGATCACCCCGCCCGATGGCGCCCGAATCAGGACCAGCCAGTGAGCAGGATCCCGTTACGGATCTATATCAATGAGAAGCCACTGACCCTTCCGGCCGGCAGCACGGTGGCGTCGGCGCTTGAGGCTTTCGATCCGGCCATTGCCGCCCGGGTCGGCGGTGGAACCGCGGCAGTGACCGACGGACGGGGGTTGCCGCTCATGCTCGACGACGCCCTGTCGGGTGGCGCCATTCTCCGTATTGTCGGCGGAGCAGCCAATCAGGGTGCGGCCGATGCGCCGGCCTGAAGCGCCGCCATGCACATGAATGATCCTCTCGCCATTGCCGCCGAAGTGCTGCAACGCCGTCTCGGCGGCGACACTCCCGCCATCGGCCTGGTCCTCGGATCCGGCCTCGGCGGCCTGATCGACGAACTGACCAATCCGGTTTCGGTCGCCTTTGGCGAACTGCCCGGCTGGCCGATGCCCGGTGTGCTCGGCCATCACGGCGCCTTTGTGTTCGGCCGGCTGGGGGCACGACCGATTCTGATCCAGAGCGGCCGCTATCATCTATATGAGGGATTCAGCCCGTCGGCCGTGGTCCGGCCAGTACGATTGATGGCACGGATCGGCATCAAGACCGTCCTGTTCACCAACTCCGCTGGTGGGATTCGGCGGGGACTCAATCCCGGTGACCTGCTGCTGTTGGCCGATCACATCAATCTCACCTGGCGGAACGGGTTGATGGGTCCATCGGAAATCGGGGAGCTCCGTTTTCCCGACATGTCGTCGCCGTACGATGAATCGCTCCGCCGGCTGGCGCTTGACGTGGCCCGGAATCGCGGAGTGCCACTGGTCGAAGGGGTATACGCCGGGCTGGCGGGACCGAGTTACGAAACCCCGGCTGAGGTCAGAATGCTGGAGCGGATGGGGGCGGATGCGGTGGGCATGTCGACGGTGCTTGAAGTCATCACCGCCCGGGCCCTGGGACTCCGCTGTCTGGCCATTTCGACGATTGCTAACGCCGCGGCCGGACTCGGTCCGGGTGGGCTGTCGCACCAGGACGTGCTGGCCACCGGCGCCCAGTCGCGCGGCAAGCTGCTGCAAATTCTCGCCGGAGTGCTGGCGGCAAGCTGAGTGATCAGTGGCCTTTGCGTCCCGCGCCCCGCTCGCCGGTCGGCGGACTGGGGAACGGGTACACGGTGTGATCCAGTGGCCCGTGCCCGCTGCCGAGTCCGGGAGCGGACCTGATGGCGCGATGGACGAAATCGAGCCCCGCTTCAACCGCCCGCTCGAGATCATGTCCGAGGGCCAGACCGGCGGTGATCGCCGCGGAGAGTGTACAGCCGGTTCCGTGGGTCGAGGTGGTCTCCACCCTCGGGTGGGTAAACCGGCGAACTCCATTCCGGCTCACCAGCATGTCGATCAGCATGGCGCCGCGGAGATGGCCGCCCTTCATCAGGGCGGCGGCGGCTCCCATTTCGATCAGTGCCTGTCCGGCTCTTTCCATCGATGCGGGGTCCTGCACCGAGGTACCGGTGAGGAGCGAGGCCTCGTCAAGATTCGGCGTCACCAGCAGGGCACGAGGCACCAGGAGTTCCCGGACCAGGACTTCGGCTTCGTGGCTCAGCAGTCGATCGCCGGAGGATGCCATCATGACGGGGTCGAGCACGTACAGCCGCCAGTCGTAGCGGTTGAGCACGCCAGCGACCTGGCGGACGGTCGCGGCATCGCCGAGCATCCCGGTCTTGATGGCATCGGGTGGCAGGTCCTCGGCCAGCGCGATGAGCTGGGCCTCGATCATCCGGGCGGATACCGGCTCGACCGCGCGCACTCCGCGGGTGTTCTGGGCCGTGAGCGCGACGATGGCGCTGGTGCCGAAGACTCCAAATTGATGGAATGTCTTGAGGTCGGCCTGAACGCCGGCCCCGCCGCCGGAATCCGATCCGGCAATGGTCAGTGCGATCTTCATGGGAGTGTCATGGCGGAACCGGTGGTCACGATGATTCGCGATCTCATGCGGCGGAAGGGCCGTGAGCGGCGGGGCCTCGCGGTCGCCGAGGGAATCCGGCTGGTCGAAGAGGCGCTTTCCGCCCGGATTCCGATCCGCGGCGCGGTGGCCGGACCGGCGCTGGAAAGTACCAGCCGGGGACAGGCGCTCAAGGCTCGACTCCTCGGAGCCGGCGTCACCCTCAGCCACGTCGCCGACCGCGAACTCACCGCCCTGGCCGATACCGAGCATCCGCAGGGTATCATTGCGGTGGTTGAGCCGCCGCCCTGGAGCCTCGACCAACTTGACCTCACCCGGTCCAGCGTGGTGCTGGTGCTGGATGCAATCCAGGACCCGGGCAACGTCGGTACCCTGATCCGCACCGCCCATGGACTCGGCGCAGCCGGCATCATCGCGCTCAAGGGCACGGCCGACCTGAACAATCCAAAGGTCTTGCGCGGGGCGATGGGCGCCTCCTTCCGGCTACCAGCCGTCGCGGCCGACGATGCCGAACTCGAGGCATGGCTTGCCGCCGCGAGGGTAAACCTCTGGGCCACCGCCATGGGTGGCACGCCGCTCAAGCAGTGGAGGGCCAGCGGCCCGGTGGCCATCGTGGTCGGCAATGAAGGGGCGGGGATCCGGCCAGCACTGCTCGGCCGCACCGCCGGCAGCATCGGCATTCCCCTCCGCGAAGGGGCGGAGTCGCTCAACGTCGCGGTGGCAGCCGGTATTCTCCTCTTCGAGGTGCTCGATGGACGGTGATCTGCTGGCTGCGGCGCTGCTGGGCATCTTCGGCCTCATTTTCGGCAGCTTCCTCAACGTCTGCATCCTGCGCTGGCCGAAGGAGGAATCGGTAGTCCGCCCGCCCAGCCGCTGCCCGGGCTGCGGCAACGGCATCGCCTGGTACGACAACATCCCGGTCTTGTCCTGGCTGATTCTCCGGGGCCGCTGCCGGCACTGCCTGACCCCGATCTCCCCGATGTACCCAGCGGTCGAGTTCGTCACTGCGCTGATCTGGTTCCTGTGCGGGTTCCACTGGAGCCTGACCTTCACCGCCCTCAAGGCCATCGTCTTCTTTACGATCCTGCTCGGCATTGCCATGACGGATGCGCGGGAATACATCATCCCGGATGAATTCTCGATCGGCGGCCTGGTCTTCGGCCTGCTGTTCAGTATGCTGGGCGGGGTTCCCGAAATTGGCCGGGCCCTGCTCGGTGCTGCTGTCGGATTCGGTGGACTCTGGGCGGTCGGTGCCCTCGGCTCCGTGATGTTCAAGAAGGAAGCAATGGGCGGTGGTGACATCAAGATGATGGCAATGGTCGGCGCCTTTGTCGGCTGGCAGGGCGTCCTGCTCACCATCTTCCTCGGTGCGCTGCTCGGCAGCGTGATCTTCCTGCCGCTCCAGATCATCCGGGGCGAGCGCGAGAAGGAAGTACCGTTCGGGATCTTCCTCGCGCTGGGCGCCGCCACCACCTATCTGCTCGGGCCCACCATAATTTCCTGGTACAGTCACTACCTGACCAACGGATGACGCGCGGCCCGATGCTGGTGCTGGCCTGCGCGGCCCTCCTGCCGGGCTGCCGCGGGCGACCGGTCGCCACGGCGGGCAGCAGCGACCTCCAGCGGATGGTAGACAGCTTGGCTCCCGCAGTGGAGCAGGCCGCGGGTCTTCGCTTCAAGACCCGGCCCAGGGCCGAGCTCCGGACCCGGGAACAGGTCAGGACTTATGTGCGGCACCAGCTGGAAGTCGAGCTGCCAGCAGACAAGGTTCAAGGACTCGAAGCCGCGTATCGCCTGCTCGGGCTGTTGCCGGACACCCTGGAGCTCCGCCGCCTGATGCTCGATCTCTTCACCGAGCAGATCGCCGGATACTACGAGCCTGACAGTACGATGCTCTTCGCGGTGGCCGGGGCCGATCCGGCCCAGCTCCGCGTGGTGCTGGCCCACGAACTGGTCCACGCCCTGCAGGACCAGTACACCCCGCTCGATTCACTGCTGCACCGCTCGATGGACAATGACCACCTGACCGCGGCCCAGGCCATCTTCGAGGGGCAGGCCACCCTGGTTGGACTGCAGGTCGTAGTGCCGACCCAGAACGTCACGGCCATGCCGGAATTCTGGGAAACCTTCCGGGAGCAGATTCGGCAGCAGCAGAGCAACATGCCGGTCTTCAAGCAGGCACCACGCATCATTCGCGAAGGCCTGGTCTTTCCCTACCTGGCCGGGGCCGATTTCATGCGCTGGTGGGCCGGCTCCGAGCACCGCGACACGGTGCCGTACGGCCGGCTGCTGCCGGTGTCGACTGAGCAGGTCCTGCACCCCTCGCGCTATGGCCGCGGCGATCAGCCGCTGCTGATCCGTTTCCGCCAGAAGGGCGACTCGGCCGCGACGTACGAAGACGTGCTCGGGGAGTTCGAGATCCGGATTCTCAGCGCCGAATTGAGCGGGGCACCCGAGGTCACCACCGCGGTGCCGATCGGATGGGGCGGCGACCGTTTCCGGGTTGAGCTGGGCCCCGGCGCCCCGGCGCTGATCTGGTATACCGCCTGGGACGATTCCACCTCGGCGGAGCAGTTCCGGCTTCACACCGCCAACCTGCTCGCCCGGCGGCGACGGCTGGGCTACCGAATGGAGGTGGCCGCCCTGAGTCTGTCAGGGCATCCGGCCATCCGGATTTTGCTGGCACCCTCGGGATGGTCGGGCTGGGCACATCCGCCCGA
>JBEPVA010000087.1:0-15347 GCA_041691295.1 Gemmatimonadota bacterium
CCGATCGATCCGTGGCCTTCCGCGTTCATCCGTGGCTCATGCTGTTCAGGACTTGTGTGGCGATTCGGCGGATCAAGCATGCTCCGATCAATCCGTGGCCTTCCGCGTTCCTCCGCGCCAAAGTTGCTCGAGGTTGGTTGGCAGCCGATGCTGTTCAGGGTGCGCCGCGCGACGTAAAGTGCCGGAAATGCTTGAGCAACCGCCGCTGTGCTTCCCCGCCTCGGTTGGCCACGAAGATCGTGTCGTCTCCCGCCAGCGTGCCGACCACATCCGCCCATGCCAGCCGGTCGATGGCCACCGCCACCCGGTTGGCTTCCCCGGGCGGAGTGTGCAGCACGATCATCGCGTCTCCGGCCGGCTCGGCGGTCAGCACCCCATCGGCAATCCGCCGCTCATCGGGATGCGCCGCATCGGGCGCCAGCCGGGTCGGCCGCTGATACGCCCCCTCCAGCTTCACCAGTTTCAGGGCGGTGATATCGCGGCTGACCGACGACTGGGTCACATCCCAGCCTTCGCTGGCCAGCGCATCGGCCAGCGCTTCCTGGGTATGCAGCGGCCGGGTGCTGATCAGCTCGAGGATCTTGAGCTGGCGCTTGCGCCGGTCGTGGCTCATCGCTTTCCCGCCAGCTGCTGCATCGCCCGGGCAAATCGGCTCCGCGCCTTATCGCCCCAGCTCCGGGCGGCCCGCAGCCGGCTACGGACCGCCGGCAGGCCCAGGTTCCCCAGCATCCCGGTCGAACGACGGCGCGCAATGATCTCGGCGGCGGAGGGTTCACGCCACAGATCACCCTCACGGATGGCGGCCGCGACTTCACGATACGCCGACCGGAACGGTTGACCTCCTTCGACCCTGCGCATGACTTCGTCGGTGGCCAGTGCTCCGCCAGTCAGCGTGCTGAGACACTTGTCACGATCGACCGCCAGCTTGGGCACGGCCACCGCCATCATCGACAGCATGCCCTCCAGCCGGTCCACCCCCCGCATCAGCGGCTCCTTGAGCAGCTGGAAGTCGCGATGATAGCCGCTGGTCAGCTTGCTCTTGAGCTGCAACACGGTGATCAGATCGGATTCGACCGCGGCGGCCCGGGCTCGGGTCAGCTCGAACAGGTCCGGGTTCCGTTTGTGCGGCATGATGCTCGAACCGGTGGCCAGGTCGGCCGGCAGCACCAGGAATCCGAATTCGTCGGCGCTGAACAGAATCACGTCTGCCGACAGCTTGCCGATCTCGTGAGTCAGCTGGCTGGCCCAGAACAGCACGGCCGCTTCGAGCTTGCCGCGGCCGGCCTGCACCAGCGCCACGTTGTGCTCCACCCTGGCAAAGCCAAGCGCCTTGGCCGTGGCTTCACGTTTGAGTGGCAATGGCACACCATAACCGGCGGCGCTTCCGAGCGGGGAGCGATCAACCTGCCCATACACCGCCGGCAACGTCTCGACGGTATCCAGTATTCCCTCGGCGTACGCCGCGGCCCACAACCCGGCCGATGATGGCATGGCTCGGCGCTGATGGGTGTACCCCGGCCAGAGCGCATTGGAATACCGATCGGCGAAACCGATCAGGCTCTCGGCCAGGTCGAGGGCACCGGCCTGCAGCAGCAGCAGCCGGTCCTTGAGATAGAGCCTGAGATCGCAGGCGATCTGGTCGTTGCGCGACCGTCCGGTGTGCAGCCGTTCGCCGGCCGAGCCCAGCCGCCGGGTGAGCCAGCTCTCGACTGCGGTGTGGACGTCCTCGTGCTCCGGACCAACCACCAGATCGCCGGAATCGACGGCCCGCAGCGCGGCCCTGAGTCCATCACGGAGCCTGGTGTGCTCCGTGGCCGTCAGCAGCTTCGACGCCCTGAGCCCTTCGACGTGGCCCAGGGAGCCGAGCACATCCCACGCGATCAGCCGGCTGTCCCAGAGCCGGTCCTCGGCCGCGGTGTAGTCGAGCATGCCGCGATCGATCGAGGCGCCCGCGGTCCAGAGAGTGGCAGGTGCACCGGAAGGAGCCACCGGCTTGACCGGCTGTTTCACGCGACGGCTCATTGCAGGTAGGCCTCGGCGAGTCGGGTATAGAAGGCCCGGGCGGCGGACAGCTCGGGCAGGTCGACGTATTCATCGGCGGTGTGCGAGCGCCGGCTGGTGCCCGGGCCGCACTTGATGGCATCGAGGTGGCGGACGAAGACCCAGTCGGAACAGGTGGCACTGCCGAACCGGCGTGCGCCGGGTCTTACCCGCGCTGCCGCGGCCAGCAGCGGCGATTCGGCCGGTGATTCACATGGCACCAGCCGGTCCGAGGTGATTACGACTTCACTGTCCAGCTCCTCGTGCAGCCGGGCCGCCAGTTCCTGGTGCGTCCAGGCCGGGGTGCTGCGTACGTCGAGCACTGCCCTGGCCTGCGCGGGGGTGACGTTCCGGCTGATGCCGCCCTCGACCATGGTGGGCGTGGCGGTGGCGGGACCAAGGATCGGGTGATTGCGGCCGTCAAACATCCCATCGAGCCGGGCCAGGTCCCGGCCCAGCCGGACCAGCGCATTCACCCCGCCTTCGTCGGCGGCGTACGCCGCATGGCGCTGGTCGCCACGGGAAATCAGGTCCACCATCATCAGGCCGCGCTGTGCGATGGCGATATCCAGGTTGGTCGGCTCTCCCACGACGGCCGCGTCGATCGTCCCGGCCCGGCTGACGGCAACACCCATCGTGGTGTCGCGGGTCTCCTCGCTGAAGCCGAGGATGACCAGCAGCCGTCCGCGCGCCGGACCACCGGCCTTTGCGAGATCGGCCGCCGCCATGATCATGGCCGCGACCGAGGCTTTCGCGTCCCCGGAGCCGCGACCGTACAGCCGCTCGCCCTCGATCGTGGCGTCGAACGCCGGCCTGGTCCACCCTTGTCCCGGCGGCACCACATCGAGATGCGACAGGTACGCCAGCGTGGGTCCCTCGCCGGCACCGGTGACCTCGAGGGTGACCGAGGCCTCATCCCGGGTGGCGACAAGGCCGAGCTCACGGGCCCTGCTCTCGATGAACCGCGCGATCGGTTCTTCGCCACCGCTGGGCGAGCGGATGGAGACCAGCTCCTCGAGCAGCGCGACTTCAGCCGGCCAGGTCGACGCCAAGGTAGGTCGCCTTTTCCTTTCGTCCCACGATCATGGTCCCGCAACCGGCGCCGGTGAACACCTCGAGCAGCAGCGCATCGGGTGCGGCTCCGCCGACGATATGGGTCCGTTCCACTCCGCCGGTGGCCGCCCGGATGCAGGCCTCAACCTTGGGCCGCATGCCTCCCGCGATCGCGCCGCTGGCGAGCAGCGGCGCCAGGTCATCGGGGTCGGCAAAGGTGAGCAGCGAGGCCGGATCGTTGCGATCGCGCAGGATGCCGGGGGCGCCAGTCAGGAAGATCAGTTTCTGGGCCTTGAGCGCCACCGCCAGCGACTCCGCCACCGTATCGGCGTTGACGTTGAACACCCGGCCCTCGTCGTCTCCCGCCAGGCTGGCGATGACCGGCACGAAGCGGGCATCGAGCAGGGTCTGCAGCACCCGCGGATCGACCGAGTCGACATCGCCCACGTGACCGAAGTCCACCAGCCGGCTCTTGCCGGCATCATCGACGATGTTCACCGGCGGCCGGCGGTGGGCCGTGATCAGGTCGGCGTCCACTCCGGACAGGCCAACCGCCTGCACCTGGCGAGCCCGCAGCGCCGCCAGGATGTCGGTGTTCAGGCTGCCGGCATAGACCATCTTGGCGACTTCGAGTGCACCGTCGTCGGTGACCCGCCGTCCGGCCACCATGACCGGCTCCTGCCCCAGCCGGCGGGAGAGAGCACTCGCCTGCGGCCCGCCGCCATGCACCACCACCATCCGGATGCCGAGTGAACTCAGCAGCCCGATCTGCGCGGTGACCTGCTCCAGTACCGCCGGCTCGGCCACAACCTCGCCGCCCAGCTTGACCACGAAAACATGGTCGCGGTAGGCCCGGACGTAGCGAAGGGCGCCCTTGAGGCCGGCAATTCCCTTGAGGGGGTCAATAGTCACGACTCATACCTCCGGTTCAAATATTGGTGAGAGGTATGAGGTGAGAGGTGACAGGGGGCAGTTCCCTCTTACCTCTTACCTCTTACTTCTCACCTGTCACGCCTTGCCAAGCATCTCCAGCAGCAGCGCCCGCTGCACATGCAGGCGGTTCTCGGCCTGATCGGTCACCACCGACGTTGGCCCGTCGAGAACCTCATCGTCGATCTCGACGTTGCGGCGCACCGGCAGGCAGTGCATCACCAGCGCCTTGCCGCCACGGCTGGAGCGCAACCGGCGGCTGGTGAGCTTCCAGTCCTTGTGGTTGGCCCTGAGCGCCGCCTCCTCGGCCGGTTGGTCGTAATGCTTCACGCTGCCCCACGCCTTGGCATAGATCACATCGGCGCCCACCGTGGCCTCGTCGGGATCGTTGATGATGTGGACGAACTCACCGCCCCTGGCCTGGGCCAGCTTCCGGATCAGTGCCGTGTCATCAGGATCCAGTTCGTAGCCGTCAGGCCGCGCGATCACGATCTCCATGCCGAGGCTGGCGGCGGCCAGCGCCGCGCTGACCGGCACCG
This sequence comes from Gemmatimonadota bacterium, assembly GCA_041691295.1. GTDB lineage: Bacteria > Gemmatimonadota > Gemmatimonadetes > Gemmatimonadales > GWC2-71-9 > DATEHG01. The sequence goes on from JBEPVA010000087.1 coordinate 4,563, forward strand.
CGGTCGGCAGCGCCTTCGGATGCCAGGTCCAGTTGAGCACGAATCGCTTGCCGCGCGGATCGGGAATCCGTTCCTTGATCGTCAGCGCATCCGCCAGCTGCTGGCAGGGATGGCGACGGGCACTCTCCATGTTGATCACCGGCTTGTCGCAATACTCGGCGAAGGTCTTGAGCACCTTGTCCTGCCTGACCTCCGACCAGGGGCCGGGACGCGGAAAGGCCCGGAGCGCCAGGCCATCGGCGTACCGGCTGAGCACCCGCGCGGTATCGACGATGTGCTCGACATTGGCGCCGTCCATCACCGCGCCAATCTCGGTTTCCAGCGCCCAGCTGCCCCGTCCCGGCTCGAGATTGATGGCATGGCCGCCATGCATGAACATCGCGGCCTCGAAACTGGTCCTGGTCCGGAGACTGGGATCCAGGAACACCATGGCCAGCAACTTTCCAGTCAGCCGGCCGCGGACATTGCCCTGCTTGATCCGGGCGGCCAGCTGCAGCAGGCCATCGATGTCATCCGGGCTCCAGTCCTCGACCGCCAGGAAATCACGCTTGGTCACGGCAGGACCTCACTGAGGGCGCCGAGCAGGAGGGTGGCCTCCTGGCGGCTGAAGGAGAGTGGCGGCATCAGCCGCAGGATGTCGGGTGCATTGGCTGTACCGGTGAGAATGCGGCGCTCGAACAGCGCCTGCTGGACCGCGGCGGCGGGCCGGCCGAGCCGCAGGCCCAGCAGCAGGCCTCGGCCTTCGACCGTGGTGATGCCAAGTTGGTGGGCGCCTTCGGTGATCTGGCGGCCGATCTCGATCGCGTTAGCGATCAGCTGTTCACGATCGATTACTTCCAGGGTGGCCAGCGCCGCGGCACAGGGCACCGGACCGCCACCGAAGGTGCTGCCGAGGTCGCCGGGCAGGAGTCCCGCCGCCACGTGCGGCGTCATGATCACCGCGCCGATCGGCAGGCCCGACGCCAGCCCCTTGGCCATGGTGAGCAGATCGGGAGTGACACCGATCGACTCCGCGGCGGTAAAGGCGCCGCAGCGTCCCACGCCGCACTGGATTTCGTCGAAGATCAGCTGCGCGCCACGAAAGGTGGTGGCTTCGCGGACCGCGGTCAGATATTCGGCGGAAAAGGCCCGGGCGCCACCCAATCCCTGCACCGGCTCGAGAATGACCGCGGCCGTGGTCTCGTCGATTGCGCTGTCGAGTGCGGCAATGTCCCCGAACGGAATGACCGTCGAGAGCGGCATCCCGGCAATCCGGGCGCCGTTGCGATACTTGTCCCCGTCGGTGACCGCCAGCGTGGCCACCGTGCGGCCGTGCCAGCCGCCCGAGATCGACACGACCTGCGACCGGCCGGTAATCTTCCGCGCGATGGTCAGCGCATTCTCGTTGGCCTCTGCCCCCGAGTTGCAGAAGAACACCCGCTCCAGTGGATCGGGACAGCGGGCGGCCAGCTCCGTGGCCAGCCGTTCCCGATTCGGATGTGGCACGGCAGTGGAGTAGAACAGCAGCTGGGCCGCCTGCTCGGCGATGGCGGCCACCACGTGCGGATGACTGTGCCCGGTGCTGCACACCGCATGACCGCCGTAGGCGTCCAGCCATTCGTGGCCCGCCTGATCGACCAGCCAGGAGCCATGACCACTCACCGGCCGGACGGGGAACTGCGCGTAGGTCGGCAGCAGCGCTGACGGAACGGCACTGCTATCAGTCCGGACTGCTGCTCCGTGGCCCCCGTGCCCCGCCGCTAGCACGGGAACATTCCCGTCGCGCCAAGTCCGGCCTGCTCCGGCAGTCCCAGCGCCAGGTTCATCGCCTGGACTGCCTGACCGCCAGCGCCCTTGATCAAGTTGTCGATGGCGATCATGACCTGGATTTCAGTGCCATCATCGCTGGCCGCCGCATGGATGAGGGCGTAGTTGGTGCCCACCGCATGCGTCAGCTCCGGCGCCTGGTCGAGGACCCGCACGAAGGGACGTCCGGCGTAGCTGGTCTTGACGCGCGCGACCAATGCATGCCCGTCGGAACCACTGGCGCCCCCCCCCCCCCGCCCCCCCCCCGGGGCGGGGGCCGCGGGGAAGGGTCCCCCCCCCCCCCCGCCCGCCTGCCGCCCCAAGTCTCGCATGCAGCGTGAGATAGATCCCCCGCACGAACGGTCCGGCATGCACCATCATCCTCGCTTCGGCGCCCGCATGGCCGGTCCACTCCCGCCAGCGCTGCAGAATCTCGGCCTCGTGGCGGTGACCCATGACCGAGTAGGCAAACAGGTTGTGGGCCCGGGCCGGGTGATGCGTCGTTGGCCTGGGCTGGACTCCCGCGCCACTCGAGCCGGTGACGGCAAACAGTGCCGGAGAGACGCCAGCCTGGGCCAGTGGCCAGAGCGCCAACTGGGCGGCGGTGGCAAAGCAGCCGGGTGCGGCCAGGGCGCGCTGGCCCTTGAGCGCGGTGCCCATCACGTCGGCCAGGGCATAGCTGAACCGACCGACGAGCTCCGGCTTGGGATGCTCGCCGTAGAATTTGCGATACAGCGTGAGATCACTGATGCGGAAGTCGGCGGCCAGGTCCACGATCAGCCCTGGACCGGCGTCGAAGACCTGGTCCGCGACTCGTGATGACTCTCCATGCTCCAGCGCCAGAAAGGCCACATCCATCCCACGGGAAGCCTCGCCGGGCTCGAGGCCGGAAAACCGGGCCTCGGTGACCATGGCCAGCGCCGGGTGAATTGCCCCGATCGGCTGACCGGCCTGACTCCGGCTGGTGGCCACGACCTCGGTGACCTCCGGGTGCGCCAGCAGGATCCGGAGCAGTTCGCCGCCGGCATAGCCGGCAGCACCAATAACGGTTACTCGCAAGGAGCCACCCCACCCAATGCCAAACACGGAGACACGGAGGTTCCCGCTCGACAGCAACCTCTCAGCGCCCAGGCCGACCATATCGAATTCAATGCAGTGCCCTCTGTGTCTCTGTGTTTATGCCGTTGCCAGCATGGGCATGGGGTGAGCCGCCAGCGCCTTCTGCACCACGGCCACCAGCCCTGCCGCATCCCGCAGCGCGTTGTGCGCCGGGATCCGCAGTTGCGCGTTGATGTAGTCCCGGCCGACTTCATTGTCCGTGGCGGGGCCGGTCAGCACCGTGACTTCGAGCCCGAAGTTCTTGCGCATCAGCTCGACCGAGCCCCAGCATCCCACCGGATCGGGCGCCGCCATGACCCAGGCGCCGGCCACGGCGGTCAGTTCTTCATCGTTGAGAATGTCCTGCACCCCATATTCGCCCAGAATTCCGTCTCCCAGTTCGGCCACGATCACGTCGGGCCGGGATTGGGCCAGCCGATTGAAGATTCCCTTGGCGGTGGTGACGGTCACTCCGGCATGCGTGGTCGCGATCCCGACGTCATTGAAGGTCAGCACCGCGACGGCGCCGGCATCGAGCATCGACAGGCTGTCCCGCATCAGCGACACGCCGGTCAGCTTGGCCGCGGCCACCCGCTGCCCAGCCCGGGCCAGGCCACGCACCAGTTCGGTGGCCGCCACGGTCTTACCGGCATTCATGCAGGTGCCCGCGATGTAAACCACCGGCACGCTGGTCTCCAGCGTGGTGGCGCCGGGTATCGAGTTGTCCCGGATATGCGCCGGCCGGCCGATCCGGTCGCCCAGCTCGGGAAAGCTCAGCACCGCACCGAGCACTTCAGCCTTGAACGGCTGGCCGATTTCGGGATTGGCGCTGGTACACTGGCCCAGGATGCCGCCGAGGTTGAGGACTTCGATCGTGTCTCCGACCGCCACGTGCGCCGGCACCACGCCGGCGTAGCCCCGCAGCGCGCGGCGGCAGCCCAGCGTGCCGGCGAGCACATCACCCGCCCGGAGCGAGACCATCCGGCCACTCAGATCCTCGACGGTGTTGTAGCTCGATTTGTCGTGCAGGATCCTGACCGCCAGGATGTACCCTTCAGCGGCGGTGATCTCGTCGCCCACGATCACCTCGGTGGTGAGGTGAGCATTCTTGGTCGACGACGAAATCCGGTCGAGCCGGACGCGAGATGTAAGCATGGTGAACCTCCGTGAATCGTTGAGCTACGAACCTGAGTAAGCGGTACGCGGTGAGGAGTGAGCGGGGAAAGCCCCACCCCGCTCACCCCTTACGGCTCACCTCTTACCGGCCGGCTTTCCCGGCTCTCTCCGCCAGCAGACTCGGGATTGCCGCCAGCCGGCCGAAGGCCCTGGCCTCTTCACCGGTCCACAGCCGGTTTTCTTCACCGTAGGTGGCCACGCTGCGGTCCATCATGGAAAACGGGCTGCGGGTGCCGAGCACGTGGAACCGCCCGGGAGCCAGGCGGACCCGGGTGTCACCCTTGACCCGCTGCTGTGAACTGGTGATCAGCGCCTCGATGTCGCGGAGCGCCGGATCGAAATACTGACCCTCGTGCAGCCGGTCGCCGTAGAACTGGCCGACCTGGTCCTTCCAGAAGACCTGCCACTTGGTGAGCACCAGCTTCTCGAGCTCACGGTGCGCCGCGATCAGCAGCAGGGCGGCGGCCGCTTCGAACCAGACCCGGCACTTGATGCACAGGGCCGTTTCGCCGACGTGGATGCCGCGGCCGAAACCATATTCGTCGCCCAGATCACCAAGGCGCTGGATCAGTGCGGGACCGCCGGCCGGTGCCCCATCCAGCGAAACCGGCAGCCCGTTGTCCCAGCCGATCACGATCTCCCGTGGAGCGGGTGCGTTGGCCGGTGGCTCGATCAGTTCGTCGGGCGGGCCGGCCCAGGTGTCGTGGGTCCAGCCGCCACCCCAGGTGGTGCCCCAGAGGCCCTTGTTGATGGAAAAGGCGCCGGCCTTGGGCGGGACCGGAAGGTCGCGCTCCTTGAGGTAGGCAATGGCCTGCTCACGCTGGAGCCCGGCCTCCCGAATCGGGGTGATGACCTCGAATTCCGGCGCCAGCACCCGGAAGGCGACATCGAACCGGACCTGGTCATTGCCGGCCCCGGTCGAACCGTGAGCCACCGCGCTGACCCCCAGCTGCCGGGCTACCTCGATCACCGAAATGGCCTGCTGCATCCGTTCGGCCGCGACCGAGAGCGGATAGACATCGCCGCGCAGCACGTTGGCCTGGATCAGGTAACGCACGAATCGGTCGTAGACCTCCTGTCGGGCGTCCACCGTCCGGTGACTGGCCGCGCCGACCGCCCGGGCCTGATGCCCGATGGCCAGCCGGTCGGCATCGGAGGCGCCCCCGGTATCGACATGGACTGTATGCACCGTCCACCCCTCCTCAGTGAGGAAGGGGACACAGTAGGAGGTATCGAGGCCGCCGGAAAAGGCCAGCACCAGGCTGCGTGTATTTTGCATAATGCATAAGTATGCTGTTCGGGGACGCTGCTCGCAAGTGCTTCCTCGACAGACCCTCTGATGCTGGGGCAGGCGTGGTCCTTGCTGTACTATTTCAGGTCATTTGCCACCCCGCCTACCCCTACACAACTTGGGAGAATCCCGATGTCGATGCACCATCTGCGGCGAGCCGTCCGTGCCCTCGGGCTCGTGGCCGCCGTGACCGTCCTGCTTGGCACCCTGCCCCGCCCGCTCAAGGCGCAGGATGTCATGACCACGGTATCGGACAAGCACATGGAGGGGATTCTGAGCGGCATGGGCCTCGACTTCACCAAGCTCAAGGATCACAGCTGGAAGTTCGACCTGGGGGGGTACAAGGTCATCCTGTTCCTGGAGAACGACAACACCGACGCTCAGCTCTACATCGGGTTCAGCGACAAGACGGTAACCGCCAAGCGGATGAATGAATGGAACAAGGCCAAGCGGTTTTCCAGGGCCTATGCCGATGACGATGAGAACCCGGTGCTCGAGACCGACCTCGACTTTGCCGGTGGCGTCACCGACGATGGACTCAAGGCCTGGATCAAGCTGTATCGCGGGCTGGTCACCAGCTACGTGAAGTTCATCAACGAGTAGCCCCCATTTCCGGTTGACCTGACAGGCCACCCTCCGGGGTGGCCTGTTTTCATTTCAGGCGTACCTTTCCGCGCCCATATGTGAAACCCAGAGGCACGGTGGATTGGCAGCCTGCTCATGGCCGAAAGACCCTGCCGGGTTGCGGCCAGAACGGACTTCCACTGATTGGCGGAGCCCTCTGTGTCTCCGTGCTTCTATCGCCCAAGGCTGACCCATGAGCACGCCTGACGCACTTCCCGTCTCGCTGAGCGTCGACGAGGAGCACGGCGGCTTCTTCGGCCGCTGGTACTGCCAGCTGTGTGATGCGGCCGGCATCGATGACGAGCCCTGCCCCAACGAGGAGTCCGCCCTGGTGGCGGCCCGGACCAGCTTCATCCGCAATCACTCCAAACATGCCAGGGCCCGGTCGTAAGAGAGACAAGAGACGAGAGACAAAAACAGCGAGAATCCGACGCGGAAGTCCCCGCCGATCCGGAGTTCGAATCCCGTGCGGTTGCCACCAGCGACTAACGACCAGCGACCAATGACCCCATGAAATACCTCCTCACCCTCCTGCTGGCCTGGGGCAGCATGGTGGCCGTTGCCTTCTGGCTCGGGTCCCGCTTCGAGTGGCCCGCCGTCCTTCTGATCTGGTCTGCCGCCGCTGCAATCCTGTGCGGATTCGGCGCGTTGCTCCTGTCACGCCAACCGGTCGGCCTCGCGACCGTCTCCGGTCAGTTTGGCGCCAGCCTGCTGCGCTGGGGATTCCAAATCAGTCGGGGCCAGTTGCCGGTGGCGTTGGCGGTATCATGGCTGGTCTGGGCCATCCTCGGAATTGGGGTCATCGCGGCGGCTACCTCGCCCGACCCCGCCACCCAGGTCATGATCGCGGCCTGGGTGCTCGACGGATTTGCCCTGCTCTACCTTATCGGCCTGCTGATCCTGGCCCGCCAGGCACCCCGCGCGTTGCCCAAGGCGGTCTTTGCCCCGATGCTCGCCCTGGTCATGATGCTCGCTGGCAGCGCACTACTCTGGCTCGGCCACTCCGAGTCCTCCCGGCATGCCGCACTGCTGCTCGCTGCCGGCCCGCAGCCGGTTCTCGGGGTGGCCTACACGGTGTTCATGGGTATGATGATGGTGGCGGGACGCAAGGGAGGCTTCCGGTGATCCTCGATCCCCTGCCTCAGCCGCCACCGGTGCCTGACGGCAACAAGATCGCAAAAGAGTCGGAAGCCAGGTCCAACGCCGAGATCCAGGCTGCCAATGAGAAGGTGGCCGGGAAGCGCGCGCCGCCAATCGTGCCGACGCACCAGCCGACGGACGGTTACACGGTCGAACTCGACTGGCGCGGCGAATCGGCCTACTACATCGAGACCGATCGGAAACTCTGGCTCTTCTGCGCCTACTGGGGCCACATTGGCAGCGTCGAACATATCAATGCGGTTTGGGAATACATCGACGGTCGACGGCTGCCACTCACCCAGGAAGAGCGGCTGGAGACGCTCCGCCGAGTGCTGGAATATATCAAGACGCGAGAGAGCTTCCGCATGAGGGCCAGGGAGCTGGAGTGAGACGAGAGACGAGAGACGAGAGGTGAACATATGATCCGCAATCACCCGAAACGCGGTACCCGGAACCTGTTCCTCACACTGGCATTGATCACGGTGAGCTGCAGTCCATCCGGGGAAGCATCGGACCATCCCATGACCTTTGAACTGGCAGTCGTCCCGCGAGATCCCGACTCGACCATGGCAACCCGTCAGCTGCCCGGCGGCTCCGGTCCGGTCATGGTCGTCGAGCCGCCGCTGCTCAGCGGCGCGGACCTGCTCAAGGTCCGGGCCGTCAGCCAGAGTAAATGGTACGTCTTGAGTGGCTCTCACAGCACTACGACCATCGTGTTGACGCTCAAGCCGGATGCCGCCATTCGCCTGGCGGCAGCGCTCGACCGGGCGGTGGCGCTGGCGGACAACCTGGCCCTGGTGGTCGATGGACAGGTGATTGGAGTCATGGGTGGTCAGCTCCAGCAGGGTCTCGATCAGAACCAGCTCTCGATCGACGCCGCGTTCTTCTCCACTGGGACTCAGGCCGGGCGGAAGGCCGATGCCAAGGCACTGGCTCGCCAGATCCAGGCCAGCATTCCGTGATTAGCGCGCACCCCAGCGCCGGCGTCTACCTCCTCGCGCCCGAACATGCCGTGGCCATTCAACGGCTGGCGGCGGATCCGGCGATCGCCGAGACGACGCGCATTCCCCACCCCTACCCGCCTGATGGTGCCCGCCAGTTCATCGGGAAGTCACGGGCGGAGCGCGAAGCCGGCACCGCCTTCGTCTTTGCGGTGGTGGACAATGCCGATCTGGTGGGAGTTGTTGGGCTGCATGGAGTGGAGCTGCGAACGGCGCGGGAACTGGGATTCTGGATCGGCCGCCCGTACTGGGGAAAGGGCTTCGGAACATTGGCAGCGAACCTGGTGCTGCAATTTGCCTTTCACTCGCTGCGTCTCGACGAAGTCCGATCCGCCGCACTGGAGAACAATGCCGCTGCTCGGCGGGTCCTGGTAAAGGTTGGCTTCCGGTTCCAGATGCTGGAGTGACACCAGGATCCATCGCTCAAGCGGCCGGTCGAGCAACTGGCCACCCACGCCATAGACAAGGCGGGCTGGCTGGAGCGGCGCAAAGCCAGTGCGGTCGAGGACTTCCCCGCATCGCTGGCCACCATACTTGAGGTCGAGCTCGGGGCCGGCAATGAAATCGTGGAGTCGTCCAGGGATTGGCCGGACCCCGGCAGCCGGTTCATTCGGCTCCGGGATCCTTTTCACATTGACCGCTCCGAGACGGGAGCTGGAGTCCTGTTCACCGAACACACCCAGCCGCACCACTGGCGGGCCGACTACAGCACGAGGCGTGAGCCGCGGCATATTCTGGCCAATTGATCGGGCCGGGAGCCAGAACCTCTAGTTGGGGCAGCCAAACGCCGCGATGGTATCGATCCGGCCGAGGCGGCCGAGCACGTCCTGCCGCCGAGTGCAGACCTCGTGGCGGCCGGGGTGGATCAAGTCAGCCAGTTCGAGCAGTACCAGCGCGTGCGCCGGCACCCCGATCCCGGTGGCCCAGCGAGGTTCGTAGAAGGAAGCGACCGCGTAGATCTCCTCCAGCATCCGCTCTGCGGCCAGCGCCCGTTCCATGTCGCTTGAGTCGGCGCTCTCGGCCTGCAGTTCTCTGAGCTTGAGATCTCGCGCCAGCCGCTCCGAGCTGGGTGGCGCACTGGCCGAGCGCCACCCGGCCAGGACTCGGCGGAGATTGGCAATCCGGTCCTGATAGCGGGCCAGTCGTTCGCGCCTGTTCTTGGCGGCCAGGCGCACGACCTTGGTGGCGCCGAGGCGGTCAACCTGAAGATCGATCGCAGTCAGGTCGAGTAGCCCATGAAAGTCCGCGGCGATACCGCGATAGTCCTCGTACGATTCAAAGAGGCGGCCGGCCGAATCGGCGGATGCGGCGATGAACAGCTGGTCGCGAAAGACTGAATCGACCCAGCCGGTCGATCGCAATGCCAGGCCACGCCGGACCGCCTGCAGCTCCAGCCAGCTTACGCCCTGCTCCATGACATCGGCCGGGGCCCAACTGTGAGGCCCCCCATAGAATACGATCCGGTGGTGGAGGCCGAGCGTGTCGAGCCGGGGGCCGAGGAACTCCATCTCCTCGTGGTTGAAGTCCGTGGCCCCGGCGCCACCGAAGAAGACGAACGGAGGCTCCGCACCGGGTGGACCGCTGTCGGGCGGCGGCCGCCATCCGGGCGGAAAGCCGGCACCGAATCCCATCACACCGGCAACATGTCCCGCCAGTGCGTAGCAATATTCCCACGCGGCCCGCGCGGTGCCGGAGAAACCGGCCAGGTAGAGCCGGGCGGGGTCGACAGAGAAGAGCTGCGGCGCATCGGCGATGATCGCGTTGACCGCGGCCGCGTTGGGGTCGAACAGTTCGTCACTTCGGGTGTTGTACGAGCTGATGATGATGTACCCGAGCCGGTCGGCGGCCTTCTGCAGCAGCTGGATCGGCTTGAGCGCACGACCACGCGGATCCATGGCAATGAGCACAGGCCACTGGCGGGTGCTGTCGTATTGTGGCGGCAGATAGACGGCAACCAGCTGGTGGGCATCGTGCCGGCTCACCAGCGAATCGAGCAGCCGGCCGCCGGCCGGCTGCTGGACCGCAAGCGCGGAAGCCGCCAAACCGACCGTGGCAACGCAGGCCACTCGAAGACCAATAGAAAAGGCGGGCATGATGCGGGTAAGACGTTCGATAGCGCTGGTATTCGCACTCTCGGCCACAACACTGGGATGTCGCGATAAAACCCCGGTACCCGCCGCCACGCCGACCGTCTCGGCCGCACCGGCACGGGCCGACAACGACGGCTGCGGATTCGTCCCGGCGACCGGCCACACTAATCCGGCCCGGCTGCTGGCCGATTATCTCCAGCACGATGGCGCCGGTGAGTTCACCCGCTCCGACGGCTGGCGCGATTCCGCGATGGCCTGCCCGGCCCATGCGCCAGGTTGGGACGGCTTTACCCTCATCGCCTCCTACAAATCCGACTCACTCGGCACCACCGCCGATTCCGCCCGCTACCTGGTGACCTACCAGCGGCTGGGGCTGCTGGAGCAGGACACCGCCGGCTTTTATATCAAGGATGATGTGGGGGAGGAAAAGGACACGATCGTACTGGCAAGGACTTCATTCGGTTGGCGGGTAGCCGATCTGGATCAGGACCCGCATCTGTTACCGGCCGGGGCGCTGCTGATCTCGACCCTCCGCCCGAGCGATGCAGAACGGCTCAAGCAAATGGCGGCCCGCTGAGCG
>JBEPVA010000088.1:0-15083 GCA_041691295.1 Gemmatimonadota bacterium
CATTGAGGCTCTGCTCCAGCGCCAGCCCCGCCTGGGCAATCGTGCCCTCCTCGAACAGGCGGCCGATCAGAGTGATGCCATGCGGCACTCGACGAGGCGGATTAAACCTGGGGAGCGGGTTGGCAGGATCGGGAGCCCAATCGCTCCGGGCCTCCGAGATCGGCACGAAGCCGGTCCGCATGGTCAGTGACGGGTGGCCGGTGTTGTTGGAAATGACCAGCATTTCGTCGCGCAGCGAGGGAACCATCAGCAGGTCCACTTCCGACATGATCCTGGCCATCTCTGCCGCCACCTTCCGGCGCAAACGGTCCGCCTGGACGAAATCCACCGCTGACAGGAACCGGGCCTGGCGGAACAGGTTGGGCCAGGCGTCCGGCACCTGGGCCTTGAGCTGATCCATCTGGCCGCTGAAGGTCATCTCCTCAAAGGCGGCGGCCCCTTCGGCGAACAGCACCAGGTTGAGCGAGTCGTATGGCCAGTCCGGTAGTGTCACCTCGGTGGGAATCATCCCCAGCTTGCCGATGGCGTCCAGGCTGGCGCGGTCAACATCGGTGGCGGGGCTTTCCTTCATCCACGCCGGGAAATAGCCAACCTTCAATCCCTTCACCGAGGCGCCGGCATCAAAATCCAGCCGGCTCGGCACGCTGCCGACATCGCCCGCGTCGGGACCGGTGATGGCCTGCAGCACCAGCATCGCGTCCTCCACGCTCCGGGTCATGGGGCCAAGCTTGTCCAGCGACCAGCAGAGTGTCATGGCTCCAGTGCGAGGCACCCGGCCGAAGGTAGGCCGCAGCCCGGTGACACCGCAGCGCATGCTGGGACTCACGATGCTGCCGCCGGTTTCGCTGCCGATGGCAAAGGCGACCAGCCCCGCCGCGGTCGAGGCGCCCGGTCCGGCACTCGACCCCGAGGCACCCTCTTCGAGCACCCACGGATTCATCGTCTGGCCACCGAACCAGATGTCGTTCAGCGCCAGCGCTCCGAGACTGAGCTTGGCGAGCAGTATCCCGCCGGCGGCATTGAGCCGAGCGACGACGGTGGAGTCGGCGGTGGGGATCCGATTGCGGAATGGCTCGGCGCCCCAGGTCGTCGCGATACCGGCGGTATCAAGCAGATCCTTGACGCCGTAGGGAATCCCATGCAGCGGGCCGCGATACTTACCCGCCGCAATGTCGGCGTCGGCCGTCCTGGCGGCCGCCAGGGCGTTGTGGCGATTGAGGGTGATGATGCAGCGCAGCCTGGGGTCGAACTTTTCGATCCGGGCCAGATAGATGTTGGTAAGGCGCTCCGAGGTCAGCTTCCGGCTCTCGATCCAGCGCGACAGCTGGGTCACCGGTGCAAAGGCAATGGCGTCGTCGGTCGCCGGGAGCGGAGCCGGACCTGATATCGATCGCAGAAACCGATCCCGCACCGGCCCGACCGTCATGCCGGGGAGCACCGGGTTCCAGCGGCTGCCGGGAGCGACCGTGGCCTCAATCGTCACCTTGCGCGGGCCGGTGCGGCGCTCGAGCATCGCCGCCATCGAGCGGCGCCAGGTCTTGGCCGCCATCTCCCGGTGCGCCGGGGTCATTGTCACCTGAGCCAGCTTTTCGGCTTCAGCAAAGGTGGCGGTGGTGACCGCGGGGCCCATCTCGGGCGCCGTACCGAACGTCGGCGGTGCCCCGGGTGTACTCGGTGGCGCGGCGGCGGGAGCCTGCTCGCTCGGCTTGCAGCCGGCGATGGCGCCGAGGATGATCGGGGCCTGGACCAAGAATTGGCGGCGGGTGTTCATGGGTGGGCGTTCGTGGTTGGTCGTGAGTCGTGAGTGACGGTGGCACGGTCACTGTGGATTTTATCGAGGGGTAAACTGCGGCGCGCCGAGGGGCTGCGCTAGGGTTGATGTCCGCCCCGGGTCGGCTGGCCGTTCGATCTCCTGTCTCTCGTCTCCTGTCTCCTATCTTCAGTCTACCTCCCGACCAGCCACGCCGCCCGCCGCCGACGCTGCTCCGCGGTGAGGTCGGGAGCATCGACGAATCGGACCCGCGGCCGGCGGTATCCGGCGATCACCACCGCCACTCGGGTTGGCTGTTCACCGCGCCGGACCTGGACCACCGTGCTGTCGCCGACCTGCAACCGATGCAGCACACGTTGCAGCTGATCGAAGCTGGTGATGGCCGAGTCGCCGACCGAAACCAGCGCATCGCCGGTCTCGAGTCCGGCGCGGGCCCAGAGGGTTCCAGGATTGCTGAGGGCGAGCCGCAACACGCCCGGGCCCTCGGCGAGCTTAGCGCCCAGGCGGAAGTCGGGCAGTGGATGACCGGCGCTGTCCTCGGCCGGAGCCGAATCGACGATCATCCGGAGACCGAGTCGGCCGAGTAGTGGGGCCGGGTCGATGGGCCCGGGGCCACGGACCTCGGTCTCGAACAGCTGGTCGAGGTGGCAGCGGCACGCCGCCTCGAAGGTCCGCTCAAGGCTCTGCGAGGTGTAGCCGCCGTCGCCCGGGGTGCGACTCTGCCGAAGCAGGGTTCGCATCACGGCGTCGAGACCGATTCGGTCTCCCGTCGCGGTCCGAAGCCGGGCCTCGAGCAGATTCCCCAGCAGTTCGCCCTGGAGGTAGTAGCCGCCGGTCCCGTCGTGGTTGAGGCTCCAGGGATCCTCGTAGGCCAGGCTGGCCCGCTCAGGGGAGACCCGCTGGATCGCGGGCGAGCCGTAATAGCGCTCCAGCATCGTTGCCAGCCGCTCCAGCCGGGTGGGAGCCTGGGCGGCCAGCCCCGCCCGCCGGCGCAGCAGGTCGGCGTAATACAGCGTCACTCCCTCGCCGAACCAGAGTCCCGTCGTGCGCCGCGCCGCGCCATGACTCAATCGGTTGAAGCCGGCGGGGTGAATCGCGACCAGGTTCCAGGTGTGGAAGAATTCGTGGGCCAGCTGGCCCATCGAGGCGTGCGGATCGGGCGCCAGCCAGCGGCTCGGCACCCCGATGGTGACCGAACCGCCGTGCTCGAGTGCGTCGGTGGCGCCATCCACGACCAGGAACGAATACCGCGGCCCAGGACCGCGGCCGAAGACCGCCATTGCCTCATGGGTTATCCGTCGGATCCCGTCGGCAAAGGCGAGGGTATCGAACGGGACCGCATCCGGCAGCGGCCAGTACACCAGGTGAAAGGCAATGCCTCCCTCCGTAAACGACCACCAGCGCAACGCGCCCATGAGGATCGGGGCGTCGAGCAGGGCCGCCGCGTCGGGAGCAGTCAGGCGTCGCAATGTTCCGGTTGAGGCCAGTGCGGTGGCAATCCGCCAGCTCGGCGGAACGTCGAGGTCGACGGTCACTGGCGCGGCGGCGAATTCCGGGAGGTAGAGGAAGATGTCAGGGCTGTTGAGCATGGCACCATCGGTCCGCACCGCGGTCTGCCAGGCTTCCCGCTGGTCCGGCGGCTGGGGCTCTACCCGCAACCGGTAGCGAATCACTCCGTGTCCACCGGGAAGAGACACCCGCCAGAGCGTGCTGTCCTGCCGCACCACCCCTGCCCTGCCGTCGTCGGCACTGCCCTCGACTCGAACAGTATCGATGGCGCGCCAGTAGTTGCCGTTGTACTCGGGATGAATCTTCATCGCCAGCTGAACGGTGGCGGGGGCGTGATCCAGCCTGATCGTCACCTCCACCAGCTCCGGGTGTTCCGGGGTCAGTCGGACCGAGTACGCGATGGCCGGGATGGATGGCCAGGTAGGACGAGGCACTTGAGGTGACGCGACAGCGATCAGCGCCAGGAGCAGCATCATGGGCAATCCCCCTTTGCGATGGGACGCCGGTGCGGGGGCCGAGGTTTGAACTGCGGGAGAAGGGAGAGAGGAGAGGGGAACGACAATGACACCTGCTGCCAGTCGCGCCAATCGAACTTGGACAGTGGTGTTTGTCCGATCTCCCGTCTCCCATCTCCCGTCTCCTGTCTCCTGTCTCCGGTCTCCTATTTCCCAGGCTTTATGCCGTAGCTCTCGAGCTCCTTGTCGGTCATCTCGATCACATCGACGTGCAGCGAGATCGGAACCAGTGGCATGTTGGTGGAGTCCTGGGGCGACAGGGCCATTGCCTCGGCCACATCCATCCCCTTGATCACCTGGCCGTACACGGTGTACTTGTCGTCCAGCCGGTGCTCCCCCGCCTTGTTGATCACGATGTAGAACTGGCATCCGGCGGACAGCATCTCGGGGTTGTCGTCACGGCCAGCCGCAAAGGCGCCGTAGACATGGCGCAAGGCGGGATTGAACTCGGGGGCCAAGTTATACGGCGACCCCTTGAACCCGGCCGGGGTATCTGGGCAGCCGCCCTGGGCCACGAAGTCCTTGACCACACGATTGAAGGTCAGCGAATCCCAGTAATGGGCCCTGGCCAGCTTGATGAAGCTGGCCTGGTGGCGAGGGGTCTGGGGGTAGAGATAGACCAGGATCTCACCATTGGGGGTGCGGATTCGACCCACCGGGTGGCCGGCATCCCTGGAACCAGGCAGGGCGAACAGCAGCGCAATCGAGAGACTCAGGAACAGGCGAGGCATTCATGCTCCCGGAAGTAGGAGTCAGGAGACAGCAGACAGCAGACAGAAGACAGGTCAGCGAACCAGAAGCTAGGCGATGGGGGGATTACGACAAACCCTCAACCCCTGACCCGTAACCCGTAACCCGTAAACCGTAAACCGTAAACCGTAAACCGTGAACCGTGAACCGTGAACCGTGAACTGTGAACCGTGAACTGTGAACCGTGGTGCCAAGATAGGAAAGCGCACCGCCCCAGTCGACCGCCTGTCATCATCCGGTCACCTTTTGGTGTAATTTACTGCGTCCCCTTCCTATCCCGTCGGCCTGGAGCCCTCATCCGTACCGTCAGCCTTCAGCGGGTCACCGCCTTCCTTTCGGCAATCCTGCTCGGATTCGGCAGCCCCGTTCAAGCCCAGATGCAGGCGGACAGCGGTGTCCGAGACAGCCTCTCGCACCGTCCCAGGGTCCACCCGATCCGTCCGCTGGCTGGCCTCGCCTTCGTGGGTGGCTTGGCGGCGATCTCGCTGCTCGATCAGCCGATTCACCGCGCCACCCAGCAGCGGAACTCAAGCAAGGATGACGTCGCCGAGGCCTTCCGCCACATGGGCCAGCCCGAGGTGTATGCCACGGTGGGTCTCGGGACGATTGCGGTGGGACTGATCGCCGGCAACGACCGGATCGCGATGTCGGGAGTCCGGATCAGCAGCTCGGTCCTGCTGGCGGGCATCGGCACCCAGGGGGTCAAGCGACTGTTGGGCCGGGCGCGTCCCTATCAGACCGATCACGCCTGGCAGTTTCATCCCTTCAATTTCAAGTACGACGCCTTTCCTTCCGGGCATACCGCCGTCGCCTTTGCGCTGGCGACCAGCATCTCCGACGAGGTCCACAATACCGTGGTCTCGATCGCGCTTTACACCGCCGCCACCGGCACCGGCTGGTCCCGACTCAACGACGACAAGCACTGGTTCACCGATGTGGTGGGCGGCGCGGTGGCGGGCATCGCAAGCGCCAAGTTCGTCAACGGCCGCTGGCGCATCTTCGGCATCTCGGGGCCGCACATTCTGCTCGGCCCCGGGGGGGGTGGCGCCAGTGTGACACTGCCCCTTCCGCGCATCCGCTGACTACCGGTCACCCGTGATCGACGACGCCTGTCATCTTCCAGTCACCGCCGCCACTTAGCTTCGGCTCCGTAGTCAACTCATTCACAGGAGCATCACATGCGAAACTTCAAGCTGACCATGCTGGCCGCCGCCGCGCTGGTCCCGGCAGCGCTATGCGCCCAGACCCCATCGACTGTCCCTCTGAAGGAATCGAAGCCTGGCCTGCTGGCTCGCGCCAAGGTGACCGATGCTGCCGCCCGCCAGGCGGCGATGGCTCGGGTGCCGACCGGCGCCATTACCGAAGCGGAAATCGAGTCGGAGCACGGAAAGCTGATCTTCTCCTATGACATCAAGGTGCCCGGCAAGGACGGGATCCAGGAAGTGGCGGTGGACGCCCTGACCGGCAAGGTGTTGTCGGTCAATCATGAATCAGCCGCCGACGAGGCAAAGGAAGCGGCGGAAGATTCGGCCGCCATGAAGAAACACTCCTGAAGCGGGAGTGAATCGAGCCGGATCATGCGCGTCCTGGTGGTCGAAGACGAAACCGAGGTCGCCGACCTGCTGCTTCGGGCAGTACGCGAAGCCGCATGGGCGGCCGACCTGGCCACGACGGGCCGGGCGGCACTCGAGGCGCTGGCGTCCACCGACTACGATCTCGCGGTACTCGATGTGGGACTTCCGGACATCGATGGGTTCACGGTCTGCCGCCGGTGGCGCTCCACCGGTGGCAGGACCCCGATCCTGATTCTCACTGCCCGGGGCGAGTTGACCGACCGGGTGGCCGGCCTCGACGCCGGCGCCGATGACTACCTGGCCAAGCCGTTTGCAATCGAGGAATTGCTGGCGCGGCTCCGGGCCCTGGCCCGGCGCCCTGCCACCACCCACGACGTCCTCCTCCGCCTCGCGGATCTTGAACTGGATCCAGCCGCCCGCTGGGCCCGTCGTGGCAATCGCACGATCCGCCTCACCGCTCGCGAATTTGCCCTGCTCGAGTACCTGATGCGGAATCCCCACCGAGTGGTCACCCGGACGCAGATTCTCGACCGGGTCTGGGACGACAATTTCGATCCGGTCGCCAATGCGGTGGATGTGCTCGTCGGCCGAGTGCGGCGGAAGGTCGATGGCGCCGGCGAGGCGAGGCTGATGCGCACCCTGCGGGGCTCGGGATACATGCTCTCCGATCGGGACTCGGCTGATGCCACTTAGCCGGTTCCGGCTGCACCTCACCTTCTGGTTCGGTGCGGCCTTCATCATCGGCCTCCTGGTCCTCGATGCGGGGTTCTACCTCTACTCCCGTCAGAAGGCGGAGGGCCGGATCAACCGTGACCTGGCGGGCACGGCCCGGGGGCTGTTGCAGGCCATTCAGGCCGAAGCACCAGGACATCACGGCGATCCCGCCGCCGCCGTCGAGGATGCCATCAGCGAGTGGCCGGCCGGCCCTGGCGCCCTGGTGGTCTGGGGCACGGATGGCCGGGTGCTCGGTGGTCGAGGCCCCGCCGGGCTACAGGGCAGCTTGTCTCCTGATGCCTTGGTTCCGGCCGGGGTCTCGCTGCGAGTGGTCCCGATTGCCGGTGAAGCCGATGCGCGGGTCGCCGTGTATCGTGACACCGCCGCCGGCGCGCCGATCGTGGCGGCGATCATGTCCACCGCCGCCACTCACGAGGAGGATGAGGTCCTGCTGGGCTGGCTGCTGGTCAGCCTGCCGCTGGTTGCCCTTCTCGCGCTGGCGGCCGGGTACGTCCTGACCCGTCGAGCGCTTGATCCGGTCCGGGAGCTCTCGGCCCGCGCGGCCGCCATCGACCTCCACGCCCTGTATCAGCGACTGCCCGTCCGCCAGCCAGCCGACGAAATCGACGGGCTGGCCGATCAGTTCAATCAGATGCTCGAGCGCCTCGAGCGGGCCCAGGCAACCAATCGGACCTTCCTTGCTCGTGCCGCCCATCAGATCAAGACGCCGCTCACCGTGGTCCGGGGAGAAAGTGCCCTTGGCCTCGAGCGTCCCCGCGGCGTCGAGGAATACCAGGCCATCCTGCGCCGGATCCAGCTGTCGGCCGAGCAGATGTCCCGCCGAGTCGCGGAACTGGTGCTGCTGGCGCGGGCCACGGCCGGCGATCGTCCGCCGCTCGACGACCAGGTCGAACTCGATGGCCTGGCCTGGCAATCCGCCGACCTGATGCGGGCCCGTGCCCAGGCCACCCAGCACCTGCTTGAACTGGGTGAGGTGGACCACTGCCCCATCGTGGGCAATGAGGACCTGCTTCGCGAGGCCTGCCTCGAACTGCTTGAAAATGCCTGCCGCCATTCACCGGCCGGAACCACGATTGGACTCGGCGTATCGATTGACGGCCCGGACGCACGACTCACGGTAACCAGCCGTGGCGCCCCGGTGACCCTGCCGTCGGTATCCGACAACTCAGCACTCGACTCGGGTGGCGGCCTCGGACTGGCCCTCGTCGAGTGGATCGCCTCGGTGCACGGTGGCCACCTGACGGTGACTCACCTCGATGGCGCCAACACCTTCAGGGTTCATCTTCCAATGCCACGATCACCCGCAACGGTGGCCGGATGATCTGCCTTCTCGTCGCCTCGCTGTGGCAGGCTCCGCCGCGCCCACTCACCCTCGCCGACGCCTGGCAGGCGGCGCTGGCGCATCGGTCGGTGACCCGGATCGTGAACGCCGACATCGCCGGCGCTACCGCCGGGGTCAGGGTGGCGGGGCAGGTTCCGAATCCTTCGCTGAGCGCCAGCTATACCGGCTCGGTTCCCCGCGGGCATCTGCTGGTCGACCAACCGCTGTCGTGGCTGCTCACCCGCGGCGCCGATCGCGATGCCGCCAGGGCCGCGCTGGCGGGCAGTCGGGCCGACTCGGCCATTCGGATGGCCCGATTTGCCGGCGAGGTCCGCCGCGCGTTCTACGGCGCGGTCGCCGCCGGCGCCCGGTCACGGCTGGTCGACGCTCAGCAGTCGATCGCCGACTCACTGGTAAGAATTGCGCACCGGCGGTACGACGCGGGGGATATCTCGAGGTTCGAAGCCCAGCAGGTCGAGCTCGAGGCCAGGGTGCAATCGCAGGCCGTCCTGGTGGCGGGCGAAGAGTTGGCGGTGTCCCGAGGGATGCTGGCATCGCTGACCGGACAGTCTGCGGCCGACTTGCCGCCGCTGGATGAAGGGTCCGGCGCCGGTCCCGCGGGACCAGACTCGATTCCAATTAGCGGCCAACTCCCTGCAGTCACGGCGGCGGTGCAGGATTCGGCCGCGGCGGCGGGAATCGCCACCAGCGCGGCCCGGGCCCGGATCCCGTTCCCCTCGATCGAGGCTGGCACCGAGTGGAGCGATCCAGCGGAGTCCCACGCCACTGCCGTCGTCGGTCTCGCCATTCCGGTCCCGCTCTGGAACCATGGCGGCTCGCAGGTGGCGGAAGCGCGAGCGCGGGCCGACAGGGCGGCCGCCCAGACCGCCGAGACCCGCCGGGCCGCACGGCAGCAGCTCGAGGAGGCACAGATCCGGGTGGCCTCAGCGGCCGCGCGCGCCGAATTTGCCAGAGACTCGCTGGTGCCGGAAGGCCAGTCGCTGCGGGACCGCGCGCTGGCGGCCTACCGCGCCGGCGAGACCGGGGTGGTCCCGGTGCTCGAGGCCATTCGCCGGGAGCGCGAACTCGAGCTGTCCGCCATCGACGCCATGGTGGCGTACCAGGGGGCGATCGCCTCGCTCCACGAACTGATCGGAGTGGTCCCATGAGACAGCCAACCCTCACGGCACTGGGACTGCTTGCCGTCCTCGGCTGCGGGAGCGCCGCCAAGGATCAGGAGGTCTCGGTCCGGGTGCCGGTCACTACCGCGCTGATCGTCCGCGACAGCATGCCGGAGGAGCTGGCCGTGAGCGGCATCCTGCGTCCGGCTCCAGGCCATCAGGCGTTGCTCAGTGCCCCAACCGCCGCCTTGGTCAAGGAAACGAGGGTTCAGCTCGGCCAGCGGGTGGCCGCAGGCACTGTGCTGATTCAGCTCGACGCACCGGAGCTCACCGCCGCGGCGCAAAGCGGCCAGACCGCCGCCGACCTGGCCCGGCTCGACGCCGATCGCCAGCGGGCGCTGCTTGACCAGGGCATCACCGCCCGGCGCACCGTCGAGGAGAAGGACGCCGTGGCCCGCAGCGCCGACGCCGGCGCCGCCTCGGCGCTGGCCCAGCTGTCGCGCACCACGGTGCGCTCGCCAATTGCCGGTGAGGTCCAGCGGATCGCGGTCCAGCCCGGTGAGCGGGTTGAAGCGGGAGCAGTGCTGGCCGAAGTGGTCGACCGGGCCGTGCTGGATCTGAGTGGTGCAGTGCCGGCGGCATCGATGGCCCGCCTGCATCCCGGCCAGACCGCCGTGATCGTCGCCGAAGGATTTCCGGCCCCGGTCACGGGCCGGGTGCTGACGGTTCCGCCCGCCCTCGACTCGGCCTCTCATTCCGGCCAGGTCGTGATCCGAATGATGAACCCGGGAACCTGGCCTGCCGGTCTCGGTGCCACCGGACTGATCCGTATTGGAATGCTTCGCAACGCGCTGATCGTCCCCGATTCGGCGCTCGTCGTCCTCGGCGACTCCCAGGTCGTGTTTGTGGTCGGACCTGATTCGATCGCGCACGCTCGTGGGGTCACCGTGCTCGGCCGCCTGGCCGGACGATTGGCGGTTGCCGGGCAGCTCGAAGCCAACGACCGGGTGGTGACCACCGGATCGTGGGGGCTGGCCGATGGGATGACCGTGGCACCGCAGATGGCCCCGAAGTGAGCTTCACCGGCTGGGTGCAGCGCCAGCGGCACGCGGTGTATCTCGGGACCGCGATGGTCACCCTGGCCGGGTTGGTTGCGCTGTATACCCTGCCGGCCGGTGCCTATCCGGAAGTCGAGTTCACCCGGATCGTGGTATTGACGCGCGGTGCCGGTCTGGAACCGCACGACAACGTCGTGGCGGTGACCCGGCCGCTTGAGGAGGCGCTGAGCGTCATCCCCGACCTCAACCGGATCCGCAGTCGCTCGGTCCGCGGCGCGGCCGAGATCAATCTCGACTTCCGGTCCGGGGCGGACATGCGGTTTGCGCTGCAGCAGGTGCAAAACCGGGTCGAGTCGGTCCGCCCCTCATTGCCGGAGGGGCTGGAAATCGATGTCGAGCGGTTGACGCCGTCGGTCTTTCCGATGATGCAGTACGAACTCACCGGCGCCGATCCCGCCCTGCTGCGTGAGCTGGCCCAGTTCACCGTGCGGCCCCGGCTGGCCCGACTTCCCGATGTCGGGGTCGTCGACGTCGAGGGTGGTCTGGTCCGGGAAATCGGGGTCAACGTCACCGCAGCGGCGCTGAGCGGGCACCGGCTGTCGGTGCCCGCCGTGGCCGACGCCATCAGGACGAGCAACACGGTCATGGCGGCGGGTCAATTCACCCGGGACTACCGCCAGTACACCGTGATGATCTCGGGACTCGCGACCTCACCGGCCGCGGTGGCGGGCATCGTGGTGAGCCCCGGCCAGCCTGTTCCGGTCACCGTCGGCGACGTCGGGACGGTCGGATACGGCAACGAGGACCGGTTTCAGCTCACCGCGGGTGACGGCCAGCCGGCGGCGCTGATCAACGTTTCCCGCCAGCCCAGCGGCAACACTCTCACGGTGGAACGTGCAGTGACCAGCGAGATCGAGTCACTGCGGCGGACCCTGCCGACGGGCGTGCACCTCGAATCGGTGTACAACCAAGGGGCGCTGGTCCGCGATTCGATCGCCAGCGTCCGGGACGCGATGCTGATCGGAGCCGCCCTTGCGGTCATCGTCCTCATTCTCTTCCTTGGCCAGGTCCGCGCCGCCCTCATCGCTGCGCTCAGCGTGCCCCTGGCGCTGGCCGGCGCCTTTGCCGGGCTCCGGCTCACCGGCGACTCGATCAACCTGATGTCGCTGGGCGGCATGGCCGTGGCCATCGGCCTGATCATCGATGATGCGGTGGTGGTGGTCGAGAATATCGAGCGGCGGCGGCACCTCTCTCCGTCGGCATCGATCGGTGAAACAATCCGCCACGCGACCGACGAAATCCTGGCGCCGGTGGCCGGCTCAACCCTGACGACCATCGTGGTGTTCGCGCCACTCGGCCTGCTCGAGGGGGTCGTCGGGCAATTCTTCCGCTCATTCTCGCTGGCGCTCGCGTCCGCCGTGCTGCTCTCGCTGGTGCTGGCCGTCACGCTCATCCCGGTGCTGGCCGAGCGGTTTCAGCGCACCGCGAGAGCGGATCAGGTGCCGTGGGCCACCCGCATCCTCACCGCCGCGCTCGAACGCTACGACCGACTGCTGAGCCGGCTGCTGGACCGGCCACTGATGGCGCTCGGGATCGTGGCCGGAATCGCGGTGGTCATGGTTGTCACCTTCAGGGTCATCGGCACCGGATTCCTTCCGGAGATGGACGAGGGCGGCTTCATCCTCGATTACTGGACCCCGACCGGCACTTCACTGGCGGAAACCGATCGCCAGCTCCACCGGGTCGAGGCCATCCTGCGGGCCGACCCGGACATCGCCGCGTTCACCCGGCGGACTGGCTCGGAACTCGGATTCTTTGCCACGGCCCCGAACCGCGGGGACATGACGGTGCAGCTCAAGCCCCGGGGCCAGCGAGCGGCATCAGTCTATACCATCATCGATCGGGTTCGTCGGCAGGTCGAAACCGAGCTGCCCGGGGTGCGAGTGGAATTCGTCCAGATCCTCCAGGACCTGATCGGAGACCTGGCCGGATCGGCTGAGCCAGTGGAGCTCAAGCTGTTTCACAGCGACGTCGCGACCGCGGAACGGGCGGCCACTGCCCTGGCCAGCGCCATCGACTCGGTGCCGGGGCTGGTTGACCTGTTCGACGGGGTGCAGGGCGGCGTCCCGGAACTCACCTTCAAGCTTGAGCCCATCCGGGTGGCTCGTCTCGGGCTCACCACCGCCGAGGCTTCCGAGCAGGTGCACGGCGCGCTGCTCGGCGCCGCCGCCGGTTCGATCCGCGAGGGAGACCGCCTGATTCCGATCCGGGTCCACCTGGCCGATGCCGACCGGTTCGATCCCGCCGCATTGCGGCGGTTGCCGATCGTCGGCCCCGCCGGATGGGCGCCGCTCGATCAGCTCGGGCGGGTCATCGACACGACCGACGCCGCCGAGTTGACTCGGGAGAATCTCCGACCGGTGGTACGGGTCACCGGCGCCGTCGACCTTAGTCGCAGCAACCTCGGCTCGGTAATGAGCCGGATCCGGCAGGCCACCGACACCCTCCGGCTGCCGGCTGGTGCCACCCTCGAGATCGGGGGCCAGTACGCGGGCCAGCAGGCGGCATTCAAGCAGTTGCTGCTGGTATTCGTCCTCGCGGCCGGCGCCGTCCTGCTGGTGCTGACCCTGCAGTTCGGCGATGCCCGCGGCCCGCTCGCGATCCTCGGCGCTGCCGTGCTCGGACTCTCTGGCGGTCTCGTCGCGCTGGCCGTCACCGGCATTCCGTTCAACGTGTCAAGCTTCATGGGACTGATCCTGCTGATCGGCCTGGTGGTCAAAAACGGGATCATCCTGCTCGACTCGGCCAGGTCCCATCGGACGGAAGGGATGTCGAGCCGCCAGGCGCTCAATGCCGCCGGCCGGGTGCGGATGCGCCCGATCCTGATGACCACTCTCTGTACCCTCGCCGGACTGTTGCCGCTCGCCTTCGGACTCGGCGCTGGCAGCGAGCTCCAGCGGCCGCTCGCCGTTGTCGTGATCGGCGGGCTCACCTTTTCCACCCTCGTTACCCTGTTCCTGCTCCCTGTGGCACTCGACCTGACTGGCGCGCTTGGCGCCGGTGAAGCCTGATCCGGAATCGGATTCCCACTCCTTCTATTGAGGTCGCGATGTCGAATTTCCTGCTCCGTGCAGTCACCCTCGCCGCGCTGGTCGGCCTGGCGGGTTCCGCCAGCGCCCAGACGGCCGCCGGCTACCATCTCAGCAAGAAGATCGCGATCGGCGGAGATGGCGGGTGGGACTACTCGTTCGTCGATCCCGCCATGCACCGGCTGTATGTGTCCCACGGGACCCGTGCGGTGGTCATCGACCTGAGCTCGGACGGCGTGATCGGGGAAGTCACCCCCGCCAACGGTATTCACGGAATTGCGGTAGCGCCCGACCTCCACCGGGGGTTCACCAGCAACGGCCGGGACACCACCGTCACCATCTTCGATCTCAAGACACTGGCCACCATCGGCTCGGTCACGGTCACCGGAACCAATCCGGACGCCATCGTGTACGAACCGGTCTCGCGCCGGGTCTTCACCTTCAACGGACGGTCGTCGAACGCCACCGCCTTTGACGGGGCTACCGGCACGATCGCGGCAACTATCCCATTGCCGGGAAAGCCGGAGTTCGCGCAGATCGACGGCAATGGGCTGATCTACGTGAACATCGAATCGGATACCGGCCAGATCGTGGTGCTGGATGCCCGGTCGCTGAAGGAGGTCAAGCGGTACTGGCTGACCGGGTGCAACGAACCCTCGGGGTTGGCCCTCGACCGGATCAATACCCGGCTGTTTTCGGTCTGCGACAACCAGGTCATGGCCGTGTCGGATCCGATGACCGGTCGCGTGATCAGGCTCCTTCCGATCGGCCCCGGAGTCGATGCCGCGGCATTTGATCCGGTGACCAAACTGGCCTTTGCCAGCAATGGAGGAGATGGGACGCTGACGGTGATCCACCAGGATGCGCCCGACAGTTATACGGTGCTCGGCAATGCCGCGACCCAGCGTGGCTCACGGACCATGGCACTGGATCCGGCAACCCATCTGGTCTATTTGTCGGCAGCCGAGTTTGGCGAGGCGCCAGCGCCTGCCGCCGCGGGGGGGCGTCCGGGTCGGCCGCCGATGGTGCCGGGATCGTTTGCGGTGCTGGTGATGAGCCAATAGAAAGGAGAAAGGAGAAAGGAGAGAGGAGAGGGGGAGGAGGGAACGGGATACTACCGTCCGGTTTTTCCGCGACCCTCGACCCTCGACACCGGTTCACGTCACCGTCTGTCCGCCGATTCGGGAGTTCCGATCCACCAGCTTGAGCAGCAGGGTCTGCTGGGCATCGGCCAGCTGGAGCTTGAGCTGGGCCTCGGTGTGGGACTGAGGAATCGAGAGGCGTTCCTGGGCAAGTTCGACCCGGGCTTCATCCCGGGCGGTCAGCACCACCACCGCCGCCTCACCCTCGGCTGAGGGCAGCAGCACGGCCGGCTCGACAGTCACCGGGGGGCCGGGACGGCCGGACAGATGGGTGTTGATCACCTTTACCATCAGGAGGGTGTACATCAGGACATCCTTGTACACCATCACGGGATTTGCCTTGGGAGTGAGTGGGAGAACGTGCAGCGCAACGCTCAAGGTGGCAAGTACGGCGGGCGGGCGGGCGGGCGGGCGGGCCGATGCATGCGCCGCAGGACATTGATAAATCAAGCCCTGCGGCGCGCGACAAATGCTTATCGTTTTTCCTGTCTCTTATAC
>JBEPVA010000089.1:0-14919 GCA_041691295.1 Gemmatimonadota bacterium
CGGTAGAGGTCCTTCTCCCCGTTGTGCTGGGTGCCCCACTGCCCCGTTTCGCTGTTGATGATCAGGGTCCAGCCGGTCTGGGTCGGGATGGTCCAGAGGGTATAGAACCCGGCCGGGACGGTGACGGAACCGAAGGTGAGGGCCTTGTCGGTCTTGAACTGGGTGGCGGCGTTGGCGCCGGTCCGCCAGACATCGCCCCAGGGCACCACACCGCCGAAGATGGTCCGGCCCCGTTTGAGCGGGCGCCCGTAGTCGATCCAGAGATTGGCGCCGGCGGCCGTGGCCGTTGCCGTATCCCGGACCGAGAGCTGTCCGAGTGCTCCGCCCTGCGCTTCCCTGGCGGCAAACGCCGTGGCGTAGGCGTCGATATCAATGCTGCTCACCCGATCCACCGAGTACTGCTGGGTGCCCTTGATCGGACGAATGGCGAGGATCTGACCTTTGTCATCGACCCTGGCGTGATAGCGGTCGAATTCGTTCTCGATATCGATCGAATCCTTGCCGAGCTTCCGAATCGCCACCCAGCTGAGCGAGGGCCCGGTAAGAAAGTAGAGCGGCACGTGGATTGAATCCGCCTTGCTGGCCTTGAGCCGGATCGACAGCGCATCGTAGGCAACCCAGCCTGACACGATCGGCAGAACCGCGTCCGCCGGCACCGCCATGGTCATCTTGCGGACATTGGTATCGACGTGCGCTTCCATCCTGAGCGAATCACCCGTGCGGATTGCGATGAAGTGCTGGACCGGCGGGCTGCCGGCCGGCGCACTGATCCGGTTCACGGTGACATCCACGGCGGTGATCACGCCATTGGCGCCCAGCTTCAGGCTGGCATGGCGCCGCATCGCCCTCGGCGACCGGCCCACCTGATCGAACTCGACGCCATCCTTGCTGCGGGGCCTCCGCTCGACGCTGGTGGTATCGTTGCCCAGCCGGACGACGAACCCGGCCGACTGCTGGGCGGCCAGCGGCGGTGCACCGAGCAAGATGGTGACAAGCGCGAGTGAAGCGATGCGGCTGCGGGTCATGCCCGACTCCTCGAAGGGTGGTATCGGCGCAGTACGCAGCCCGGTCGCGATCGGTTGCAGCCGGTGGGGCGAACCGCGGTGAGGACGTGGCGGGACGGCGGCAAAAGGGCGACCCGACTAGGTCGCCCTTCGCGTTTCGCCGCTCATTCCTCAGGCGAACCTTGGCGGCGCGTTGATACGCGCCGCCCGGGATGACCTTCGGTCAGTTGGACTCGATCCGCATCCCGTAGAACGACCGGTAGACGAAGACCAGTGCCACGGCCAGGAATACCGCGGCGAGTACGTGACTCAGCCCGGGTTCCAGGCTCACCGCCAGCTCCACGGCCAGCAGGCCGAACAGCGTGGTGAACTTGATGATCGGGTTGAGCGCCACGCTCGAGGTGTCCTTGAACGGATCGCCGACGATGTCGCCGACCACGGTGGCCTCGTGCAGCGGGGTGCCTTTCTGCTTCAGCTCGACTTCGACGATCTTCTTGGCATTGTCCCAGGCGCCGCCGGCATTGGCCATGAAAATGGCCTGGTACAATCCGAACAGCGCGATCGAGATCAGGTACCCGATGAAGTAGTACGGCTCGGCGCAGGCAAAGGCCAGCGTGGCGAAGAAGACGGTCAGGAAAATGTTGAACATCCCCTTCTGGGCGTACTTGGTGCAGATCTCGACCACCTTCTTGCTGTCTTCCAGGGACGCCTTGGTGGCCCCTTCCAGCTTGATATTGGCCTTGATGAATTCGACGGCGCGGTAGGCGCCGGTGGTCACGGCCTGGATCGAGGCGCCGGTGAACCAGTAGATGATGGCGCCGCCGGTGATCAGACCGAGCAGGAAGGGCGGATGCAGGATCGAGAGATTGGACAGCCGGTCGGGCTGCAAGCCATCGGTCAGCGCCACGATGATCGAGAAGATCATCGTGGTGGCTCCGACGACCGCGGTGCCGATCAGTACCGGCTTGGCGGTGGCCTTGAAGGTGTTGCCGGCGCCGTCGTTTTCCTCGAGGAAGTGCTTGCCACCCTCGAAGTCCGCGTCGAAGCCGAAATCGCGCTTCAGTTCGTTCTTGATGCCGGGAATAGTTTCGATCAGGGACAGCTCATAGACCGACTGGGCGTTGTCGGTGACCGGGCCGTAGCTGTCCACCGCGATGGTCACCGGCCCCATGCCGAGGAAGCCGAACGCCACCAGGCCGAAGGCAAAGACCGCCGGCGCCAGCATCAGGCTGGCCATGCCCATGGCCCCGCCGAGGGTGCTGACGAAGTAGGCAATGGTCATCAGCATCAGCATCGCCAGGCCGATCCAGAAGGCGCTGAAGTTGCCCGCCACCAGGCCGGACAGGATGTTGAGCGCCGGGCCGCCCTCTCGCGACGAACTGACCACTTCCCGCACGTGGCGGGAACTGGTCGAGGTGAAGACCTTGACCAGCTCGGGAATGATGGCGCCGGCCAGGGTGCCGCAGGTGATCACGGTGGACAGCTTCCACCACAGCGAGCCATCCCCCAGGTCCGGAATCAGCAGGTAGGACACGGCGTAGGTCGCGGCCACCGAGACCACCGAGGTCAGCCACACCAGCGAGGTCAGCGGAGCCTCGAAGTCCATCGTGGGGGCGGCGACGTACTTGGCCTTGGCGATGGCTTCGTTGATGAAGTAGGACAGCGCCGAGGCGATCACCATCATGATCCGCATGACGAAGATCCAGACCAGCAGCTGGACCTGCACCCTGGGCTCGTGGACCGCCAGCAGGATGAAGGCGATCAGCGCCACACCAGTGACACCGTAGGTCTCGAAGCCGTCGGCGGACGGGCCGACGGAGTCGCCGGCGTTGTCGCCGACGCAGTCCGCGATGACGCCGGGGTTCCGGGCGTCATCTTCCTTCACGTTGAAGACGATCTTCATCAGGTCGGCGCCGATATCGGCGATCTTGGTGAAGATGCCGCCGGCGATCCGGAGTGCGGCCGCGCCCAGCGATTCCCCGATGGCAAAGCCGATGAAGCAGGGGCCGGCGTAATCGCCCGGGACGAACAGCAAGATGAACAGCATCAGGAGCAGCTCGACGCTGATCAGCAGCATCCCGATGCTCATGCCGGCTTTGAGCGGGATCTGGTAGCAGGGATATGGCTTGCCCTTGAGGCTGGCAAAGGCGGTCCGCGAGTTGGCAAAGGTGTTGACCCGGATGCCGAACCAGGCCACGCCGTAGCTGCCCGCGATGCCGATCACGCTGAACAGCAGGATGATGGCCACCTTGAAGGCCGGCATGCCGTGGGTCACGGCCCCGGTGACCGGATCGACCGAGCTGGCCAGCTTGCCGAAGTAGACCATCATGATGGCGCCGATGAAGATCCACAGGATGACGAGGAACTTGCCCTGGGTGATCAGGTAGGTCTTGCAGGTCTCGTAGATCAGCTCGGACACTTCCCGCATCGACTGATGGACCGGCAGGTTCTTGAGCTGGGTGTAGACCATCAGGCCAAAGCCGAGTCCCAGGGCGCAGACCAGGAGGCCACCCATCAGCAGGGCCCGGCCGCTGGTACCGCCGAGGAAGGTGACCGAGGACAGGTCGGGCAGGATGAGGTTGGCTTCGCCGCCCTGGTGTTCCTGGGCCAGCAGCGCCGGCGCCAGCAGGGCGCTCCCCACCAGCAGAGTCACGAGCGCGATGCAGGCGGCCAGCGCGCGGTGCCAGACAGCGGACAATCGGTTCATCGGCAAACTTCTCCTGGGGTAGTTACTGCGAATCGCGGGCGCGGCCCGCCCGCGATCGAACGAAATGACGGCTAGTAGGCGCCGCGCACCTGGTAAGTCGGATCCTCAATCGTATGGACTTCCGCCAGGAACCGCTTGGCCAGCTTGTCGGCTTCACTCTCGCCCGGCTGGTTGGTTTCCACGGTGATCAGGGTATAGTGCCCGCCCTCGGCCTGCGCGCTGACCGAGATCTGTCCGACGGGCCCGGTGAATCGCCGGCGCCTGGGCGCCTCTTCCGTCGGCGCCAGCCGGGCCCCGAAAAAGGCGTTGGCCCGGCTCATGGCCGAGTCAGGGCTGATGTGGGAACGGTGAAAATACTTCACGCGTGCCTCCAGATCGTCTCGAGAACCGACAGGAAGAGGGGAGAGGGGAGAGGGGTGGCCCCTCTACTCTTTCCCCTCTCCGCTCTACTTCTTCGTGCCGTAATCGTAATACTCGATGCCGAGGTGGGTGATCTGCTCCTCACCCATCATCCAGCGCAGCGTATTTTTCATCTTGGTCTGCTGAATGAACAGGTCGTGCTCGGCGTATAATCCGGGCGCCGCCTGGGGACTCTTGAAGTAGAACGACAGCCATTCCTGGATGCCGCCGAAGCCGGCCCGCTGGGCCAGGTCGAAGAACAGCGCCAGGTCGAGGACCAGTGGGGCGGCCAGGATCGAGTCGCGGCAGAGGAAATCGACCTTGATCTGCATCGGATAGCCCAGCCACCCGAAGATGTCGATGTTGTCCCAGCCCTCTTTATTGTCGCCGCGCGGCGGGTAGTAGTTGATCCGGACCTTGTGGTACAGGTCGCCGTAGAGCTGGGGATACAACTTGGGCTGCAGGATGAAATCGAGGACGCCGAGCTTGGACTCTTCCTTGGTCTTGAAGCTTTCCGGATCGTCGAGCACTTCGCCGTCACGGTTGCCCAGGATGTTGGTCGAGTACCAGCCGGCCACCCCGAGCATCCGGGCCTTGAACATCGGCGAGAGCACGGTCTTGATCATGGTCTGGCCGGTCTTGAAATCCTTGCCGCCGATGGCCACGCCCTTTTCGCGGGACAGCAGCTCGAGCGCCGGCACATCACAGGACAGGTTCGGCGCCCCGTTGGCAAACGGCACTCCCTCGAGGATCGCGGCCCAGGCGTACAGCATCGACGGCGCGATCAGCGGATCGTTGGCGTCGACGGCCTTTTCAAAGGCGGCCATGGTCTCGTGCTGGGGGCCGGGGGCAATGAAGATCTCAGTGGAGGCGCACCAGACGATGACCAGCCGGTCACAGCCGTGTTTGGCCTTGAAGTCCCGCATGTCCTTGCGGAGCGCTTCCATCTGCTCCCGCTTGGACTTGAGCGGCTTGACGTTCTTGCCCTCGAGCCGCTTGACGTAGTGCTGCTCGAAGACCGCCGGCATCGGGGTGATGGACTTGAGGAACTCGGCGATCGGCTCGACATGCTCATGCTTGTCGAGGACGCCACAGTGCAGGCAGGACTGGTAACAGTTGTCCGGCACCGGATCCCAGGCGCCGAACACGATGTCCTCGAGGCCGGCCAGCGGGACGAAGTCCTTGATCAGCGGGGTCCGTTCATCGGTCCGCTTGCCCAGCCGGATGGTGGCCATCTGGGTCAGCGAGCCGATGGCCTTGCCCCGGCCGCGCCGGACATTCTCGACGCCGGCGATGAAGGTCGACGCCACGGCGCCGAGGCCCACGGTCAGAATGCCGAGCTTTCCCTTGGCCGGCTTGATCGGCCGGGCTGCAGCGTTGGCCACGAAACAATCCTTTCCCGGAATTGGCCGGGGCGATTAGGTGCCCTCGGTCACCTGATAGACATAGACAACGCGCTGGACCACGGTGATGAGCGACGCCAGCGTCAGCACCAATACCGCCGCTTCAAGGACCAGTGCCTTGGGGCCGGCCCCGATGAATACCGACAGCAGCCCCAGCCCCACGATCCGCTCCGCGCGCTGGGCAATCCCGACCTTGCAGTCGATGCCCAGCCCTTCGGCCCGGGCCCGGGCGTACGACACCAGCAGCGAAGCGATGATCGCCACCATGCACATGCCGACGGCCCAGGACCGCCAGGCCACCTCGGATGGGGTGACCATCAGCCAGACCCCAATGCCCATGAAAGTGGCGCCGTCCCCGACCCGGTCGAGAGTCGAGTCGTAAAAGGCACCGAACCGGGTGGCCTTTCCGGTCTTCCGGGCTACCGCCCCATCAAGGGTGTCCACGATCCCGCTGGCCAGCAGCAGGGCCCCGCCCCACCGGATGGCGCCAAGGCCGTAGGCTACCCCGGAGATCACCACGACCAGGGTTCCGACTGTGGTGATCAGATTGGGTCCGACACCGGTCCGGATCAGGCCGTCAACGAAGGGTTCCGTCATGGCCAGGAACCCATCATGAATCGGTTTCGGAAGTAGTCTCAACGGGTTGCCGCCTCGGACATCCAGTCGTGCACCGGTCCCCGCAGTCTCGGGCCGGTTGGCCCAGCCGGAGCCCCGATGGACGCTCGGTCGCCGGCCCTCAGTCGGCGCAAACAATAACCGTCAGACAGTCATCCCGGAAGTCGTGCGCTGGAAAGCAGTTATTCGGGATACAATAGGAAGGGGCGGCGACGTTCACGATACTGTTTCAGGGCCGGATTCCACTCCGAAACGATCTCCCCAGCCGCCTTGCCGGCGAGGATCGACTGACGAAGGTCCGACCCTCCGGCAAGCCGGTCAAACCGGCGGGGATCGATGCCCAGCCGGTCCGGCGCCTGGCGCTCGAGAATGGTGAAGATGGTGACGGCCGTGAGCACCGGGTCATAGCTATGCCGGTCGGTAATCCGGAGCCGGATTCCGGCCAGGAGGGTATCGGCATACTTGCCGTCTCCCGGCTGGTGGGGAGTAAAGTTCACCGACGAAAAGGTCACCCCGGGCAGCGCGGCATCCCGAAGTGTCAGCAACAGCGAAGTGGTATCCAGCCAGGGCGCGCCAATTTGTTCGAACGGGGCATCACTGCCGCGGCCGACTGACAGGGCGGTGGCTTCGAACAGGCAGGTGCCCGGATAATGGAACAGGCTCTCGACGCTCTTGAGGTTGGGGCTGGGCGGAATGAACGGCAGCCCGACCCGATCGTAGTCCATCGATCGCTGCCATCCCGCAACTGGCACGACCCCCAGATCCACCTGAATGGCGAGGTCGTGGCGGGCCAGCCGCGCCAGTTCTCCAAGGGTCAGGCCGTGACGCATCGGCACTGCCAGCAGCCCCACCGCCGAGCTGAACACGGTATCCAGCACATTGCCCTCGACCGTGCCGGCAATCGGATTCGGGCGATCGAGGATGAGGACCTTGATGCCGTGCTTGCCCGCGGCCCGCATGACCCCAACAGTAGTGGCCAGATAGGTGAAGTACCGGGCACCGGCGTCCTGCAGATCGACCAGGATCAAATCCAGTCCGGCCAGCATGGTATCACTGGGGGCGGAATTACTGCCGTAGAGGCTGTAGATTGGGAGGCCAGTTGCCGCATCGACGGTCGATGCCACGGCCGCGCCCGGAGCCGCCGCCCCCCGGAAGCCGTGCTCGGGACTGAACGCCGCGATGAGATGCACCCCGGCGGCGCGCAACCGCTCCATGTCGCTGACACCGAGGGCGTCCACGCCAGATGAATTGGTCAGCAGTCCGACTCGCTTGCCGGCCACCAGCGCCAGGCTGTCGGTGAGCAGCACCTCGATTCCGGTGCGCACCACTGGCGCGGCGCCGGGACGACCCGACTGGGCCGCACTCACAGGGCGGGAGCAGCCCGCCACGAGACACCAACCGATCATGCCGAGTCGCCAGTGAATCATCGTTTCCTCGCGTCCGTGATGCTGATGTCGCTGGCGGGTTGTCACGCCGCCGCCGGTCCTTCGCTCTCACCCACGCCGGCCATGGCGCCGGCTCCCGAAATCTTTCCGGTCAATGTCCAGACCGTCGATCAGCCCGGGCCCAACGATGCGGGGCCTATTGCCACCGGTGTCGAGCGCACGCTCGACAGTCTTTCCCTGCGCGACCGGGTGGCCCAACTGGTCATGCCCTGGGTGGCCGGCAGCTACGCCGCCTTTGACGATGACGCCTTTCGCCGCTACCAGAGCTGGGTCGATAGTCTCCACGTCGGTGGGCTGCTGGTGTCGGTCGGCTCTCCGCTCGACGTGGCCGCCAAGCTCAACCGGCTGCAGGAACGGTCCCGCTTTCCGCTGCTGATTTCGTCGGACCTCGAAGCCGGTGCCGCCTTCCGGTTGATCGGCTCGACACCCTTCCCCACCAATATGGGTGTGGGCGCCGCCGGCGGGGAGCTCGATGCGTATCAGATGGGGCGGGTCACCGCACTCGAAGGGCGGGCCGTCGGGATCCAGCTCGCCTTTGCGCCGGTGGCCGATGTCAACAACAACCCCGCCAACCCGATCATCAATACCCGGTCATTCGGCGAAGATCCGGCCGCGGTGGCCCGCCTGGTCGTGGCCTCGCTCAAGGGAATGCAGGAGCACGGAATGCTGGCCACGGTCAAGCATTTCCCCGGTCACGGTAATACCGGCACCGACTCCCACATCGCGCTGCCTATCATCACCGCCGGGTGGGCCGAGCTCGATTCGGTCGAGCTGGTCCCGTTCCGCGCCGCCATCAAGGCCGGCGTGGCCGGGGTGATGTCCGCCCACATCGCGCTGCCCGGCATCGACAGCGGCCGCACCCGTCCGGCCACACTCAACCCCGCGGTGCTGACCGGCATTCTGCGTGATTCGCTGAGTTTCGAAGGCCTGGTCGTCACCGATGCGCTCAACATGGGCGGCATCGTGAGCGGCTATGGCACCGGTGAAGCGTCGGTCCTGGCCATCCTGGCCGGCACCGATCTGCTGCTGCAGCCGGCCGATCCGGGTGTCGCAATTGAAGCGGTGGCCAGGGCCGTCGAGAGCGGCCGGATTACCCGCGAGCGAATCGACAGCTCGGTGCGCCGGGTCCTGGCCATCAAGTACCGGCTTGGACTGTTCCGCCAGCGCACGGTGCCGCTCGACCGCATTCCGGCGGTGGTCGGCAGTGCCGAGTTCATCAACCTGGCCCGGGATATCACCCAGCGTTCACTGGTCCTGGTCCGTGACAGCTCCGGCACCGTCGACCTGCTCCGGGGCCGGCGCGGCAAGGTCACCGTCATCATCTACGGCGACGAGAACAACAAGGACGCCGGCACCACACTGGCCGGAGAACTGCGCGCCGGTGGCGACACCGTGGCCAGCCTCCGGCTCTGGCCCGCCAGCGGACCGGCCAGCTACGACTCAGCCAGGGCCCTGCTCAGCCGCGGCGGCACCGCGGTCTTCGCGGCCCAGGTGCGTGCCACTGCCTGGCGCGGCACCATTACGCTGCCCGATGCCTACGCCGCCCTGGCCGATACCATCTCTCAGCTCCAGCCCACCGTGCTGGTATCCCTGGGCAGTCCATACCTGCTGACCCAGGTGCCTCACGCCGGTTCCTACCTGCTCGGCTGGAGCGCCTCAACGATTGCCGAGACGGCCATTGCCAAGGCGCTGCTGGGCCAGGCCGACTTCACCGGCAAACTGCCGATCAGCCTGCCGCCGTTCTACACGGTTGGCGGCGGCCTGGTGCGAAAGACCCGATGATCGCCACCGCGCTGGCGCTGCTCTGCACCTCGACGCAGCCGTGCCGGCCACCGGCCAGGCCCGACTGGCGGCCGTTGGCGCATTTCATCGACTCGGTAGTCGCCGCGGGCGCCGCACCGGGAGCGGTGATCGGAATCAGCTGGCGGGGGCAGCGGTACCTGCGCAGCGCCGGGCACCTCGGCATCGGGCTTCCGGCGCAGCCGGACGGGAAGACGATCTACGATCTGGCTTCGCTGACCAAGGTCATTGGACTCACCACGATGGTGATGATCGGGGTCGATTCGGGGCGGCTGCAGCTCGACAGCACCGTGGCCCACTGGATTCCCGCCTTTCGGGGACCGGGCAAGGACCGGGTCACGCTTCGTCATCTGCTGACCCACTCGAGCGGGCTGCCTGGCTGGCGCCACCTGTACGATTCGACCCACTCGCGGGCCGAGGCCATGGCGCTGGCCGATTCGACCCCGCTCGACACCATCCCCGGCGCGCGGTTCGTCTACTCCGATCTCGGCGCCATCGTCATGACCCAGGTCGTCGAGGCGGAGTATGGGCACCGGCTCGACAGCCTCGTGACCGAACGGGTCTTCGAAAAGCTCGGCCTCACGTCGACCCGCTGGCTGCCGCCGCCGTCGTGGCTGGACCGGATCGCGCCGACCGAGCTCGACACAGCCTGGCGCAAACGCATGCTGCGGGGGGAGGTCCACGACGAGAATGCCTGGCAGCTTGATGGAGTCTCGGGCCATGCAGGGCTGTTCAGCGACGCCGAGGACTTGATGGGGTTCGGGGAGTGGCTGCTGTCGGGACTCGGCGGACCGGCGGACCGGCGGACGGGCGGACAGAAATTTGCTCACTTCGCAATTGGTGCGCCCCGCGCCCTCCGATCCTTCATCCAGCGTCAGGAACTGCCTCCCGGCTCGAGTCGAGCGTTGGGATGGGATACCCCGTCGGACGAAAGCAGTGCCGGAACGCTGATGTCGCCGCAGAGCTTCGGGCACACCGGATTCACCGGGACTTCGATCTGGATCGATCCCACACGGGAGCTCGTGGTCGTGATCCTGAGCAACCGGGTGCATCCCACGCGGAGCAACAACCGCTGGGGAGTGACCATTCGGGGCGGGATTGCCGATCGCGCCGTCACCGCCGTCGATGGAGCCAGCCGATGACACTCGAGCGGGGCGATCTGCTGCTGCTGCTGGTGGTGGTCGGCATCGGCAGCGGGCTGATCTTGCTGTTCCGGGCCCGGGGCGCCACGTCACTGGGTCAGTTCCTCCTTGACGGCCGACAGGTTCCGGCCTGGCTGGCGGGATGCTCCCTGTCGGCCACCTCGCTGAGCAGCGGTGCCCCGCTGCTGCTTACCGGTATGCTCACCGGTCCCGGCGCACTGGGCGGCTGGCTCTGGTGGTTCGGGGCCATGGGCGGGCTGTTCACCGCGTCGTTCTTTGCCCGGCTCTGGCGCCGGACGGCGGTGGTCACCGACGCGGAGTTTGCCGAATTGCGATACGGTGGCCGGCCGGCGGCCCTGTTGCGGGCATTCCGGGCCCTGTATTTCGGCCTGCCAGTCACCCTGTTCATCGTGGCCTGGCTGACCCAGCTGCTGGCCACCGCTATAGCACCCGCGGTCGGTCTTTCAGAGATTGCGGTGATGCTGGGGCTGATCCTGTTGGCGGCCGCGTGGGGCGCGATCGGCGGTCTCCGCGGGCTGCTGGCGGCGCACGCCTTTGAGTGCGTCACCGGGCTGGTCGGCAGCGTGATCCTTGCCACCTTTATGGTCAAGCAAGCCGGCGGACTGACGGTGGTGACCACCGCACTGGCCGCCGGTGGCATTCACTTTGGCACCCCATCGACCGGCCTCAACGGCGGGGTGTCGCTCCCGGCGCTGCTGACCGGCTTCGTGGTCGCGTGGTGGTCCAACCTCAGCTTCAATGGCGAGCCGGACGGCGGCGGCTCGATGGCGCAGCGGCTGCTGGCCACTCGCGACGAACGAGCCAGCAGCATTGCGGTGTTGTGGAGCCTGCTGCTGCAGTTCGTGATCCGCCCCTGGCCGTTGATCATGGTGGCCGGGGTGTTGCTGATCCAGGGCAACGCCCCGCGGGGTGACGGCTACTCCCTGCTGACGCTCGCCGGTCCCTCGGTTCCCTCACCAATACGAGGACTGGTGGTCGCCGGCGCGGTGATGAGCTACCTCTCGATTGCCTCGGCCGCATTGACCAGGGGGGCCGGCTATCTGGTCCACGACATCCTGGTGCGATTCGTCCGGCCCAACTACCCGCTCCCGCTGCGACCGCTGGCGGTACGGATTGCCATCGTGCTGCTGGGTGGGATTGCCGTGCCCGTCACGATGAGACTCGAATCGCCCGCGGCCGTCGCGCGGATCCTGCTCGCGATCGGCGCGGGCTCAGGCATGGCACTGCTGGGACGGTGGTTCTGGTGGCGGATCAACGCGTGGGCAGAGCTAGCCTCACTCGGCATCGGCGTCGCATCGATCCTGGCCATCGACGCGCTGCGCCTCGAAGCCTGGGATGGGCCCAACGGTGAGCTGGTGGTTTCGGTGCTGCTGCCGCTGGTTGTCGGCGCCGTAGTCACCATCGTCATTACCCTGCTCACGGAACCCGAATCGACCCCGGTGCTGGTCCGATTCTACCGCCGGGCGCGTCCGGGCGGGCCGGGCTGGAAGGGCGTTGCCAAGTGGGCGGGCTACAAGGAGGACGATCTGTCCGGCAATGGACGTGGCCAACTGGTCTGGGCAATTGGTGGGGCCGGCCTGCTGGCGGGCACCGGCGCAGGAGGTGCCTGGCTCGATGGCCGCCCGGAACTCGGCCTGATGCTGGCCGGGACCATGGTTGCTGCCATAATCGGAGTCATGACCCTGCTGCGTGACGAGCGGGCGTGGCAGCGAAATGTTGACTTGTCTGGGTAGAAACCGCTATTTTTCTGTCAGAGCGGAGGGCCTCAAATTCATGGTGCCCGGCCCGCCAAGCCCAAGGGGGACAACAGCATGGAAGCCACCACCACCACAGCGTCACCGATGACCGGCCCTTCCCTGAGTGACCGGGCGGCCGAAGAGGTCCGCAAGTTCATCAGCGCCGAGCAAGTGCCGGCCGAGACGGCTGGCCTGCGAGTCAGCGTGATGCCGGGTGGTTGTTCCGGATTCAAGTACAGCCTGAACATCGAAGAGCGGGCGCTGGAAGATGATGTGGTGCTCGAGTGCAATGGCGTCAAGCTGTTCGTCGATGGATTCAGCCTGCAGTATCTCAACGGCATGAGCATCGACTACACCTCATCGATGCAGGGCTCCGGTTTCACCTTCAACAATCCCAACGCGACCGGCGGCTGTGGTTGCGGGAGCAGCTTCTCCGCCTGAGTCGTGGTGCGGGCGGATCGAATGAAATGACGGGGACCGGGGGTTAGCCGGTTCCCGTTTTCATTTTACGGATCGGTGTTAGAGTACATGGCTCATAGCTCACGGTTCCGGATTCGGGGTTCCGGGTGACAGATTCCGGGATCCACATTCCGCGCCAGTCTCCTATTCCCTGTTCGCTGTTCCCTGTTCGGTATTCTCTTTTCGCCCTTCGTCTTTCGCCGTTCGCGCTTCACAGCGCCGGAGCCGCTCCTGCATCCTTTCGACCTGAGCATCGTCGCGCTCTACCTGACCGTGTCGATCGGTGTCGGCCTCTGGGTGTCCCGCCACCAGACCACCGCCGGCGACTATTTCCTCGGCGCCCGCGACTTGCCGGCCTGGGCAATCCTCTTTTCGATCGTGGCCACCGAGACCTCAGCGGTGACGGTGATCTCGGTGCCCGGGCTCGGCGCCCGGGGCAACCTGACCTTCCTGCAGCTGGCCTTTGGCTACCTGGTGGGCCGGATCGCCGTCGCTCGGTGGCTGCTGCCCGGCTATTTCCGCGGCCAGCAGGACACCGCGTACGCCAGGCTCGAGACCCGATTCGGGATCAACACCCGCCGACTGGCATCGGTGGTGTTCCTGGTGACCCGGGCGCTCGGTGATGCCGTACGAGTCTATGCCAGCGCCATTCCGCTGGCCCTGATTACCGGCTGGTCCATCCCGATCGCGATCGGGAGTGTGGGCGTCATCACCCTGGTCTACACCTGGTTCGGCGGCTTCAAGGCGGTGGTCTGGACCGATGTCATGCAGATGGCGGTCTACATCACGGGCGGAGTGGCCGCACTGTTCATCGCGTGGAGCCTGTCCGGTGGCGCGGGTAACGCCCTGATGGCCGCGTCGAGCGCGGGCAAGCTGAAGCTGATCGACCCGACCATCAACTTTACCACGACATACACCCTGTTGGGCGGCCTGATTGGTGGAGGGTTGCTGGCCTGTGCCAGCCATGGCACCGACCATCTGATCGTGCAGCGGCTGCTCGGCGCCGGTTCGCTCCGGTCAGCCCGGATCGCGCTGATCGGCTCCGGCGTGGTGGTCATCTTCCAGTTCCTGCTGTTCCTGCTGATCGGCTCGGCCATCTGGGCAGCGGGATTTGCGCCCGATGGAATTCTGGCCGACCAGATCTTTCCCCGGTTCGTGATCGATCACCTGCCAACGGGGCTTGCCGGGCTGGTCATCGCCGGAATCCTGGCCGCCGCCATGGGCACCCACAGCTCCGCCATCAACTCGCTGGCCTCGTCGGTCACCCACGATCTATATGCCGGCTGGACCGGCAAGAAGGATCCGGTCCATCTGCTCCACATCGGGCGCCGCTTCTCGGCGACCTGGGGCGTAATCCTCATCCTGCTGGCCCTGTTCTTCGACAGCTACGCGCGCCAGGCAGAAACACCCGTCGTGGTGCTGGCCCTGTCGATCGCCTCGGTGACCGGCGGCGGGCTGCTCGGTACGTACATCCTGGCCGGCCGCTGGCCCAGGGCCACCGGGCGCGATGCCATCGGTGCGCTACTGCTCACCGTGAGCGTCATGCTGGTCGTGATCTTTGCCAGGCGACTTGCGACCTCCCCCGGGCTCGAATGGCTTACGCCGGTGGGCCAGCTGGCCTGGCCGTGGTACGTTCCGCTCGGAACGCTGATCACGCTGCTGGGTGGAGTGACGTTAAGCCTGATTCCTCATGGAGCACGGACGCGATGAGCCGGATTCTGGTTGGCGCGGATGTCGGCGGTACCGCGACCCGGGTGTGGGTCTCAGCGGATAACAAGATCCTGGCCACCGCGGAAGGCCCCGGCGCGGCACTGCGCCCCGAGCGAGTCCTGGCCTCGGCCGCCACCATCGCCGATGTGGTGCGACGAGCGTTGTCTTCGGCCGGGCAGCTCAAGGCGGACGTGCTGGTGATCGGCGCCGCCGGCGCCGGCCGGCCGCAGGAGCAGGACGAATTGCGCCAGTCGCTCCGCGGTGAGGGATTTGCCGAGCGAATCGTGGTTACCACTGACATTGCCATCGCACTCGAGGCCGCCTTTGGCAGTGCGCCCGGCATCGTGGTCAATGTCGGCAAGATGAGCTTTAGCATTTACCTGATTCATTTCGCGGCTCTCGCATCGATGAAGGCGCTGCTGGCCAAAGTCTGGCCGTTCGACGTGGCCGGCGCCGCATCCATCCCGTATGCGGCGAT
>JBEPVA010000090.1:0-14852 GCA_041691295.1 Gemmatimonadota bacterium
AACGCGAAGTGCTGAGCGCCCTCCGCGGCATCGCGGCGCAGAACCAGCTGTTCCGGTCCTACATCGGGATGGGATACCACGGCACCTTCACGCCGCAGGTCATCCAGCGCAACATCCTGGAAAATCCCGGCTGGTACACCGCCTACACCCCCTACCAGGCCGAGATTGCCCAGGGGCGGCTCGAGGCGCTGCTGAACTTCCAGACCATGGTGTCGGACCTGACCGGGCTGGCCATTGCCAACGCGTCGCTGCTGGACGAGTCCACCGCCGCAGCCGAAGCCATGAGCATGACGCTGGCGGTCAGCAAGTCGGCCGACAAGCCGGTGTACCTGGTCGATGAGCGCTGTCACCCGCAGACTATTGCCGTGGTCAGGACCCGCGCTTTCTACCTCGGCATCGAGGTGCTGGTCGCCGATCCGCTGACCTGGGGCTTCAAGACGCCGGTGTTCGGGGCGCTGGTGCAATACCCCGCCACCGATGGCGGCATTCATGACTACCGAGGCTTCGGCGACCAGATCCACGCGGCCGGCGGGCTCGTCACCGCGGCCACTGACCTGCTGGCGCTGACCTTGCTCACCCCGCCAGGTGAGTGGGGCGCCGACATCGCGGTGGGCAATTCGCAGCGGTTCGGGGTGCCGATGGGATACGGCGGCCCGCACGCGGCGTTCTTTGCCACCAAGGATGCCTACAAACGCCACATGCCAGGCCGGATCATCGGCGTGTCGAAGGATTCGAGCGGCCGGCCAGCGCTCCGGATGGCGTTGCAGACCCGCGAGCAGCACATCCGCCGCGACAAGGCGACGAGCAATGTCTGCACCGCGCAGGTGCTGCTGGCCGTGATGGCCAGCATGTATGCGGTCTACCACGGGCCCGAGGGGCTCAAGCGGATCGCGGAGCGGGTGCACACTCAGGCCCAGATGCTGGCCGACGCGCTGCGGCAGCTGCGCTACCACGTGGTCCACGAACGGTTCTTCGATACTGTCTGCGTCGAGGTCAAGGCGGCCCACCGGGCCCGGATCCTCGATGCGGCCCGGACCCGCCGGATCAATCTGCGGGTGCTGACACCGACCACGCTGTGCATCGCGCTGGACGAGACGGTCACCATCGGTGACCTGTCCGATCTGATCGCCGTCTTCTCGCTGGATATTGCCCTGCCCTTCATGGTCCAGGACAGCCGGCCCCACAAGGACTGGGCCATTCCACGGGAGCTGCAGCGGACCACCCCGTTCATGACCCATCCGGTCTTTCATCGCTGTCACTCCGAGACCGAGATGCTGCGGTACATCAAGCGGCTGGAAGCCCGGGATCTCTCGCTCACCGAGGCGATGATCCCGCTGGGCAGCTGCACCATGAAGCTCAACGCCACCACCGAGATGATGCCGGTCGGCTGGCGCGAGTTCAACCGGCTGCATCCATTCGTGCCGCTGTCCCAGGCCCAGGGCTACCAGCTGATGTTCAGCCAGCTCGAGGCCCAGCTGTCCGAGATCACCGGCTTCAGCCGAGTGTCGCTGCAGCCCAATGCCGGCTCGCAGGGAGAGTACGCGGGGCTGCTGGTCATCCGGAGTTATCACAAGGCCCAGGGCAACAACCATCGCACCACCTGTTTGATCCCGATGTCGGCCCACGGCACCAACCCGGCCAGCGCCGTGATGGCGGGTCTCGAGGTGGTGGCGGTCCGGTCCGACGAACGGGGCAACATCGATGTGGCCGACCTGAAGGCCAAGGCGGAGCAGCACAAGGACACCCTGGGCTGCCTGATGGTCACCTATCCGTCGACCCACGGCGTGTTCGAGTCATCGATCCGGCAGATCTGCCAGATCGTGCACGACAACGGCGGCCAGGTCTACATGGATGGCGCCAACATGAACGCCCAGGTCGGGCTCTGCCGCCCCGGTGATTTCGGGGCCGACGTCTGCCATCTCAACCTGCACAAGACTTTCTGCATTCCGCACGGCGGCGGCGGCCCCGGGATGGGACCGATCGGCGTGGCGTCACACCTGGCGCCGTTCCTGCCCGGACACCCCGTCGTCACCATCTCCGGCCCCGAGAACTGCGGCACGATCTCGGCCGCGCCGTGGGGCAGCGCCTCGATCCTGGCGATTTCGTGGGCCTACATCGCGTTGATGGGCCAGGACGGGCTGCCCGAGGCCACCAAGATCGCGATCCTGTCCGCCAATTACATCGCGCGGCGGCTCAAGGGGCACTTCGATCTGCTGTACTCGGGGGCCAACGGACTGGTGGCCCACGAATGCATCATCGACACCCGGCCATTCAAGCAGTCGGCCGGCATCGAGGTGGAGGACATCGCCAAGCGGATCATCGACTACGGATTCCATCCGCCGACCGTCTCGTTCCCGGTGGCGGGCACTCTGATGATCGAGCCGACCGAGAGTGAATCGAAGGAGGAGCTCGACCGGTTCTGCGATGCGATGCTCGCCATCCGGCAGGAGATTCGGGAAATCGAGGAGGGCAAGGCCAGCCGGGAGAACAACCTGCTGACCCGGTCGCCGCACACGCTGACCCAGGTCATCGCAGACAACTGGGACCGGCCCTACCCGCGCGAGCGGGCCGCCTTCCCGAGCGCGGCCACCCGCGAGCACAAGGTCTGGCCGACGGTGGGCCGGATCGACGGGGCCTACGGCGATCGCAACCTGGTGTGCACCTGCCCGCCGATGGAGGAGTACGAGTCGGGGTCCGCCAAGAATTGAGCACCGTCGATCCGACGGACCGACGG
This sequence comes from Gemmatimonadota bacterium, assembly GCA_041691295.1. Lineage (GTDB taxonomy): Bacteria > Gemmatimonadota > Gemmatimonadetes > Gemmatimonadales > GWC2-71-9 > DATEHG01. Next base: position 2,735 of record JBEPVA010000090.1, read on the forward strand.
AACGATGGACCGTCGGAAGGGACATTCCTCCGCCGCTGGGACCTTCGGCCGAGCATCGGGACTGTTGGCCGTATTCCGGCCGCGGGGGCGGGTCTGCGACCCGCCCCTACCGGCGGCCATCGAATCGAAAGGCCCAGTCGATGACCCGGCTTGATTCGAACCCCTGGTCGCTCCGGATCGACGGCCCGGCCTCCGGCGCGGTCAACATGGCGCGGGATCTGACGCTGCTCGATCACGCCGAACGCACTGGTGCGACGACGCTGCGGCTGTACCGCTGGTCGCCGCATTGTCTCTCGCTGGGGCGGAACGAACCGGCACTCCGCCGCTACGACCGCGCCCGAATCGAGGACCGTGGGCTGGACACCGTGCGCCGCCCGACTGGTGGCCGAGCGGTCTGGCATGGACGGGAGTTGACGTATGCCGTGACTGCGCCGCTCGAACGGTTCGGCGGGCTGGCCGGCGCCTATCGCGAGATTCACGAACTCCTGGCTGACGCGCTCAGGCTGATCGGCGCCGAGCCGGTGCTGGCGGCCCCGCCCGGCCGGGTCGCGGGATTGACAGCCGGCGCCTGCTTTGCAACTGCATCGGGTGGCGAGCTGATGATTGAAGACCAGAAGATCGTCGGCAGCGCCCAGCTGACGCAGGGCAACGCCTTTCTGCAGCACGGCAGCGTCCTGCTCGAGGATGGCCAATCGCTGATCTCCGAGCTGTCCTCCACCAGCAGCCACCGCCGCCCTGCAGCCGAAGTGCACCTGACCGCGCTGATCGGCCGTCCGATCGGATTCGACGAGCTGTCCACCGCCGTCTGCCAGGCCGCAGGCGGAGCATGGGGCGCCCCCGAAACCACCTCGGCCGCCGGCGAGCTGCTTCCGGCCAGCGAGCACCTGGAACGATTCTCCGATCCCGGCTGGACGTGGAGGCGCTGAATCCGATAACTTTGGTGACCCCTCTCCGGATCCACATGCCCCGCTCTCTCCTCCCCGCGCTTTTGGCTGGATTGTCAGTCTGCGGCAGCGCTCTTGCCGCCCAGCAACCCGCCAGGATTCCGGGGACGATCATCATCGCGACAGGGTCCGAAGTCGCCACGCCGGTTCCCACACTCTACAGCAACGACGCGCTCAGTCGAGAGCTCGGCGACCAGCTGTTCCTCCGGCTGGCCGAGCCGGATCGGACCCTCCGCACCAGTGATGAGAAGAGCTTTGAACCCCGCCTGGCCAGGAGCTGGCATCATACCGATCCGCTGACCCTGGTCTTCGAACTCGATCCCCGGGCCCACTGGCACGATGGGGTCCCGGTCACCGCGCGCGACGTGGTGTTTACCATCAATCGCGCCCGTCTGCCTGCCACCGGTGAGCAGATCGCCCGCCTGCTCCGCCACATCACCTCGGTCGAGGCCGACGGCGATCACCGGGTCATCTTCCATTTCGACCTGGACTATCCCGAACAGCTGTACGACGCGACCTATCACCAGCCGCCGCTGCCCGCTCACCTGGCCGAGACCATTCCCCAGGCTGACCTGGCCAAGTCGGCTTTCGTGGCTCACCCGATCGGCAACGGACCCTATCGCTGGGTCCGGCGCATCCCTGAACAGCGCGCCATCGAGCTGGCCGCGGACCCCGCTTTCTTCCTCGGCCGGCCCGGCATCGGGCGAGTGATCTTCCAGGCCAGTCCTGACATCGAGGCCCGGGCCAATCTGCTGCTGGCCGGTGACGTCGACGCGATCGATAACGTCTACCAGCTCGGCAACCCGGCGCGAATGCTGGCGCTCGAGGGCTATCAGAGCGTCCCGTTCGTCTCGCTGAGCGTCGGCTACATCCTGTTCAACACCCGCGACCCGGCCGACACCTCACACCCCCATCCGATCCTGCAGGATGCCGAGGTTCGCCGGGCGCTGACCGAAGCGCTGGACCGCGATGCCCTGGCCCACACCGGATACGGGCCGAGTTCGGTGGCGCCGCCGGGCCCCATATCACAGGGGCTCTGGGTCTTTGACCGCAAGCTGGCCCGATTCGGCTACGACACCGCCGCGGCGCGCCGCCGACTGCTGGCGGCGGGCTGGAGCGATCACGATGGCGACGGCACCCTCGACAAGGATGGCAGGCCGCTCCACCTCTCGATCATCCTGGTTTCGAGCGCCTTGCCTCGGCGCCGGATCGCGGAGCAGGCCCAGGAGATGCTCCGTCGGATCGGCGTCGACCTCCAGCTGCTGACCCTCGAGCGGGGCGAGTACATGGACCGCCAGAAGGCCGGCCGCTACGATCTCGAGTTTCCCTCCAGCAACCAGGATCCGACTCCCTCCGGCGTGACCCAGAGCTGGAGCTGTGGTGGCACCAACTCGGCCCGGTTCTGCGATCCGGTGTTCGACTCGTTGACCCAGGCGGCGATCGTGAGCCGGAAATCCGCCGCAGCCTGGCGCAAGGCGCTGCAGCGGATCGATGACGACGCGCCGGCCATCTGGACCTACGCGCCAACCTTCGTGGGGCTGGTGCACCGGCGGTTCGAGAATGTGACGTTCCGGACCCAGTCGAGCTGGCTCGACCTCTGGCGCTGGCGTATCAAGTCCGGCGCCGAGCTGCCGCGGGACCGGGGAGATCACTAGCCGGTGCGTCGGCTGCTGACGCGAGTCGGTCAGGCGCTGCTCACCTTTGCCATCGCGGTCACCCTCGCCTTTTTGCTGATGCGGCTGACGCCGGGCAGTCCGCTGCCGGCGCTCGACGAACAGAACCGGTTCACGCCGGCCCAGGAAGAACGGCTCCGCAAGCTCTACCGCCTCGACCAGCCAATCCAGGTGCAGTACTGGGAATTTCTTCAGGCCGCCTTTGACGGAAACCTCGGCCCCTCGATCCGCTACACCGGCCAGACCGTCACCGGTCTCATTGCCGCGCGGCTGCCGGCGACCCTGCTGCTCGGCTTCACCGTCCTGCTGCTCAATTTCACCTTCGGCACCTGGCTCGGTGTTTGGCAGGCGGTGCGCGAAGGCAGCCGGCTCGATCACGGACTCTCGCTGCTCTCGATCAGTCTGTACGCCATCCCGTCGTTCTGGCTCGGGCTGACCCTGGCCTGGCTGTTCGGACTGGAGTGGCGGCTGCTGCCGGTGGGGGGAATCCACGATGTAGTGATGTCGCCGGATGCGGACCTGGGCACTCGTACGGTGGACCTGCTCCGGCACCTGATTCTTCCGGCCGTTACCCTATCGGCTGTCAGCATTGCGGCCACGATGCGGCACCAGCGCTCGGCGATGATCGAGGCGCTGCGGCTCGATTGCATCCGGACCGCGCGGTCCAAGGGGCTGAGCGAACGGCAGGTGATATTTCATCACGCCTGGCGCAACGCACTGGGGCCGATGGTCACGCTGTTCGGTCTCTGGCTGCCGATCCTGGTCACCGGCACCGTGTTCGTCGAGTCGGTGTTCAACTGGCCGGGGCTCGGCCTGCTGGCCGCCGAGGCGATCGGGAATCGTGATTATCCACTGATCATGGGCACGACCCTGCTGTCGGCGGCGCTGGTGGTATTGGGCGGGCTGATCGCGGACCTGCTGCATGGCATGCTCGATCCCAGGGTGCAGGCGCTATGACCGACGCGACGACGCAGCCGAGATCAGTCTGGACCACCAGAGCGGGCCGGAGCGGAATCGTCCTGCTCGGGTTGATCGCACTCGCAGCGGTCACGCTGCCTTCGATACTTCCTGACTATCGCGCCATGGCTTTCGGCCACCTGCTACCGCCATCGGGTGCCCATCTCTTCGGCACCGACTATCACGGCCGGGACCTCCTGTCCCGGGTGGCGCGCGGAGCCCAGATTTCCCTGATGATTTCTCTGGGAGCGGTGCTGGTGGCTGCCACCATCGGCACCGCGGTCGGCCTGCTGGCTGGTTACCTCGGTGGCTGGGTCGATTCGGTGCTGATGCGGACCGTCGATGCGGCGCTGGCCATACCCCGGCTGTTCGTCCTGCTCCTGGTACTGGCCGCACTCGACCGGATTCCGCTCCCCGTGCTGATCGTGATGCTGGGTGCCACCGGCTGGTTTGGCACCAGCCGCCTGGTTCGGGCCGAGGTGCTGCGGCTCAGGCACGAGGGATTCGTGTCGGCGGCGGGGGGGGGGGGGGCGGCCGTTTGGGGTATTATCTTCCGCCACCTGATCCCCACCGCCGCCGGCCCGCTCAGCGGGGCGCCCACCCGCGGGGGGGCCGACGTCCTGCTGCTCGAAGCCGGATTGTCCTATCTCGGACTCGGCGTCCAGCCCCCGACGCCGTCGTGGGGCGGGATGATCCTCGACGGATTGCCGTTCCGGTCCGAAGCACCCTGGTTCTGCCTCTTCCCGGGGCTTGCCATCGTGATCACCGTCCTGGCCGTCAGCCTGATCGGCGACGGACTCCGCCAGACTCTCACTCCGGACCGGGCATGACCGCACTACTTGAGGTCGAACGGCTCGGCGTCACCTTCCCATCAGGCAACGGCGTGGTGCGTCCGGTCGACGGGATCAGCTTCCAGCTGGCCCGTGGCGAATGTCTGGCGCTGGTCGGCGAGTCCGGTTGTGGCAAAAGCCTTACCAGCCTGGCACTGCTCAGGCTGCTGCCTCAGGCCGGTTCGCTTACGGCGGACAGCGTGATCCGATTCGATGGCGAGTCAGTTCCCGCACTGGGGGCAGAACAGCTGCGTCAACTCCGGGGGCGCCGGATCGGGATCGTGTTCCAGGATCCGATGACGTCGCTCAACCCCGTCTTTTCCTGCGGCGATCAGATTGCCGAAGGGATCCGGGCCCACGCCGATGCCTCGAAGGCCGAGGCGTGGAAGCGGGCCGTGGGGTTGTTGACCGAGGTCGGCATTGCTGACCCCGTCCGGCGGGCGACCGAATTCCCGCATCAGTTGAGCGGCGGGATGCGGCAGCGGGTCATGATCGCCATTGCGCTGGCCTCGGAACCCGACCTGCTGATCGCGGATGAACCGACCACCGCGCTCGACGTGACGGTCCAGGCCCAGATCCTGGAGCTGCTCGACCAGCTGCGGAAGAAGCGCGCGATGGCGCTGTTGCTGATCACCCACGACCTCGGCGTCGTGGCCGGCCGAGCCGACCGGGTGGCGGTGATGTACGCCGGCCGGATCATTGAGGAAGGGCCAACCCAACGGGTCTTCGCCAACCCATCACATCCCTACACCCAGGGATTGTTCAACTCGATACCACGACTGACCGGACCGTTGAGCCGGCTCACGCCGATCGCCGGCCAGGTGCCAGCGCCCGGTCAGTGGCCCACTGGTTGCCGGTTCCGGCCCCGGTGTCCGCAGGCGCATGACCGCTGTGTCCAGGAACCGCCGATCGTGGAGCTAAGTGGCGGACAGCGGATGGCGTGCTGGCTTGGAGTTGAAGGCGTCAACAGCGAACAGCGAACAGCGAACGGGAACCGATGAGTTCGAGACCTGGAACCGGGAACCTGGAACCCGAATCTGTTCCCCGCGGAACGCTGCACGCGAAACCTGTTGCACCTGAACCCGGAACCCGGAACCCGGAACCGTTGCTGGATGTTCGCGACCTGACAATGCATTACCCCGGCGGCGGCCTGTTCAAGCAGGCGCCCTCGGTGCGTGCGGTCGATGGCGTTTCATTCACGGTTGGAAAAGGGGAGACGCTGGCGCTGGTGGGTGAGTCGGGCTGCGGCAAGTCATCGGTGGGACGGACCATCCTGCGGCTGCAGGAACCGACCTCAGGATCGGCGACGTTCGAAGGTCATCCGCTCTTCACGCTCGGCAAGGAAGAACTGCGAAGCCTCAGGAAGCGGATGCAGATCGTCTTCCAGGACCCGTACAGCTCGCTCGATCCCCGGATGACCGTCGGCGATTCGATCGCCGAGGGGATCGAGATCCATAACCTGGTGGCCAAAGCCGGGATTCCGGACCGGGTCGGGGCGCTGCTCGAGGAGGTCGGACTCGACCGGAGTTATGCCGGCCGCTATCCGCATGAATTCTCCGGTGGTCAGCGGCAGCGGATCGGGATCGCGCGGGCCCTGGCGGTGGAGCCCGCCTTTATCGTCTGCGACGAACCGGTCTCCTCCCTCGATGTCTCAGTCCAGGCCCAGGTCATCAACCTGCTGATGGACCTGCAGCAGAAGCGCGGATTGTCCTATCTCTTCATTGCCCATGACCTGGCGGTGGTGCGGCAAATCGCCCACCGGATTGCGGTGATGTACCTGGGGCGAATCGTCGAAACCGGGCTGACCGAGCAGGTGCTGGCCAATCCTCGGCACCCCTACACCGCCGCCCTCCTCTCGGCGGTGCCACAACCGGACCCCGCCGGGCAGCGGTTGCGAATCGTGCTGCCGGGTGAGCCGCCCTCCCCATCCAATCCGCCCAGTGGCTGCCGGTTTCATCCCAGGTGCTTTCATCCGAAGAAGGATGTCCGATGCAGCTCTGAGGAGCCCCAGCTTCGAATTGTGGAGGGTAGGCAGGTGGCGTGTCACTACGCGGAAGAGTCGCTGGCCGTCGGTCATTAGCGTTCTGTCATTGCAAGGCTGCGGAGCGGCCGAAGCAATCCCCAAAGGAATGATCCGTGCTACTCGCCCGCCTCGGCCATGTCCGCCTCGCCACGAATGCCTGACACGCCCACGACTCCTGACGTCTTCTCCCCCCTCGACATGCGCGTCGGCCGGATCATTCGCGCGGAGATCAACGCCAAGGCGCGGAAGCCGGCCTACAAGTTGTGGATCGACTTCGGGCCCATGGGTGAGAAGACTTCGAGCGCCCAGCTGGTGGCCAACTACCGGGCGGAGGAGCTGGTCGGTCGCCAGATTGTCGCCGCAGTCAACCTGGGAACTCGAATGATCGCGGGGTTCAATTCGGAGGTGCTGGTGCTGGGATTGCCGGATGAGGCGGGGAATGTGGTGCTGCTCGCGGTGGAGCGAGCGGTGCCGCTTGGTGGGCGGGTTTACTGACAGCGGGAAGGAGGAAGGAGGAGGGAGGAACGGACGAGCCCCGCCATCGGGACCGGTTTCCCCTCCTCCTTTCTCCCTCCTCCTTTCGCGCTTTTGACATTCAACCGGAGCGACAATGACTCGACAGCTTTTTGGATCAGGGACGACATGGGAGCCCATCGTCGGCTATTCCCGTACGGTGCGGGTCGGCAACATGGTCTACGTCAGCGGCACTACGCCGACCGCCGAGGATGGCTCGATCGTGCATGCGGGGGAGCCGTATGCCCAGGCGATGCAGGCCCTCAGGAATATCGAGAGTGCACTGCACAAGGCCGGCGCCAAGCTGGAGCATGTGGTGCGGACCCGGATGTTCGTCACCGACATTTCCCTGTGGCAGGAGTTCGGCAAGGCCCACGGCGAGTTCTTCCGCGACATTCGCCCGGTGACCTCGATGCTCCAGATCAGCGCCCTGATCGATCCCAAGATCATGATCGAGATCGAGGCGGAGGCGATTATTCATGACTGACAGCGAAGAGGGGAGAGAGAAGAGGGGAGAGGGGTGACCCGGGAGCCATCAGACTCGTATTGCACTTTGGCCCGGGAGTCGTTGCTTCCGATTACAATTCCCACCCGAGGGATGCAGGCATTTCCCCTCTCCCCTCTCCTCTCTCCGCAGTCCGGGGTGGACCGGTACAATGCATCGCTTGACGGTGGTCGATTCATTTACAGACAAGCCCTTCACCGGCAATCCCGCCGCCGTCTGCATCCTCGAGCAGCCGATCGACGATGACTGGATGCAGGCCATCGCGCGGGAGATGAACCTGGCCGAAACGGCGTTCCTGCTGCGGGACGGGAACGACTGGGGGCTGCGCTGGATGACTCCGACGGTCGAGGTCGACCTCTGCGGCCACGCCACTCTGGCGGCGGCCCACGTCCTCTGGACCGAGTGGCACCTGTCCGGCGCCGATACGATCGGCTTCCAGACCCGAAGCGGACGCCTCACCGCCACCCAGAAGGGACGGCTGATCTGGCTCGACTTTCCGTCCACCCCGCCCCGCCAGGTCAGCGACACCGGCGGGATGGCCTCCATCCTCGGCGCCGAGGCGCTCTGGGTCGGACACACCCCGTATGATTACCTGATCGAACTCCAGGACGAGGAAACGGTTCGGCACCTCACGCCCGATCTCTCCGCCATTGCCCGGCTCGGCGGTCGAGGAATGATCGTGACCAGCCAATCGACCTCGAAGCAGTTCGATTTTGTCTCCCGCTTCTTTGCCCCCGCCGTCGGCATCCCCGAAGACCCGGTCACCGGCTCGGCCCACTGCGCCCTCTCGCCTTACTGGTCCGCCCGGCTCGGCCTCTCAGAGCTCACCGGCGGCCAGCTCTCGTCCCGCGGCGGCACGGTCAGAACGGTACTGATGGGAGATCGGGTACGACTTGGCGGCCACGCAGTGACGATGGCGAGGGTGGAGATGGTGGTGTAGACGGGAGACGGGAGACTGGAGAAGGAGAGGGGAGAGGGACACCACGCTATTCCTCTATTTGCGGGTCAACGCGTCGCCAGGCTCGGCGCCTGGCAGAAACGGACAGTGCCTTAGCAGTTGGGAGGCAGGAGTGTCGCCGGCCAGTCTCCGACAATTCGCGAAGGTGACGGGCCGGCCGGTTGCTTGAATCCGCGGCTGAGAGCCGCAGCTCGGCCCACGCCGCTTCGCGGCTCTCACACCGAGCGCTCCGCGTTCCCTGAGCAAACGGAGCTCCCGCGCAGCGGGGACCGCCGAGCCACGCCTCTCAGGTGGGTCTCTCGCGATCTCAAGACCAGCTCCCTCGCCTGCGGCTCGGGATGAGGTGCTTTCCCCTCTTCCCCACTTCCCCCCATCCCTTAAGGTCTGCTCCTTCGCTTCGCTCAGAATGAGGAGAACCTCAAACCCAGCCTCCTCGCCAGGACGAACGGGTTACTCCTCTCCTCTGCCACCACTCACCGATTACTTCGTCACCTCAACTCTGAGAAAGGTCGCCGGAATCGAGGTGCCGATCCCGGCGGTATTCGCGGAAGTAGCCAGCTGTTCGAGTTCGGTCTGAAGGGTTGCGGCCTTGCCATTCTTGCCGGCGGCCTCGAACGCATTCATGGTCGGGCCGTAGTAGCGGCGGAAATCCTCGATGAACTGGGCGGGGGTGCCCGCAAAGTTGAAGACGAAGGTGTCCCGCACGAAGGCAATGCTGTCGCTCGCGATGCCGGCTGCGGCAAAGCGCTCGACGACATGGGCCTCGATGCCCCAGGTCATCGGGCTCACGAACCCTTCCGGCGGCGGCGGGGTGTAGGCCGAGCTGATCTTGAGTACCTGGGCCACGAAGGTGGGGTCGTTGGGGATCCAGTTGCCCATCACGATCCGCCCGCCCGGACGGGTGACCCGGACCATCTCTTTGGCCACGTCGAATGGTCTGGGAGCAAACATGGCGCCGAAGATGGAGACGACGAGATCGAATGACTGGTCGGCAATGCCGGCCAGGTTGGTGGCGTCGCCGTGATCGAACTTGAGATTCTTCAACCCTTCCGCGGCCGCCCGCCTGTTCCCCGCCTCGACCAGGTTCCGGGCAATGTCGACCACCATGACTTCCGCACCAGCCTGCGCCTCCGGCACCGCGGTAGTTCCGTCGCCCCCGCCCAGGTCCAGGACCTTCATCCCCCGACGCACCCCGATTCGATTGACCAGCGCCTCCCCGCTCTCGCGCATGGTGGCGGCAATACGGGTGAAGTCGCCCTTCTCCCACAGCGCCTGATTCGGATTTATCGTCGGTGCCGTCATTGTGCGCCTCTTAGTGTTGAGCCATAAGCCATAACGTGAACCCGGCCCCGTGACCCGCGGTCACAGGTGGTCCACCAACTAGATCGTGGGAAGGCGCCAGGAGGCGACAGCTTCCGTTAACGGCCATTGAGCCCTCGGCTGAAACCAAGGCCAGGCAAGTCAGGGTTTTGGCCGTCCCATCTCCAGTCTCCTATCTCCTATCTTCTGGCTTCAGTCTGCTGCAGCAACCCGCTGAACTCCTCCAGCTCTGCCTCTCCCAGATCCGACACGATCCAGTAGGTAAAGTCGGGCCGGGTCCAATGCAGCAGGTGATAGCCATTCATGCTGCCGCTGGCGCGGCCCGCGCTATTGCCTGCAGCGGTGGGCCACAGGAAGACGTTGATCAGGTGTTTCCGCCGCTCGTAGACCAGCGCCGCCACCTGCTTTCCACCCAGGTATTCCAGCCGGCCGCCGAGCAACGGATAGCCCTGCCCTACGAAGTCGCTCACCGGCGGTGAGAAATCCAGCTTGCCGTTGAACCAGGGTTTTACGGTGTGCTGGTCGGTGCTGGTCACGTCGGTGAGGTGCTGGCCCAGCAGCGAACGCACATGACTCTCGAGCACCACCTCACTCATCAGGGCGCCATCCGACCGGCGGGCACCGAGCTGCCAGCTCCCGATGGCCACGATGGCCAGGGCGGCCGCCACTCCGATCCACCACGCCGCACTGGGCCTGATGGGCCGAATTGCCCGGACCTCAACCTGAGCGTCACGCGCGGCCGTCACCAGCAGCTTCCTGAGATCGGCCGGCGCCTCGAATGATCCCATCTCCCGCTTCAGCGTTTCCCTCAGCGCCGTTCTCCGCTCCAGTAGCCCGCGGCACTCCGCGCACCCGACCAGATGATCGTCGAATCGCTGCGTCTCAGCCTCGGACAGTTCACCGTGGAGCCGGGCATCGACCTGTTTCCGGATCTCCTCGCAGCTCATCTGGCACCTCCCTTCGTGCCCGGCGCGCCGAGCAGCTGCTCCAGTCGTTCTCGGCCACGGGCCAGGCGGCTCATTACCGTCCCTACCGGTACTCCGGCCACCTCGGCGATTTCCTTGTAGGACAGTCCTTGCAGTTCGCGGAGCACCACGACCTCGCGATAGGCCAGCGGCAGCTGGTCGAGGGCCCGGTGCACCGCCTCCCGGTCCGCCGCCCGGATCAGTTCGATCTCGGGGTGATTGCTGTCGTCGTCGGAGCGATGCACTGTCTCGTCGAAGGAGATGTCGTTGTCTCCCCCGCCGCGCCGGCCCAGCATGGAGCGGCAGGTATTCCGGACGATGGCCAGTACCCAGGGGCGGGCGCCCTCTCCCCGGCACTGGTCGACATGCTTCAGCGCCTTGAGCATTGCCTCCTGGGTGGCATCACGGGCGTCATCGGCCCCCCGCATCAGGTAGCGCGCCAGGGAGTAGGCGGCGTCGAGATGCGGCAGCACCAGCGTTTCGAACCGGGTAGTCGGGCTCAGGCTCAACCGTGGAGTTGATGGAGACGGTGACAGGGAACGCGTCACCATGCTGCCGGTGGCGCGGTCCCCTGTTACGTCCCGGCGGGCTGGTTTGTTGCGCCGAGCTTGGAGCGTCACCGCTGGCTCAGCTGGCCGGGGTCCGGGAGGTCGACTTCTCCCAGTTCACGAACAGGAACCCACCCGGGGCATCGAACTTGGGCTCGCCGGTGCCGGGCAGGATCTGGAGCTGCAGCTCCTCCACCGGATTCTTCGAGCAATCCCAGCAGGCCAGCGACCAGTCTGAAGGCCGGCGGGTGCGGGACAGAAGCATAACGTGCACCATGGCGTTGTCGGTGATCAGCTGGTCGTTCTTGTACAGATGCCCAAAGGCCCAGAGCGCCACCTTGCTCATGATCGTGGGCACCAGCGGCGTGTGCACCTGGGTGATGCCATGATAGTACAGCCCCATGATCACCCCGCCGAACCGTGGGTGATGGGCCACATCCCTGGTCTGCACCCGGTCGAGCACCAGCTTCCACTTGCCGTCGTCGTTGGTGGTAAAGGTGGCGACACCATCGACCGAATCCTTGACCGAACCCAGATCCCACGCCTTGAAGGCAAAGGTGCCGGCGATCGGGGCCACGTTGTTGGAGTAGCGGCCATTCTTGACCTGGGACTCGAGTCCTTCTTTCTCTGGACCGAACGCCTGCAGAATTGGCGCCGCGCTGTCGGGAAAGGGAAAGGGCCCTGGCAGGATCTGGATCACCGGACCGCCGCCCGTCACCGCGATCGCCTTGGCGGGCTCCTTCGTCATGTCATGCTCGGGGCTCATCGCCATGCCACCGTGGCCGTACTCGTCCGCCTCGTCCGACCTGGTTGCGCCAGCGGTAGCACCCGTAACCGTGAGGTGGTTTTCCATGCCGAGCTTCTTGTGGCTGTCCCCCCCGC
>JBEPVA010000091.1:0-14784 GCA_041691295.1 Gemmatimonadota bacterium
CCTTTCCGCCTGTCCGCCTGTCCGTCTACGTCCGTGCCCTGGCCAGTAGCCAAAGCGCTGCCGCGAGAAAGACCGCTTCCGGCATCCAGGCCGCCACCAGTGGCTTGACCAGGCCGCTGGCGCCGAACGCTTTGGACATCTCGAGCACCAGCAAGAACACGAGTGTGGTGCCGAGGCCGATTCCCACCCCGACGGCCGGCCCGGCACGGGGAGAGCTGAGGGCCAGCGGCGCCGAAAAGAGTGCGATCACGAGGCAGGTGGCTGGCACCGCGATCTTGAGGGCCTGGTCCACCTCCAGCTTGCTGACGTCGTTTCCGGAGCGGCGCAACGCGCTGATGTACCGTCCCAGCTCGTCGTACCGCATCTCGTTGGGCGCCTTGTTCTCGGCCAGCAGGTCGGCCGGTTTCTCGTGCAGGGTGTGCAACTGCGCCTTGGCGAATGAAAACAGCGCCGTCTGCCCCGGGCCGATGACCCGGCGGCTGGTGCCATGGTGCAGGGTCCAGCGGGCCGAAGTGGTGTCGTAGGTCGCGCTGTCAGCAGCCAGGGCCAGACCGGGGTAGTCCTGTCCCAGTCCCTGGCGCTCGAGCACGATCTGTCGCATCAGCCGGGAGCCGACATCCAGGGTGCGGACGGTATAAACCCAGCCGTCATCGCCACGGTAGACGAAGTTGTAGCGGAAGCTGCGGGGCCGGGCTTCCTTGGCCTTCTGCACCTCGAGCTGCCGCGACGTGCCCACTGGGGCCAGTTCCCCGACCACGATGCCGAGTCCCACGGCCAGGAGGGCGGCAATGAATATCGGGGCGCAGAGCCGGTAGAAGCTGCGGCCGCCTGCCTTGGCCGCGGTAATCTCCGAGTGACGGCTCATGCCACCAACCGTAAAGACGGTCGCGAACAGCACCGCCGCCGGCATCACGATGAACATGTTCTCCGGAATCGAATAGAAATAGCTGATGATGATCTCGCGCCCTGTCAGCCCGCGCCCCAGCAGCCGGCTCAGGTTGTCGGTCAGATTGATCATGATCGAGATCAGCGGAAAGCCCAGCGCCGTGCCGATGAAGATCCCGATCCAGGTCCGGAGCACGTAGCGGTCGAGCAGCGAGAGAATCATCGGGCGGGGCTCCGATTCCGGCCCAGCCGGGAGAGCAGGTTGGCGATCAGGTCCCGCATCTCACCGCCGCGGGTTGACCCGGCCGATCGGCGGACCACGGCCAGGCCGAGCAGGGCAACAACCGTGAGGATGACGTTGGGCGCCCACATGGCCCAGAACGGAGAGATGATGCCGCGGTCCCCAAGCCCCTCACCGGCAGTCAGCCCGATGTAATAGACCGAAAAGACGATCACCGCTCCGCCGATGACCAGCCCCATGCCGCTGCGGGGGAATCGGAGCGCCAGCGGAATCCCGATCAGCACGAAGACCAGACAGGAGACACTCAGCGCCCACTTCTTGTGCACTTCCACCATGTACATGCTCGATTGCCGCTGGCTGCTCCGGCCTTCCTCGCGCAGACTCGACACCTCGACCCAGCTGGTCAGCGTCACATTGCCGTTGACGGTATCCCTCGGCTGGCGGAACAACTGGTCGACCCGGCCGTCCGGATTGATGATCGGGCGGGGCCGGATCGGTTTCGGTGGTGTTGGGGCCTGCGCCTGGGCCGTCTCCGGTAGGAACCACCGGGTCATCGCCTTGATGGCGGGGCAGTAGGATCGGACCGGCTCGATTTCGGGCCTCGACGCCAATGGCGGCGGCGCCAGATTGAGCAGGTGCTGGAGGTCGCGCCGGGTCAGCGACAGCCGGGCTCCAGCCGCTCCTTCGATCCCGGCCCTGGCGCCATGGACCACCTCCAGCATCTCGCAGGTCGACAGTTCGCGCTCACCCCGGGTAGTGTCACCGGCGGCCAGGTCCAGCCGGTTGGCCACATCGCGGATCCGGATGGTGTTCCCGATAAACCAGGTAATCTGGACCAGCCCTGGCTGGGAGGCTTTGTAGGTCCGGATCGAGCCGTCATACAGGTGCAGCAGCAGGTCCTTTTCGTTACCGGCAAAAACCATTCGTCCGCTGTCGGCATAGATGACCCGGCGCTCGTCGAAGGCGCCGAGGTCGTAGATCGCGACCCCGCGCATCCGGCCAGACGGGCCATCGACCCGGTTGGCCCTGAGATAGGTACTCGTCGCTCCCAGCCCGTTGATGATCTGCTCGTGAATCTCGAGGGTCGGCTTTTTCCGCTGGATGCTGATCAGCAGACTGCGGAGCGCCACATTGGTGCGGGGCAGGACCTGGTCCGTGAAGGCAAAGTTGAGCAGCGAAAGCGCAGTACCAAAGAGGACCAGCGGGGTCAGGATCTGGGTCAGGCTGACCCCGCTGGCCCGCATGGCCGTGATCTCGTTATCGGCGGCCAGATGACTCAGGGCGTACAGCACCGCGACCAGGATGGCCATTGGCAGGGTCATGGCCACCAGGAACGGAATACAGAGCAGGAAGACCTCCCCGATCACGCTCCAGGGCAGCCCCTTGCCGGCCAGGTCACCGAACCGGCGGGCCACCTGGTTGAGTAGCAGGAAGCCGGTCAGTGACACAAAGGCAAAAATCAGTGGCACCACGAGCTGACGAAGCAGATAGCGATCGAGTAGACGCACGCGCTCTAAGTGTCCAGATTGTAAGGGTTTCCGCCACTCATTATATTCCCCGTTTCCCGCACTCTCAAGGCGTTCCCTTCGCGTGATTCGGCACGTCATTGCCCTGACCCTGGCGCTCGCATGTCCGCGGCTGCTCCGGGCCCAGGCTGACACCACTGGCCCTACTCTCGGGCTGAGATTCGTCACGGCCCCGCTGCTCCTGCGGCCGCCGCCGGCGCTCTCGGCGCCCTGGCTCGGCGCGCCGCGCGGGCCAACCGCGACGGTGGTGTTCGACAGCGCCTTTGCGTTGCTGCGGGATTCCGCCAGTGCCGCATGGTGGCGGACCGCGGCGCTGGCCACCATCTACCGGATCAAGCCGCCGCAGGCCAGGGATTCGAGCACCACCCGGAGAGGACTCCTCGGCCTCGACCGCAATCTGGTCGACCTCTCGATCCAGGGGCAGAACCGGTTCGATGCCCGGGTGGAGCGGATCAAGAATCTGCGGTGCAACGCCGCCTCGGCGCTGGATCCCAACTCGTCCTGTACCGGCAGCGGTTTCCGATCTCCCCGCCTCGATAATACCCTCAGCGTGCAGGCCAGCGGCCTGCTGGGCCGCAGGCTCAATCTCAACATTGACTACGACACCCAGCGGGACCTGGCCACCAAGAACGAGATCCAGATCTTCTACCAGGGGCTGGACGACGAGATCATCCGGCGGATCGAGATCGGTACCGTCACCTTCCGGCCGCCCCCCTCCCGGTTCATCACCGCGTCCACTCCGCTCAACAATTTCGGGGTCAACGCCAGTTTCGAGGTCGGCCCGCTGCAGATCAACGGGCTGGTCGCGACTCAGAAGGGCAGTTCGGTCGCGCAGCGAACCTACACCATCGGATCGACGACCACCCAGCCCCAGGATCGGCAGGTCCGCGACCTCGAGTACGAATCGGGCCGGTTCTTCTGGGTCCAGGATCCCGCCCTGATTCCGGGCTACCCCCGGCTCGACATCCTCAATATCGAGAGTATTGCGCTGCCACCGGCGCTGCGTCCTGCCGCGGTGCGGATCTACCGCTACCGGCCGGCCACCGGACAGGGCGGCACCAATCCAAACCTGGGCGGCATCACCGCGGTGGCCCGCCGCGGCGACAGCCCCCAGCGGATCGGGCCGCTGCCGTCCGGCTGGCAGCTGATGGTGCCGGGCCAGGACTACTATCTCGATCCATCGGGGCTATGGTTTTTCCTCGCCGCTCGTCTCGACCTCAATGATTACCTGGCGGTCAGCTACATCACCGCCGCCGGCGACACCGTCGGCTCCTTTCCCCAGACCGACAATCCGGCCCGGAAGGACAGCCTCCAGCTGATCGTGGAGCCCAAGGTCGGCGCCACACTGCCAACCTTCAGATATGAGATGCGCCAGGTCTACCGGATTGCCGGCTCGGACCTGGACCGCAACTCGCTGCGGGCCGGAATTACGGTCAACCGATCCGAAAAGCCCCTCAAGGGGGGCGCCGCCACCTATCTGGCCCAGCTCGGACTGGCCATACCTACCGATCCCACCCTGCTCGACCTGGACAACCGGGTCTTTCCCCGGATTCAGGACCCGGTGCCCGATCAGGTGAGCCGCGACGCGTTCCTGGTCTTTCCCAGCGCCCAGCCGTTTGCCGATAGTGCCCTGCTGACCCCCTCGGAGCTGCAGGACTCGATCTACCGGACTCCGAACTATCTGCTGTTCCAGGAGGGGCCGCCGGCCAAGTTCCTGATCCGTCTGCAGTACAACAGCACCGGCTCGGGCGACCAAACCACTCTCAACCTCAATGCCCTCTCAATTACCGAGGCCAGCGAGGTCATCTCGGTCAACGGGCGAACGCTCACCCGCGGGATCGATTACACCGTGGCCTACGACCTCGGCCAGGTGACGTTCCTCAACCCGGGCGCGCTGTTTGGCGGGCAGCAGGCCTTCGTCACCGCCCGGTTCGAGGAACGAGGACTGTTCGCGGTGGCGCCGACCCAGCTGTACGGATTTTCCACCCGGTATTCGTTCGGCGATCGAGGCGGCATCTCGGCCATCGGGATCTACCAGGCAGAACAGAGCGCCTATAACCGTCCCGAACTTGGCTTCGAGGCCACCTCGAACCTGGTCGGCGGGCTTACCAGCGATCTGCACTTCAAGCCGTCCGGCATTACCCGGTTCTTCAACCACCTCACCAGCGCCCCGGCCACCGCGCCGTCGTCGATCGATCTCAATGGCGAAATCGCCTTTACCAAGCCTAACGAGAACCGGGCCGGCCAGGCCTACGTCGAGGATTTCGAGGGCGACAATGGCCAGCAACTCTCGCTCCGGGAGACAGCCTGGCAGTTCGGCAGCGTGCCCCAGAGTGCGGTCGGGGTCAACGACATCGTGGGGGCGGCGTTCGATTCGGCTGACGCGGTGCAGCTGACCTGGCAGAGCCTGGTGACCAACGCGGCCGGTGGGGTAACCCAGCTCAAGGCCTCCGACATCGATCCGCAGCTGCAGACCGCCGGCGGCGACAATCTGTTCGAAAACGTGCTCAACCTGACGCTCCAGGCCGATACCACCGGTGGCCTCCCCCGCGACAACCTGGCCCGGTCGGCCCGCTGGACCCAGCCCGCTCGTCCCAACCGCCCCCGCTGGCGTTCGATGGTGACCTCGCTGAGCACCACGGGGCTCGACCTCAGCCGGGATGAGTTCCTGGAGTTCTGGGTGTTCCAGGGCAGCAACCGCTCCGCCGACTCGGCCGGTGCTCAGCTGGTCATCGACGTCGGCACCGTCAGCGAGGACGCCCTGGCGCTGGCGCCGCTGAACTACGCGGTGGCCGGCGCCGATACCACCTTCAGCGGCCGCCAGTATGCCGGGGTCGGTCACCTGGATACCGAGCGCGACAGCCTGACCCAGGTCTGGAACGCCATCGACAATGACAACGGCATCCTGTCGGACCGCCCCGATTCGCTGGTCGGCCCGGGCGGATTGGTGGTCCGGGGGCCCCAGCTCTGCCGGACCCAGTTGACCGCCAATATCCTGGTCTATCGCCAGGGGGACATGGGCAGTCGCTGCTCCAACGGCAACGGCTACGCCGACAATGAAGACCTCAACGGCGATGGCGTGCTCAACGCCACCGGCAGCACTGAAAATGTCTTTCGCTGGGTGATCGACCCGACCTCACTCAAGTATTTCGTCCGCAACGGTGTGCCGCGGTCCGATGGGCTGGGCGGCTGGAAGCTGTACCGGATTCCGATCCGGACGCCCGACCAGACAGTGGGCGCCCCCGATATCCGGCTGGTGCGGGCGCTCCGGCTCACCATCGTGACCCCGGTCAACGGCCGGGAGGGGGACCAGGCCCAGCTGTCGCTGGCCCGGATGCGGCTGCTGGGAGCGCCGTGGGTGCGCCGGGCCCAGACCCCGATCGCGTCGCTGGCCGGCTCCCTGGGCGAGCCGCACGGTGATGTCGAGGTCTCGCTGGCGTCGACTCAAGACGTCCAGCTCGGCTACGTCTCGCCGCCCGGAGTGGTTGGCGGAGTGGACAAGAAGAGCGGCAACCAGGGCGACCTGGGCCTGCAGATCAACGAACAGTCGCTGCGGGTGGTGGCCACCGACCTGCGGGTCCGGGAGCGGGCCGAGGCGTATTTCCGGGTGCTGGGCGGCGCCCAGAACCTGCTCAAGTATTCCCGGATGCGGGTCTGGTTCCGGGGCCGTGGAGCGGGGTGGGACGAGGGAGACTTCCAGGCCTACATCCGGGTCGGCACCGACGACGCCAATTTCTATCAATACACGGCGCCGGCCAGGACCTCGACCTGGGATCCCGAGGCCATCATCGACCTGAGTCAGTGGGTGGCATTGCGGACGGCGCTCGAGGTCCGGTTCCTGTCGGGACTGACCGCCGACAGCGCCCGGCGCGTCGCCTGCGGCGGTGACACGGTGTCCACCGCCTACGTGGCCTGTAACGACGGCTATCTGGTCTACCTTGGCGATCCGGCGGTCCGCCCGCCCAACCTCTCGGCTGTACAGGAGTTTGCCGGTGGCATCCTCCGGAGCGCGGCCCTCACCGGCGCTACTGACCCGGAACTGTGGATCGATGACATCCGGCTCGACCAGCCGGTGTCACGCACCGGTCAGGCGGTGGCCCTCGATGCCAGGATCGTGGCCTCCGATGTTGCCGACCTGAGTCTGAGCTTCGTCTCGCAGAACGGCTATTTCCAGCAGATCAACCAGACCCCGTCCTATCAGACCACCCGAACCTTCCAAGCCGGAGGCGGAGTCCGGCTCGACCGGTTCCTGCCAGTATCGCTGGGTCTGTCGATTCCGTTCACCGCTTCCTACGGCCGCGCCGACATCGATCCGATCCTGTTCACCGGCAGTGATGTCGAAGCCGGTTCGATCACCGGGCTTCGAAAACCCCGGTCCTCGAGCAGTAGTTTTTCGCTGGGCGTGCGGCGCAGCGTTCCGGGCCGCAGCTGGGCTACCCGGATCTTTCTCGACCCGCTGTCGTTTGCGGGCAACTACAGCAGCGGCAGGAGCCAGTCCGAATTCTCTGAAGCCAATGCCACCGGCTACACTGCCGTCCTGGCCTATGGCGGCGGATTCGTGGTGCGCGGCAGGCACCTGGGCCTGGCCGGCGTCAGCCGCCGGCTGCCCCGATTCATGCGGGAGGGCGAGTTCGGCAAACGGCTCAGGGATGCGACCTACAATCTGTATCCCAATTCGGTCCGGCTGAGCAGCGGGTTGAGCCGGGCCGACGGCCAGCAGTCGAGCTTCCAGTCTCCCATCGTTCTCAGCGCCGACACCGCGGTGATTCCGACCACTTCGCTCAGCTACCTCTGGCGCAATGCGGCGGGACTGTCCTGGCAGCCCCTGGGCATGCTGCGCCTCTCGGCCGACCTGACCAGCACCCGCGACCTCCGGCGCTATTCGGATTCGACCACCCTGGGCCGGGTAGCCGGGGCAGGGCGCAAGGAGTTTCTCGGGGTCGACGTCGGGGTGGAGCAGAACCGCAACCTGACCACGGTACTCAACCTGACGCCGCATGTCTCCAGCTGGCTGGCGCCCAGGCTCAGCGAGTCCAGCAACTTCTTCCTGACTCGCAGTCTCACGACGATCCAGCCGATCCGGACCGATCCGGACAGCGTATACATCCTGCCTCAGACGCTCAACAACCAGCACACCCGGGAATTGGGATTGGCCGTCGATCCGTCCAAGCTCGCGGCGGTTGCGTGGGGCGAGAAAAGCGGGCTCGCCCTGTTCCTCAAAGGGGTCCGGCCGCTGGATTACTCGGACCGGCTGACCCGGACCAGCTCCTATGACCTGGCCGCGTTCAATCCCGACCTGTCCTACATGCTGGCGCTGGGGGACCTGGACAACTTCCTGACCCACCAGGGCGGCCGCGCCATCTCGGTCACCGAGACTCGCAACGGGACGGTTGCCAGCGGCGCGAGTCTGGGCTTCGGGTTGTCGTTCCAGATCAGCTACTCGCGGATCCGAATCACCCGGCTGCAGCTTCAGGGCGATGACTTCCAGGCCACCGAATCGCTGCAGCGGGAATGGCCGAGTGGCAGTCTCCGGCTGACCCGGAACCTGACCCATGGGCCGATCGCGGTGGCCAGCGCCGGCGTCAGTTACCGCCAGCGGACCGGCATCGCGACCCAGGCCGGGGTGGGCGCTACCCAGACCTCGACCCTGTCCACCTCGTTCAATCCCGATCTGCAACTGGTCTTCCGCAACGGGATGTCCGTCGCTCTGCGGTACCTCAAGACCCGCCAGGAGAACAACGCCTTTTCCAATCTCACCCAGTCGACCCAGCAGAACGTCAACGGAACGTTTAGCTACGCCATCCGTCTGCCCGAATCGATCAGCAAGGCTCGGAAAGCCGTGCGAACCTCGCTGTCGGCCGGCTATACTGCTGGGCTCAACTGCCTGGCTTCACAGGGCACCAGCGATTGCAGGACCCTGTCGGATGTGCGCCGGCAGGAGGCCCAGGCCTCGATGGATACCGAGCTGTTCAAGATGCTGACCGGCGGGCTGCAGCTGGGCTACGTACTGGACGATGCCCGGTCGCTGGACCGCAAGGTCCAGCAGCTCTACCTCTCGCTTAACTTCAGCCTGTCGCTGTTTGCCGGCGACTATCGCTGACCCGTCAGAAAGAACTCGATGACCCATCGGTTGCTCCGTCACGCCGCCCTCGCGCTGACCTCGGCAGTTGGACTCTGGAGTGGATGCGCCAGCCCGCCGCCGCGGGAATTCGATGGCACCGCCGCCTTCAAGTACATCGAGACCCAGATGGCATTCGGGCCACGGATTCCGGCGCAGCCCGGGCATCAGCGGATGATTGCCTGGCTGGATTCGATCCTGCCGGGCCGGGCCGACACTCTCATCGTGCAGCACTGGACGCACGTCACCGCAGCGCATGATACGCTTGATCTTCACAACTACCTGCTGCGGTTCAATCCCGGCGCCAGCGAGCGGATCCTGTTCATGGCCCACTGGGATACCAGGCCCCACAGCGACAATCAGTACGTGAAGCCCGTGCAACTGCTGGCCGACCGCAACAAGCCGGTGCCCGGCGCCAACGACGGCGCGTCGGGCGTCGCCGTCCTGCTCGGCGTGGCCGATATCCTCAAGAAAAAGGCGCCGACCCGCGGAATCGACCTGCTGCTGATCGATGGCGAGGATTACGGCGATTTTGAGAAGGAACCCGATGATGTCTTGATGGGCTCGAAGTACTACGCGGCGCATCTGCCGCCGGGCCCGACCCCGCTCTATGCCGTGCTGTGGGACATGGTGGCCGGCAGGAATCTCAGGATCTTCCAGGAGGGAAACTCCTTGCTGGGTGCTCCGGAGGTCGTGGATGTGGTGTGGCAGGCGGCCAAGGAGATCGGCCATGGCGACGTGTTCGAGCCGAGCCCCAAGTTCACCCTGATCGACGACCATGTCTCGCTGCAGAAGGTCGGGATTCGGGCCATCGACGTCGTCCAGTTCTATCCGGACTACCCGTACTGGCACACCCCCGATGACACCATCGACAAGCTGTCGGCGGCCAGTCTGCAGGTGGTGGGAGACGTGGCGGTTCATCTCGCGCGTCAATAGGCCACCGATCGCGTTGCCGGGATGACGCTGCGCCCGGGCTGACGCGCTACCATGGCGGATGCCTCCCGCCGAACGCCGCGCCCTGCTGCTGTTGCTGGCCCTGGCCGTGATCGGCCACGCCGTGCTGGCGTGGCTGCATCGTCCCACTCCCGGGGCCGCTCCCGGCGACGTCCGCATTTCGGGCCCCTCAAGCTCCGAAAATCTCGCCGCCCACCGTGACAGCGCCGCCGCCGCCGGCCGGCCATTGGCTGACGGGGAGAAGATCGACCTCGACAAGGCCCCGGCCGCCGTGCTGGCCCGGCTGCCCAAGGTCGGCCCGGGAATGGCCAGGAAGATTGCCGAATACCGGGTCAGCCACGGCCCCTTCGGCTCACTCGAGCGTCTCAATGATGTGCCGGGGATCGGGGATGGACTGATCGAGGCCATCAGGGACCATGCGGAGTTTTCCGCCGCCGGAACGAGGAGTCAACTCACCAATCCGGCCCCGCCCTTCGATCTCATTGCCCCGGCGAGGAGTCGGGAGTCGGGGTTTTCCGTCATCGACCTGAATCGAGCCGACGGGCCCGAGCTCGAGCGTCTGCCTGGCGTGGGACCCTCCACGGCCCGGCGGATCGTGGAGTACCGCACCAAGCACGGGAACTTCGCGGCGGTGGATTCCCTGGTGCGGGTGGGTGGGATCGGGCCGGCGACGGTGGCCCGGCTGCGAGGGTTGGTGGAGGTGCGGTGACCAGACGTCGGAAGGGATACGCCTTGCATGTCGACGCGTGGAATTAGTTTCGGTCCGCCTGTCCGCCTGTCCGCCTGTCCGCCTGTCCGCTTGGCTGACCGTCCGCCTTGACACCCCCCGCTACCCATCTAGCTTAGGTCTACCTACCTAAATCGTTGTCCCTGTTGGTTCTCCGGTCCGTGGGAGGCTGATGGCAAGCGGAGGGAACGGCGCCGAACGCCTGGGCGATTTATTGATCGCTGAGGGCCTGATCAACCGGGAGCAGCTGACCGCGGGCCTGGCGGAGCAGAAGGCCACGGGCCATCGGCTTGGCTACGTCTTGGTCAAACTCGGCCTGGTCCAGGAAATCGAGATCACCAAGTTCCTCGGCCGGCAGTATCGGATGCCGGCGGTGGACCTGGCCCGGTTCGATGTCGACCCCAAGATCCTCAAGATGGTGCCGGCGGAATTTGCCCAGAAGAACGTGGTGCTACCGCTCAAGCGTGAAGGCCGGACCCTGACCATCGCGATGGCGGATCCGACCAACAGCGGGGTGCTGGAAGACCTCAAGTTCATCACCCGGTACGATCTCTTTCCGGTCATCGCAGGCGAGTTCACCCTGCGCGCGCTGCTCGAGAAATACTACGAATCGTCGGACCAGCAGCTCGAGTCCCTGCTCAAGGACATGGAGGGGATCGAGGACGACGTCGAGATCGTCAAGGAAGCCGAAGACGAAACCGCCACCCAGGCCCAGATCGACGACGCGCCGGTGGTCAAGCTGATCAACGGCCTGCTGACCGAGGCGGTGCGGCGCGGCGCCAGTGACATCCACATCGAGCCGTTCGAGCACGAGATCCGGGTCCGCTACCGGGTGGACGGTGCCCTGCTCGAGGTGATGAAGCCGCCGGTCCGGATGAAGGCCGCGCTGACCTCCCGGGTCAAGATTCTGTCGCAGCTCAATATCGCCGAACGCCGAGTGCCCCAGGACGGGCGGCTCAAGCTCAAGATGGGCAACCGGGTCATCGACTTCCGGGTCTCGACCCTGCCGGTCCTGTACGGCGAAAAGATCGTGCTGCGGATCCTGGACAAGGGCAACCTGACCCTGGATCTGGCAAAATTCGGCTTCGAGCCCAAATCCGAGGCCGACCTGCTCAAGGCCATTCTCAACCCCTATGGCATGGTGCTGGTCACCGGGCCCACCGGGTCCGGCAAGACGACGACCCTGTATTCCGCCCTGTCGCGAATCAACACGATCGAAACCAACATCATGACGGCCGAGGACCCGGTCGAGTACAATCTGGGCGGAATCAACCAGGTCCTGATTCGGAACGAGATCGGCCTCACTTTTGCAGCAGCCCTGAAGGCGTTCCTGCGGCAGGACCCCAATATCATCATGATCGGGGAGATCCGGGACCTGGAAACGGGGGGCATTGCCATCAAGGCGGCCCTCACGGGGCACCTGGTGCTCTCCACCCTGCACACCAATGATGCGCCCAGCACGATCACCCGCATGATTGACATGGGGATCGAGGCGTTCAACGTGGCCAGCGCGGTCAACCTGGTGGTGGCCCAGCGGCTGATCCGGCGGATCTGCAAGGACTGCAAGGAAGTCGTGACTTACCCCGACGAGGTGCTGGTCTCGCTCAGCGAGAATCTCGAGTCGGTGCGCAGTCTGGTATTCCACCGCGGCAAGGGCTGCGATACCTGCAACGGCACCGGCTACAAGGGCCGGGCCGGGTTGTACGAAGTGATGTCGCTGACTCCCGAATTGCGGCGCCTCATCCTGCGGGGCGGCTCGGTGGCCGAACTCCGGGACCAGGCCGTGATGGACGGGATGCTGACGCTGCGGATGGACGGAATGAAAAAAATTGAGAAGGGTGTGACCACGGTGGAAGAGGTCATCAAGGAGACCGCTGCATGACCATCAACCTCAGAGCCTTGCTCGAGGAAATGATCGAGAAGGAGGCGTCGGACCTCCACATTACCGCCGGGGAGCGCCCCAAGCTCCGGGTCGACGGTGATATCGTCAATGCCACCCCGTCCGAGGTGCTGCTGCCCAAGGACACCCTGCAGCTGGCCTACTCGGTGCTGACCGAGAACCAGAAGAAGCGGTTCGAGACGGAGGACGAGCTCGACTTCTCGTTCGGGATCCAGAACCTGGCCCGGTTCCGCGGCAACGTGTTCAAGCAGCGGGGCTGCGTGGCGGTGGTCATCCGGATGATCCCGTTCAACGTCCGGACCTTCAACGACCTCGGCCTGCCGCCGATCGTGGCCAAGCTGGCCGACAAGCCCCGCGGACTGGTGCTGGTCACCGGGCCGACCGGCTCCGGCAAGTCGACCACGCTGGCGGCGATGATTGACAAGATCAACAAGGAACGCAAAAGCCATATCATCACGGTGGAAGACCCGATCGAGTTCATCCACCGCCACCAGTCCTGCATCATCAATCAGCGCGAAGTCGGCACCGACACCAAGAGCTTTTCCAACGCGCTCAAGTACGCCCTGCGGGAAGACCCCGACGTGATCCTGGTCGGCGAAATGCGCGACCTCGAAACCATCTCCGCCACCCTGACCATTGCCGAAACGGGCCACCTGGCCTTTGCCACGCTGCACACCAACAGCGCGGCCGAATCGATCAACCGGATCATCGACGTGTTCCCGCCCAACCAGCAGACCCAGGTCCGGACCCAGCTGGCCTTCGTGCTCGAGGGCGTGGTGACCCAGACGCTGCTGCAGAAGGCCAAGGGCCGGGGCCGGGCCATGGCGGCCGAGATCATGGTGGCCACGCCGGCCATCCGGGCCCTGATCCGCGACGAAAAGGTGCACCAGATCTACTCCGCCATGCAGTCGGGCAAGAAGCACGGCATGCAGACCATGAACGACGCCCTGTACCAGCTGTACATGAGCCGGGAAGTGGCGATGGAGGAATGCGTCCGGGTCTCCAGCGATCCGAACGAATTCCTGCGGATGATCGGCCAGACCCCGCTGGACGAGGAAATGGGTTCCGTGGACGCCAAGAAGCCTGAACGCCCCGCGGCCAAGCGCTAAGCTCAGGAGACGATTTCGATGCCGACACTCGAGTATACCGCACGCAACATGTCCACCGGCCAGATCCTCAAGGGCACCTTCGAGGGGGTCGGCAAGGATGAACTGCTGGCCCATCTCAGGAAGAGCAAGCTCTCCCTGGTCAGCTACCGGGAAGCCGCCAAGGGGATCAGCTTCGGGCGGAAGCCGGGCATCAAGACCCGCGACCTGGTGATCTTCACCCGGCAGTTTGCCACCATGATCAACGCCGGCCTTCCGCTGGTCCAGTCGCTCGACATCCTGGCCAAGCAGACCGAGAACAAGGCGCTGGCGGACGTCACCCGCCAGGTGGTGTTCGACGTCGAGAGCGGCCACACCCTGGCCGACGCTTTTTCCAAGCACCCCAAGGCCTTTCCCGACCTCTACGTGAACATGGTGGCGGCCGGCGAAGCCGGCGGTATTCTCGACACCATTCTACTCCGGCTGGCCACCTTCCTCGAAAAGAGCGATGCCCTGATCCGCAAGGTGAAGGGTGCCATGGTCTACCCGGCGGTCATCTTCTCGGTGGCCGGTATCGCGGTGTCGGTGCTGCTGATCTTCGTCATCCCGACCTTCCAGAACATGTTCGCCTCGGTCAACCTGGAGCTGCCGCTGCCGACCCGGATCGTGATCGGGGCGTCCAACCTGCTGCTCCACTACTGGTGGGTCCTGATCGCGGTGGCGGTGGGCTCGTTCTTCGGGATCAAGTCGTACTACGCCACGGCCGATGGCCGCAAGCGGATCGACACCCTGATGCTCAACTTCCCGGTGCTGGGAGACCTGCTCCGGAAGTCCGCCGTGTCACGGTTTACCCGGACCCTCGGCACCCTGATCAGTTCGGGCGTGTCGATTCTTGACGGACTCGAAATCACGGCCAAGACCGCCGGCAACCGGGTCATCCATGATGCGGTCATGGAATCCCGCCAGTCAATCGCCGGTGGTGAAACCATTGCCGCTCCGCTCGAAAAATCGAAGGTTTTTCCGCCGATGGTCATCTCGATGATCTCGGTCGGAGAATCTACCGGTGGCCTGGACGAGATGTTGTCCAAGATCGCCGACTTCTACGACGAAGAGGTCGACGTGGCGGTGAGCGCCCTGCTCTCCCTGATGGAACCGATCATGATCGTGGTCCTCGGCGTGGTCGTCGGTGGCATGGTCGTGGCCATGTACCTCCCGATCTTCGACATGGTGAACGCGGTCCAGTAAGGCCACATGTATGCGGCCATTACGGCCGCGTTCACGCGAATTCGGAACCCCGGACGGCTTTTGCCGCCCGGGGTTTTCGCTTTTTCCGGAGATCGGTCTATCC
>JBEPVA010000092.1:0-14536 GCA_041691295.1 Gemmatimonadota bacterium
GCCCCGGGAAATGCCCCTGGAAAAACGGTTCGTTGATCGTGACGTTCTTGATGCCGACGATCCGCGAGTTGCCCTCGATCTCGATGATCCGGTCGACCAGCAGGAAGGGATAGCGATGGGGAATGACGTCGAGGATCTGGCCGATATCCATCGCGACGCCGCCATTGCGCTGGCCGGTGCGGGCCAAGGCGCGCACCAGCGCGACATTGCCATGATGGCTGGGCCGGGTGGCGACGATGTGGGCCTGGACACGTCCACCGACCAGCGCCAGGTCACCGGCGATGTCTCCCGCCTTGTGACGGACGAACTCATCAGCCCACCGCAACGTGGTGCCTTCCACCCCATCGCGGGTCAGCGCGATGGCATTGCTGGTCGAAGCCCCGAGGGCCAGCCCTCGGGCCTTGAGTGATTCGAACTCGTCGACAAATCCGAAGGTCCTGGCCGCGGCCAGCTCCTTGCCAAACGCCTCGGGCGTGATGTCGTAGCTGCCGGTCTGGCGGCCGATCAGCGGATGCGCCCACTCCACCATCGTGGTGATCCGCAGCGACTTGGACGGCGAAATGACGTAGACCGAATCACCTTCAGTGACCTGGAACGGCGCCTGGACTTTGTAGATGACCGGGTCACCGGGCTGGTCGACTGGACCGGCGTCACTCAGCGCCTTGAACCAGGGCTGGAACGAGCCATCAAGGATCGGCGGCTCCGGGCCGTCGAGTCCGACCTCGAGATCATCGATGCCAAGTCCCGTCACGGCCGCCAGCAGGTGTTCGACGGTGTGAATGGTGGCGGCGCCCTTGCCGATCGAGGTTCGACGCTCGGTGGCTTCCACCTCGTTGAGGCGGGCCGGAATTTCCGGGGTGCCGGCCAGGTCGGTGCGGCGAAAGACGATGCCGCGGCCCGAGACGGCCGGGCGCAGGATGGCGGTGGTCTGGACACCAGTGTGCAGACCAATCCCGCTCAGGCGGGATTCGCGTTCAATCGTTCGACGGGCCATCGGCACCTCGCTCCGCGAGCAGGTTGATCAGGGCCTTGGCGTGGGGCGCCAGCGAATACATCGCGGCCTGCGCTTTCAGGTAGTCGCGCTGGGGGCGGGCCGGATAGCCACCGACGGTGAGACCGGCCGCCACATCGCCGAAGACACCGCTCATCGCGGCGATCCGCACCCCGGCTCCAATCTTGGCGTGATCGCGGATGCCGGTGCCGCCTGCGGCGATGACACCGGCACCGAGCCGGACGCTCCCGGCCAGGAGCACTCCGGCCATGATGAGGCAGTTCTCACCCAGCCGGCTGTTGTGCCCGATGTGGACCAGGTTGTCGAGCTTGGTCCCCCGTCCGATGATCGTGTCGTCGAGTCGACCGCGATCGATGCAGCTGCCAGAGCCGACTTCGACATCATCCTCCAGCACCGCCCGTCCAACATGTCTCAGCGCGGTATGACCCGACGCATCAGAGTCATAGCCGAACCCCCGGCCGCCGATCACGGCACCAGCCTTGAGCACCACCCGGCTGCCCAGCACAGTGCCGGCGTAGCAGATGACCCGGGCGTCGAGCCGGCAATCATCCCCGATAATCACGCCGTCCCCGAGCACCACACCGGCCTCGAGCACGGCGCGGGCACCTACCCTGGAATCATCCCCCACAACCACCTGCGGTCCGATCGATACCTCGGGCCCCAGCACAACGCCGCGCCCGAGAATGGCTGAGGGATGGACGCCGGGCACGGCCGCGATCGGCGGGTGAAAATGCCGCAGGAGCTGTTCAAGGGCCCCCGGCACATCAGCCACGACGATGCGGACCTGGGGCCCGCCGGCCTCCGTGGCACTCGCTTCATCGACCAGGACCGCGCCCGCCTTCGAGGCCCGAAAGTACGGCAGGTACTTGGCGGAGACAAGAAACGAGAGCTCCGCCGGGCCGGCGCTTTCCAGCGACCGCACTCCGGTCAGCCGAAGGCTGCCCGATCCGACAAGGCGGCCACCGACCAGGTCGGCGACCGCCCGCGGATTCAGTTCCGGCCGATCGATCACGTTACTTCGCGTTCTTGAGACGCTCGGCCAGCTGCTGAGTCAGGTCGAGTGATTTATCGGCGGCGACGATGCCCGACTGACCACCCCCGACGTCGAAGATGATGCTGTAGCCGCCCTCGGACCGAAGGGTCTCGATCAGGGTGCTGACCTTGGACTGGATCGGATCCAGCAGTTCACGTTCGCGCGCGGCGGCCTTCTGCTGGATTTCCTGGTTCCGGGCCTCGAGCTGGCGGTTCTTGTCCTCCAGTTCCTTGCGTTTGGCCGTGCGGGCGCTGGGGGACAGCAGCACCGACGACTGCTCGAAGTCCTGGCCGGCCGAGTCAAGCGTCTGCTGCATCTTGGCCAGCTCGGCGCGGTAGCCTTCAACCTCCTTGGCAAACAGCGATTCGGCCTTGGCGTACTCCGGTGCGGCCGCCAGGACCGCCCTGACGTTGACGAAGGCGAACTTCGCCGCCGGCGCCACCTGGGCCTCCGCCGATCCTGCGATGGCGAAGAGCAGGCCGGCCGCGGCCACGATCCTACGAAGTGAAGGCATTCCGACTCCAGAGTAAAATGGTGACACGCGAGCACGCCTCAGAAGAAGTTGCCGAGGCGAAAATGCAGTTTCCAGCCAGGCTTGGGTTTGCCAAAGGTATCGGTGCGGTCGAACCCGTACGCCAGGTCGAGACCGATTGGACCAAGCGGGGAGACGATGGCCGCCCCGACGCCGGCGCCCTTGAACAGGCGGCTGGGATCATATTGCCGCGCCGTACGATAGACGTTGCCGGCATCCATGAAGGCGTCAAAGTACAGTGACTGGCTGAGCCGGGCACCGATTTCGACGCTGAAGGACGCATACGCCTTGCCGAACGAGTTGACCCCGGCGGCGTTGTTGCCGCTGGCGCTCGGGTCGAATCCATCCGGGGTGATCGAGAACTCATTGTAGCCCCGCAGCGGGATACCATACTGAGTGCCACCCATCGAGTAGAGCTCAGTGTAGAACGGACCGGCGTCACCGAAGATAAAGCCCGATTTGGCCGTCAGTCCGAGCACCATCCGGATGCCGCTGCCGAGCTGGGAGTTGCCTCCGATGGCGCCGAGCGGGGTGTACCAGCGGCCATCGAGGTCGGTCTTGAAATAGTTGCCGCTGCCGCCGAGGAAGCCGCCATTGTACTCACCGGAGATCGTCGCCTGCTGGCCGGCCGTCGGGAAGGGCAGGTCAATTCGGGTGTCCCGCACCAGGCTGGCGCCCAGCGTGGAGCGAGTGCAGCCGCTGCAGATGAATTGCTGCTGCAATTCAGTGGATCCGCCTTCATAGGAGATCTTCTGCAGGCCGTAGGTAGCGAAGACCCGGGTATAGCGATCGGCAAAGAACGGGAACCCGGCCTGGAGCGAAAACCCGCGCTGCCGGCGCCGGCCGAGGTCACCGATGGTGAAGCGCTGCCGGGAGTCGAACAGCGACACCGTGCCCGAGACCCGGGACTCGTTGATGGCGGGGTCGGTATAGCTCAGGGTGAAATCGTTGATGTTGCTGCCGAACTGCCACTGCAGGCTGCCCCGCTTGCCGCGACCGAACAGGTTCGGCTCCTGCAGTCCGAGGAATCCGCCCAGCCCGGTGCCCTGCCCCAGCGAGGCACCGAAGTTGATGTTGCCGGTGCGCTTTTCCTGGACCCGGAAGACGATGTTGACATCGACCCCGTTGGAGGTCGGCTGGACATCGGGACCGGGCATCGGCTGCTGGAAGAAGCCCAGGTTCGAGATGTTCTGGTACGAGCGGATCAGCTTGTCACGGTTGAACAGCTCACCCGGCAGCATAACGATCGCTTCGCGGATGACCCGTTCGTGGGTGACGTCGTTGCCCAGGATCTCGATCTTGTTGATGGTGGCGGGAGGGCCTTCCTGAATGTTCCAGCGCAGGTCGATGAAGTTCCGGCCGTCGGGGGTGGCCCGGCGGGTCTCCTGTGGATTGACCGCGGCATAGATGTAGCCGTTGTTGTTGTACAGTGTCTTGATCGATTCGGTCGCCTTGTCCCACTGGGTCCGGTTGAACACCGGATGCTCCTGCCCCAGCGAGTCCGCCACCACCGAGTTGCCGAAAGGATACAGGGTCGAGATTTCCTCGGTCGAGAAACGGCGATTGCCCACCACGTCGAAGCTGCCCACCCGGTAGATGTTGCCCTCGATGACCGCCAGATCCAGCGAGGCCTTGCCGCTCACCGAGTCAACGGCCAGTGAGTCGTGGGTGACCTGGAAATCGATGTAGCCATTTTCGGAGTAGAACAGGGGCAGCCGCTCCCGGAGGTCCTGGGACAGCCGGTCGTCGTCGAGTCGGCCGTTCTGGAACCACCAGAATCCCTCCGGACGAGTGGCCATATGATCCACCAGCTTCTGGTCCTTGAAGGCCGCATTGCCGTCGACCGTGACCTGGCTGACCGCGACCCGCTTGCCCTCATGAATCTGGAAGACCACCCGTACGTTGCCGTTGTCCTGGAGCAGCTGCTGGACCTCGACCTTGGCCTCATAGTAGCCCTGGGCCCGGTACACCGAATCGACGGCGCCCTTGGATCGGGCCAGCGCCGCACGATCGAGCGGCCGCCCGTTGGTCAGCTTGATCCGCTCCTTGATCGAACTCTCGGACAGCCGGCTCACGCCGACGACGCTCCACCGCTCCATGACCGGCCGTTCCTTGATCTGGATGATCAGGGTCTTGCCGCTGTCACTGCGCTGGAGAATGTCGACGTGGTCGAACTGGCCGGTCTTGTAGAGCGCGGTGACGGCCCGCTGGATGTCGCGATAGCTGATCGAGGAGTGGATCACCAGGCCGGCGGTGCCGATGACCTGGCCCGTGGCGACACGGTGATTGCCCTCGACGATGATGGTGTCGAGAGTGGGGGTCGCCTGGTCCTGGGCCCGGGCAATAACGGGCAGGAGCAGGCCGATGAAGGCGGCGATGAAGCGGCGGGCCATGAAGTACCGAAAACGCGAGGGCGGCTTCCCAGCCGGGAAGCCGCCCGTCAGGCGTCAGGCCTTCGAAGAGCTGGTCAGCGCCCGAAAGGCGAGCTTGTCGCCCTCGGGCGCCAGATCGACTTCGATCTCCTCGCCCCGGCCGAAATCACCGGAGAGGATTCGTTCACTCAGCGGATCCTCGATGTACTTCTGGATCGAGCGCTTGAGCGGACGGGCACCATAATTCTGGTCGTAGCCCTTCTCGACCAGAAAATCGATGGCGGCTGGGGTGAGCCGCACTTCGTCGCCGAGCCGGCGCTGCACTTCCTTGAGCAGAATCGTGACCACCTTGGCGATGTGCTCCTTGGACAGCGGATGGAAGATGATGACATCATCCAGCCGGTTCAGGAACTCGGGGTTGAACACCTTGTTCAGCTCTTCCTTGATCTTGTCCGACATCTTGTCGAACGAGGTCTTCACGTCGCTGCCCTGGAACCCCAGCGTCTTGCCCTGCATGATATCCCGGGCGCCGACGTTGGAGGTCATGATCACGACCGTGTTCTTGAAGTCGATGACCCGGCCATAGTTGTCGGTCAGCCGGCCCTCGTCGAGCACCTGCAGCAGGATATTGAACACATCCGGATGGGCCTTTTCGATTTCATCCAGCAGCACGACCGAGTAGGGTTTGCGGCGCACGGCCTTGGTCAGTGCACCGGAGTCTTCATACCCCACATATCCCGGCGGGGCGCCGATCAGACGGCTGACCGAGAATTTCTCCATGTATTCCGACATGTCGACCCGGATCAGGGCCGAACTGTCGGCGAACAGGAATCGGGCCAGGGCCCGGGCCAGTTCGGTCTTGCCGACGCCGGTCGGGCCACAGAATACGAATGACCCGATCGGATGATTGGGATCCTTGAGCCCGGCGCGCGAGCGGCGAATGGCCCGGCTGATGGCCTTGATGGCCTCGTCCTGACCGACCACGCTGCTGTGCAGCTCCTCCTCCATCCGGAGCAGCCGCGCCGCCTCGGCCTCTTGCAGCCTGGTGACGGGAATGCCGGTCCAGCGTGAAACGATGAAAGCAATGGCCTCCTCGTCGATCACCGGACGGCGGGTCTGCCGTTCTTTTTCCCAGTCTTCCTGTTTGAGCCGAATCTGGTTCTGCAGTTCGCGCTCGCGATCCCGCAACGAGGCGGCCCGCTCGAAATTCTGGTCGCGGACGGCATCTTCTTTCTGCAGGTTGACCTTGTCGAGCTCCAGCTTGAGCTCGGCGACTTCCGCCGGCGGCGCCTGAGATGCCAGGCGCGCCCGGGCCCCGGCCTCGTCGATCACGTCGATGGCCTTGTCCGGCAGGAACCGGTCGGTGATGTAGCGCTCGGACAGGCTGGCCGCTGCCGCCAGGGTGGCGTCCGGTATCGAGACCCGGTGATGGTCTTCGTACTTCTTGCGCAGCCCCTTGAGGATCTCGACGGTTTCTGGAATCGACGGCGGCTCGACCATGACGGTCTGGAACCGGCGTTCAAGTGCCCCATCCTTCTCGATGTACTTGCGGTACTCGTTCAGGGTCGAGGCTCCGACGCACTGAAGTTCGCCACGGGCCAGCGCAGGTTTGAGCATGTTCGAGGCATCGATGGCCCCCTCGGCGGCACCGGCACCCACCAGGGTGTGCAGCTCGTCGATGAACAGCACAATCTGCTTGTTCTGGGCAATCTCGTTCATCACGGCCTTGAGCCGCTCCTCGAACTGGCCCCGATACTTGGTGCCGGCGATGACGGCTGCCATGTCGAGCGAGAGCACCCGGTGGTCGCGTAGCACATCCGGGCACTGCCCGTTGGCGATCAGCAGCGCCAGCCCCTCGACGATGGCGGTCTTGCCGACGCCGGGCTCACCGATCAGGACCGGGTTGTTCTTCTTCCGACGGGCCAGGATTTCCATGACCCGTTCGATTTCCTTGGCCCGGCCGATGGTCGGATCGAGTTGCCCTTCGGCGGCGAGCTGGGTCAGGTCACGGCAGAAGTGATCCAGCGCCGGAGTCTTGGACTTCTTTTCCGACTTGGGGCTGGCACTGGCGGGCGGCGTGGCGGGCGCCGACGATTGCGGCGACTGGGTCTGCGGCATGTCGCTGCCCAGCAGCCGCAGGGTTTCGGCGCGCGACTGTTCGAGGTTGACCCCGGCATCGGTGAGGACCTGCGCCGCAATCCCCTTTTCTTCCCGCAGCAATCCCAGCAACAGGTGCTCGGTGCCCACGTAGCTGTGATTGAGCTCGCGGGCCTCGGTCATGGCCAGCTCAAGCACCTTCTTGGCGCGCGAGGTGTACGGCAGGTCGGGTCCCGAGGCGGCGGCCGCTTTGCCCTTCTTGACCGTCTCCTCGATCTTCTGCTGAATCTCCTCGAGATCGACGTTCAGGTTGGTCAGCACAGCGGCCGCCACCCCTTCGCCCTCGCGGATCAGGCCCAGCAGGATGTGCTCGGTACCGACGTATTCGTGGTGCAGCCTGGCGGCTTCTTCGCGCGCCATCTGCAGCACCTTACGAACCCGGTCGGTAAAATTGTATCCGTTCATGGTTTTACCCTCTTCGAACAGCTTCAGCTTCGAGTAGTCCGCGCACGTACGCTGCCCGCCGGACCGCCAGTTCAGGATCATCCACCGGCGCCCCCTCGGCGACCGCGAGGTGGGTGGGCTGGGTGAAGATCAGCATCTTGTTCAAGGCGTACAGGCTCAGATCCTTGATCAGGCCGAGTCCCACGCCAAGCCGCACACCGGAGAGGAGGTTCATCGTCTCCTCGAAGGTCAG
The DNA here is from genome assembly GCA_041691295.1 of Gemmatimonadota bacterium. GTDB lineage: Bacteria > Gemmatimonadota > Gemmatimonadetes > Gemmatimonadales > GWC2-71-9 > DATEHG01. The sequence continues at coordinate 7,744 of JBEPVA010000092.1, forward strand.
AGTCCGGGCATACCGCAACAGGCCATACGCCCGCCAGACTTTGTCCTCGATGATCGCCGGCACACTGCGCCGAAGGACCAGTCGAGCTTCTTCTTCATACTCGATCACCTGGCGAACCATCTTGCCCAGGTGGTCCAGCAGATCGGGCTCCGATTGCCCGAGCGTAGTTTGATTGGAGAGCTGGAAGAAATTTCCGACGACTTCGCTGCCTTCACCATACAATCCGCGGTGGGTCAGACCCACCTGCCCCAGACTCTGCAGTACTTTCGAGATTTCCTTGGTTAACACCAAGCCCGGCAAGTGGATAAGCACCGAGGCCCTGAGCCCCGTACCCACGTTGGTCGGACAAGAAGTAAGGTAACCAAACTCGGGGTGAAATGCGAAGGCAAGCCGTTGTCCCAGCTCAACGTCCAGCCCTTCGACGGCCCCCGCTGCACCGGCCAGATCGAGCCCCGAATGGAGCCCCTGGAGCCGGAGGTGGTCCTCCTCATTAACCATGATGCTCAACCGGTCCCTGACGAACAGGGCGGCACCTGCCCGCACACCCGCGGTCCCGTCCAGCCCAGCCAATTCCTTGCTGACCAGGTGCCGTTCGTGCAGCAGGGTGCGGTCTTCCAGCTCCAGCTGATCCAGCCGGAACAGTGCCGGCCGGTGCAGGCATACCGTTTCGGCCGCCGCGGCAGCCACCTGGCTCAGGATGTCGAGCCGCTCTCTGGCGGTGTTCCGGGTGGTGAAGATCCGTCCTGACAGATTGCGGGCCAGCCGCACTCTGGTGGAGAGCACCAGGTGGCTTTGAGGTCCGCTGGCATCGAGCCAGCCCATCCCCCCGTCTGCGACCAGTGATAGATCGATCATTCCAGCCCCTTGAGCCGATCTCTCAGTTCCGCGGCCAGTTCGAAGTTCTCGGCCTCGATGGCCAGCTTGAGCTGTGACCGCAGGTCCGATGCGGTCGGACCCTCACGCGGCGCCCCGGGCACGGCGCCCACCCCAGCCGTGATCGGGACGGGCCGCCGCCCCGTATGACGGCTGGACCCATGGAGCCGGCGGACCAGATCACGCAGCGGCCGCTCGAACGCCAGCCAGCATTCGGCACAGCCCAGACGGCCGGTCTGCTTGAAATCGGCGATGGTGGCCCCGCAATTGGTGCAACTCTCATCACCGTTGGGAAGCACCCCGCTGGCGGCAAGATCGGCCGGGCCCATGCTGGCCAGGAAGCTGCCGATCGGGGTCTTGCCCACGCCCGCAGCCGTCTCAACCCCCTTCTCGGCGGCGCACCGTTCGCACAGGTGCAGGTGCACCACCTGCTCGTTGGCGATCTGGGTCAGCTGGACCACGGCCTCCCGCTCACCGCACTGGGTGCATTTCACGGCATGTCCTCTGGGCCTGCCAGTGCCGTGAGCCGCCCGGCCTCCATGGCCAGGATACGGTCCGCCCGGGCAGCCAGCGCGCGATTGTGGGTGACGGCCACGACCGCGGTATTGAAGGTGGCGGCCAGCTGGCCGAACAGCTGGTGCAGCCTCTCGCCGTTGGCGTTGTCGAGATTGCCGGAGGGCTCGTCGGCCAGCATGACGACCGGGTTGTGGATCAGCGCCCGGGCCACCGCCACCCGCTGCTGTTCCCCGCCGGACAGCCGGGCCGGACGATGGGTCAGACGCTCCCCCAGGCCGACGTTCTCCAGCAGCCGGGAGGCCCGGCTCCTGGCCTCAGCGTCGGCAACTCCGGCGATCTTGAGCGGCAGCATCACATTTTCCAGGGCGGTGAACTCACGGAGCAGATGATGAAACTGGAATACGAAGCCGAGTTTCCGGTTGCGCATGACGGCCAGTGATTCGGCGTCGGCATCGGCGTAGGACACGCCGTCGAGCAGCACCCTGCCCGAGGTTGGCGGATCAAGCGCGCCGAGCAGGTGGAGCAAGGTGCTCTTGCCGGCGCCGCTGGCGCCCACGATGGCGACGAACTCACCCCTGGCGACCACCAGGTCGAGCCCGCTCAGGATTTCGAGCGGCTGGCCGTCGCCGCCTTCATACACCTTGGTCAGGCCGACCGCTTCCAGGGCCGCGGTCATTCGTGGCGGATCGCTTCGACCGGGGTCAGTCTGGTTGCGGACCGCGAAGGATGCAGCGTAGCGACGATGGCAAGGAGCAGGCTGGCCGCGACCACGATGACCACATCGCGTACTTCGGTATGTACCGGCAGATGATCGATGAAATACACCGCCGGATCGATCCGGATCCATTTGCCCCGGTCAACTCCGAATGAAATCGCCAGGCCACAGCCGAGACCGATGGCCACTCCCACCGCCCCGATGATCGCGCCCTGAATCAGAAAAATGCGGCCGACCGCGCCGGGTGTGAGGCCCATGGCCTGCAGGATGCCGATCTCCCTGGTCTTGTCGGCCACTACCATGGTCAGGGTGCCGACAATATTGAACGCTGCCACGATCATGATGAAGAAGATCACCAGTCCCATGGCCAGTTTTTCGAGCTGCAGGGCGCTGAACAGCGTGGCATTCTGGGTCTGCCAGTCGAGCGTCCGGTAGGGATAGCCCAGCCGGTCCTCGAGCCTGCGACCGACGGCAGGAGCCTTCCAGGGATCACGGACCCGCACCGCCAGCCCCGATACCGCATTGTCGAGTCCGGCGAATTTCTGGGCCATCTCGCGGCGGATCACGACGAATTCATTGTCGTACTGATACATCCCGGTGTCGAACAGGCCCGTCACTTCGAAATGGTAAAATTGGGGCACCGCAACACCGAGCGCCGGATTGACCTTGGTATCGGTGTACGAGGCCAGAGAAACGACATCGCCGGGAAACACCGACAACCTTGCGGCCAGGCGCCGGCCCAGGATAATGCCGCCATCAACATCCGGCTGAGTGGTCTTGAAGGTAAGATCACCCTTGATGATGCTCTGCGGCAGGGAGGTGACCGACATCGAGCCGGTGTCGGTTTCGAAGCCCAGGATGTGTACCCCATCCGAGAAGTCGTGCCCCGCCGAGATTCCGCCTCCGGTCAGCACCTCCGGCGCCACCGCGACCACATCCGAGTCCTGCTTGACCTCGGCCATGACGTGAGCCCAGTCGTCCAGCCGGAGTCCAGCACCGAAGGTCAGCACCCGCAGATGCGGATTGGCGACCAGGATTCGTTCGCGCAGGTCGTTGCGCAGGCCGTTCATCACGCCCAGCACCACGATGAGCGCCATGGTGCCGACCGCGACCCCACCAACCGAAATCAGGGTGTTGAGGGAGAGCTGGCGCGAGGCTTCGCGGCCCTGGAGATAGCGTACCGCGATCTGGCGCTCGAGCGCGGAGGGCCATCGCAGCAGACTCCAGAGACTCGCCCCCCTGCCCCCCTGCCCGGCCATCAGCCTTCCGGCCGCATGGCGGGAAAGAGGATCACATCCCGGATCGAGGGCTGATCGGCCACCAGCATCAGCAGGCGATCGATGCCGAGTCCGAGTCCGCCGGTGGGCGGCATGCCGTACTCGAGCGCCCGGATGTAATCGGCGTCGTGCTGCTGGGCCTCCTCATCGCCGGCCGCACGCTGGCGCCCCTGGTCCTCGAATCGGCTGCGCTGGTCATCGGGGTCGTTCAGTTCGCTGAAGGCATTGGCCAGTTCGCGGCCCAGCACGAACAGTTCGAACCGCTCGGTCAGCCAGGGATCATCCCGATGCTCCTTGGCCAGCGGTGACAGCGGCTTGGGATAATCAATCACGAACGTCGGCTGGACCAGCCTGGGCTCGACAAAGGTCTTGAACACTTCGTCGAGCAGTTTTCCGCCCGACAGCAGTGCGACCGAATCCCGCTCAGCCCCCGAACCCATCAGGCGGGCCCGGAGCTCCGGGTCCGTTGAGGTCTTCAGGTCGACGCCGGCCCAACGCTGAATGGCCTCGAGAAAGCGGACCCGGGGCCACGGCGGGGTGAAGTCCAGGGCCTGTTGCTGCCTCGTGACCGTCAGGCTCCCGGTGCATTCCCGGAACACGCCAGAGACCAGCGACTCGGTCAACTCCATCATCTCATTGTAGTCGCCGTAGGCCTGGTAACACTCCAGCATGGTGAATTCAGGATTGTGGGTCCGGTCCATTCCCTCGTTGCGGAAATCATGGCCGATCTCGTAGACCCGCTCGAAGCCGCCGACGATCAGCCGCTTGAGATAGAGCTCATCGGCAATCCGCAGGTAGAGCTTCATATCCAGGGCATTGTGATGAGTCGAGAACGGTCGGGCCGCCGCACCGCCATACAGCGGCTGGAGCACCGGGGTCTCGACCTCGAGAAAACCGCGACCGTCGAGAAAGGCGCGGATGAAACGGGTGACCCTGGCCCGGAGATGAAAGATGGCCCGTACGTCGGCATGCACCGCCAGGTCGGCGTAGCGCTGGCGGTAACGAACCTCCGGGTCGTGGAGGCCGCCAAACGTGACCTCACTGCCATCCTCCTGGACCTGGGTCTTGCCGCGCGGCAGCGGCCGCAGCGATTTGGCCAGCAATTCGATCGGTGGCGGAGAAACCCAGCCGTTGGGGTCTCCGGGCGGCGGTTCCAACTCGGCCCGCACCGTGACTTCTCCGGCACGGGTCCGCATCAGGCGGCCGCGGACCCCGATGTGGTCATCGAGGTCGAGCAATTCAACCAGCTTCCAGAGTTCCTCGCCGATCACATCGCGCCGGAGATAGACCTGGATCTTGCCGAATCCGTCCTCGATGTGGCCGAAGACCACCTTGCCCTTGGGGCGCCAGGCCGAAATCCGCCCAGCCACCGCCACCTGGGGCCCATCATCTCCCATGGTGTCGGCGTAGGCGGCGGCCGCCGCCCCTGAGCTGTGCGAGCGATCGAACCGGTAGGCGAACGGGCGGATCTTGAGCTCGGCCAGCTGGCGCAGCTTGGCCCGCCGGGCCTCCTCGACGAATGAACGCGCTTCCGTGGTCACTTCGCCTTGCCCCCGAACCGCTTCAGGTACGCCTGGATGAACTCGTCCAGCTTCCCATCCATCACTCCCTGCACGTCCGTCAGCTTGAGCTCGGTGCGGTGGTCGTTGACCATGGTGTAGGGCTGGAAGACGTAGGACCGGATCTGGTTGCCCCAGGAGTTGTCCGTCTTGGTGGCCTCGATCAGCGCGTGAGCCGCTTCCTGTTCCTCCAGCTTTTTCTGGTAGATAGCGGCCCGCAGCATCTTCATGGCGGTCGCCTTGTTCTTTCCCTGGCTGCGCTCCTGCTGGCAGGCCACCACGAGTCCGGTCGGAATGTGGGTGAGCCGGACGGCAGATGAGGTCTTGTTGACATGCTGGCCGCCGGCTCCCGATGCCCTGTAGACGTCCATCTTGATGTCTTCGTCGCGGAGATCGACCTCGATGGTGTCGTCGATGTCGGGGTAGATGAACACCGAAGCGAACGAGGTATGCCGCCGGGACTGTGAATCGAACGGCGAGATCCGCACCAGTCGGTGGACGCCCTTTTCCGCCTTCAGGAAGCCGTAGGCATACTCACCCTTGATCTCGATCGTCGCCGACTTGATCCCCGCCTCTTCCCCCGGCATCAGGTCGAGGATGCTGACGGCGTACCCCCGCCGCTCGGCCCAGCGGTGATACATCCGCATCAGCATTTCGGCCCAGTCCTGCGACTCGGTGCCACCGGCGCCCGGATGGATCGTGAGGATGGCACCTCGGACATCGTCCGTGCCCTGCAGCATGGCCTGCAATTCGAACTTGCCCAGGGCCGCTTCGACGGAATCGGCCTCGGTGGCCAGTTCGGCGGTCATCGCTGGATCCGGCTCCACTTCGAGCATCTCGGCCAGGCCGCGGGCCTCTTCGATGCGGCCATTGATCTCCTGGAATGGCGTCAGCCAGCCCTTGAGTGTCTTGACCTCCTGAACCACCGTGCGGGCCCGTTCCTGGTTGGACCAGAAGCCGGCGTCCGCCTGCAGCTGTTCGAGTTCCTTCAACCGGGCGCTCTTGGCGGCCAGGTCAAAGAAAGTCTCGGAGTTCAGAGATCCGGCGGTCCAGCAGCTGCAGGTGGTCAGTCAGGTCGGACATAGAGTGTTCCTGGAAGTGGTCGTTGAGTGTCCAAATATAGACGAGAAGCCCGACATCGGAGCAACGTGAATGACCAACGGCGAAAGGGGAACAGGAGATCAGTTGCTCCCATTCCCCTTTCACCGTTCGACACTCACTGGCGGTCAGAAGATCTTCTGCCCGCTGGCCAGAATTTCGTTCAGGGCGTCGGTGAAGTGGGTCGTGGATTCCGCCATCGGCTTGCCGACCTGATCGGTAAACTCTTCCCAGCTCTTGCGGATCTCTTCCTCGAATTCCGCCTTGAGTGTGCCGGCGGCCAGGGCCTTCTTGCGCCGATCCGGGAAATAGACGGCGAGGTCGGAAATCAGGGCCCGGGCCAACCGCCGGGCCTTCTGATTCGGGTCCTGGGTCAGAAACGGATTCGCGGCTCGAGTCGGGCTACCCGCCGTCGGTGGCCCGGCCGGCACAGCCGGCCTGACCGGCTGGCCCGGGTGCGGTGCCGGCGCCGTGGGCCGAAGGGGCGGCTGCAGCACCGGCGGCCGAATCGGCGCGAAGGGCGTCACCGGCGCGACGGGCTGGGCCAGCCGGGGCTCCGTGGCCCGCGGTATGGGTGGAGCAGGCGGTGAATCGTACGATGGCACCGGAATCGTGGGCTCGGTAATCGCCGCAGCCGGTGGCGCCGCGAAGGTCGGGATCCGGATCGAGGGCTCGTTGTCAGGCTAAGGAGAGAGAGGCGCGGGCGCTTCGTGGACCGGCGGCCAAACCGGGGCTTCCGAAATAGGATCCGGAGC
>JBEPVA010000093.1:0-14466 GCA_041691295.1 Gemmatimonadota bacterium
GCTTCCATCGTCGCGCAGCGCGATTACCCGGTAGCCGATCTCGTCCATATGGGCGACGAACACCACCTGCGGATCTCCGCTGCCGGCCCTGACCCAGAGATTGCCGGCCGTATCAGTCTCTGCCTTGGCCCACGAAGGGAGGAAGCGGATGACGGTCTCACGGACCGGCGCCTCCATCCCCGAAACCCCATAGCTCTCCACCAGCGCCGAGAGAATCGGCTCCGCGTCGGCAATCCGCTGGGCCATCAAGGCGGCCGCCGGGGTCGTGCTCTGCGCCAGAGCAGTCGAGGAGTGCAGCCCGGCGCCGAGCAGGCCGATGCCGGCGACGAGCAGGGTGCGGCAAATCATGGCGTTTTCTCCATTAGCGCCTGCAGTCGAGCGGCGAGGTTGCTGACATCTTCGAGGGATATGGTTTCCACTGGCGAGCCAGCGTAACGCACCGGCAGGTCCCAGCGCGATACTGAGCCGAGCCCCGGACTCGCGAGCGCGGTGTCGGCGCTGACCAACTGTTCACGCGCGGCACCGGCGGCGGCACCGACGAAGAGCGTCTGCGCAAACGGTCCCGCTGTGGTACCCAGGCTGCTCAGCCCGCGGCCGGTGAACAGCCCTTCCACCGTAAAGGCGATGACCGTGCGGCCGGTTGAAGGCTTGGCATTGAGCGCCGCCCGGACCAGGGCGGCACAGGCGCCCCGCCGGCCTACGCTCGGCGCTGCGACCAGGTCAGTGCCATACCGGTGCGGACGCTTGGTCAGCGCGACCGGTGCCAGGACGCTGACGCCGAGCTTCTCGATCTCGGCCGCCGTGCTGGCGCCGACATCGACGTAAGCACCGTCGATGTTGAATGGCTCGTCGGCGCCACTGCGGCCGCGGGACAGGTGGGTGGAGCGCACCGCCACCACTCCCGGCACCGCTCCACTCCGGCCGAAGACCGTGACCCGCTGGCCTTCCAGCTGCTGATCGAACAGCGGATCGCTGGTGAAGGCCACCCGCTTGAGCGTGAGCCAGCCGTCCTCCCGGATGCCGCCTACCACGTAGCCCGGCTCATCGACTCCGCAGGCGATCAGGCGGCGAGGCTCGCCGTCGCCTTTGACGAGCAGCACGTTGCCGGTCCGGTCCTTCTTGCTGCCGGGCAGCAGCCGGAGCAGCGAATCGGTCAGGGACTGTTCATAGCCACTGACCGCGGTCATCGCGGCCAGCCGCTCGACCAGGGCGCCGGAATCCCTATCCTGTGCCGAGAGACCGCCAGGTCCCATCAGGGTGCCTGCCAGCGCTGCGCAGAAGGCCCACCTGCCACTAGGTTTGTGCATCATCTCTCCGGAGAAGTCATGCGCCGATTTCCTTTGTGCCTGGTGCTGCTGGCGCTCGCCGCCTGCGGCAGCCCCAAGGAAGACAAGAAGGCCTCCACCGGCCGGACCGAGCGGGAGACCGACAGCGTCATTGCCAATTCACGGGTGCCGAACCACCAGGCCGTTGGCGCGGCGATGCGGGCGGCGGATTCGACCAGTCGTGAGATACGCCGGGATACCACGCCGACGGAGCCATAAGCCGTCAGCCATACGCCTTCAGCCATAGGCTTAAGCACAAAGCACCCACCATCAGCTTATGGGTTAGGGCCTGCGACCAATCGCGGCTGCAATCTCAGCCCTGTCGGTCGAACTCAACTCTACATCCGCCCCCCCGATCCACCCCTCCACCTGCTCCGCCGATCGCGCCCCGACAATGGCCGCGGTCACACCGGGGACGTCGAGCACCCAGGCCAGTGCCACAGCGGACACCGATGTCCCGTGCCGAGCGGCAGCCGGCTTGAGTGCGTCGCGGAGTGCGATGTTGGCCTCAAGCTTCGGGGGCTGGAACTCCGCATTCTTCCGGCGCCAGTCGGTCGGATCCATGGCCTCGAGCCGCTGCCTCGAGAACCGGCCGGTCAGGATCCCGGCCTGCAGCGGACTGTAACAGATTACTCCGGTGCCATGCGATTCGGCCCAGGGAATCATATCGGTCATCGCGTCCCGCCGGATCATCGAGAATGGCGGCTGCAGCGAGGTGACGTGCCGGCGGGCTTCACACTGGTCCAAGAGCCCGACGCCGAAGTTGGATACCCCGCCCCACCGGATTTTTCCCTCCTCGATCAGCCGGGTCATCGTATCCCAGCTGTCCTCGATCGGCGTGCCCGCGGCATCGGGCCAGTGGAACTGGTGAAGATCGATGCGCTCGATTCCGAGCCGGCGAAGCGAGGCCTCGCACTCCTTGCGGATGGTATCGGGACGCAGCAGGCGTTCGGTGCCGGCCCTGGGATCGGCCTCGGACCAGACCAGCCCGCACTTGGTGAAGATCAGCGGTCGGTCGGCACTGCCACTTTCCCTGAGAAAGCGGCCAACTACCTCTTCACTGTGACCCAGCCCGTACACCGCGGCCGTGTCGATCCAGTTGACCCCCAGCTCCACCGCTCGGCGCATAGCCGCGATCGATTCCGCATCATCCTGCGGCCCCCAGCTGAACTGCCAGTCACCTCCGCCCGTGGCCCAGGCACCAAAGCCGAGCCGGCTGATCATCGGCCCATCCCGGCCGAGCCTTCGCATCGGCAGTGCCATCCCTATTCCACCTCGATATGGATCTCGGCGCTGTCCCCGGCATTCGATTCGGCCCTGATCCGGTGCGTTCCGGCCACCAGCGACCAGCGGCTGCCTGCGATCGGCGTGCCGTCCACGGTCCAGCGGATATCGCCGCCTCGGCCACCCGCCGCTCGCAGCCCGACTGTAGCGTATCGGGATTCAACGCCGGGGGGAATGCGGTACTTGTCACCGGACTGTGGTGAGGTGATTCGAAATTGGTCCGCCATGACCGAATGGTCGCGCGTTCCGCGTTCCGCGTTGGCTACCTTGACCCGGGAAGAATCCGGCCCGCGACGACCAGAAGTCGGGTGGAGATCGGAGATTTCGAGGAACGCGGAACGCGGAACCTGTTGAATACGATTGACAGCCCATTCCGCAAACTGTACCGGAAGATGAACTCCATCCGGCCGATGCCAATCGCAATTCTCCGTCGGAACCGAGCCCGGCTTGAACCACTCATCGGTGGCCGGGCAGCGGTCAGTCGCCAGCAGTCCCGACACCCGGCAGATCCGCGCCGACACGAGGGCCGCGTCGGCAGGGTGAGTGAGTTCGCCGGGAGCATAGCGGGCCGCCGTCACCAGCACCGCGCGATGCAGCAGCGGGCCAGCCCCGGTTACTCCGCTTACCCCCTGCATCGGCCGGCCGCTGAAATCGCCGACCCAGACCGCCACGGTGAACCGCTGAGTCACGGCCGCGGCCCAGTTGTCGGTAAAGTGGCGGCTGGTGCCGGTTTTGGCCGCGACCCGGAACGGGAAATCGAATGGCGTACTGAGTCCGAAGCCCGGAATCCTGGCATCGGCATCAGCCAGGATGTCGAGCACCTGTGCCGCCGCACCAGGTGAGGCGATCCGCACCGGCTGGTCCGTCGTGGGCAGACGGTTTTCACTGGCGTCGAATCGATACGGAGTCCAGCCACCGCCATTGGCCAGCGCGCGGTAACCGTTGGCCAGCGCCAGCAGCGTCACATCGCCGTTGCCCAGCGCCAATCCCAATCCATAGTGTTCAGCGCTCCGGTCCAGCGAGCGGAAGCCGGCCTGCTGCAGTCCATGCAGCAGAGTGCCGAATCCGATTCGATCGGCCAGCGCCACCGCCGGGAGGTTGTACGAACTGGCCAGCGCCTCACGCGCCCGCACCGGTCCGTGGAAGGTCCGGTCGTAATTCCGGGGATGATACGGCCCGCTGGCGGTCTCATAGGTCGTGGCCACGTCCGCCAGCACCGTGGCGGGAGTTACCCCACGATCGAACGCCAGCGCATACAGAAACGGCTTGAGCGCCGATCCTGGCTGCCTCGGCGAAATAACCATGTCGACCTGCCCGGCGGTGTCGGCCCAGAAGTCGGGGCTGCCGACCCAGGCCAGCACCTCGCCGCTGGCGTTGTCCAGTACCACCGCCGCCGCCTGCCGGCCACCTTTGTCCCGCAGCAGATCGACCGTGTGGCGCACCTCGGCTTCGAGAGCGGTCTGGAGGCCGAGGTCGAGGGAGGTGCGCCATTGGCCGCGGTGCGGGGTACGGGCCGAGTCGTCAGCGGCGAGCAACCAGCTGGTGAAGTGAGGGGCAAGGAATGGATGGCCTGATCCAACGGCAATCAGCGGCTCGTTTGTCGCGCGGGCAATTTCGACCGGCAGCGCGTGACCCGACTCACCCAGCCGGGTAAGCACAATGGCACGCCGGCGCAGCGCGCGGATCGGCGAGACAAACGGATTGTCGCTTGACGGCGCGTGGGCCAGTCCCGCCAGCGTGGCAGCCTGAGCCAGGCTCAGGCGATCCGGCCCGGCACCGAAGTAGAGCGCCGCCGCCGCGGACACCCCGGTGGCGCCCTGCCCCAGCGGCACCCGGTTGAGATACTGCTCGAGGATATCGGCCTTGGCGAGATGGGCCTCCAGGCGCAGGGCCCACGCCACCTGCTGGAGCTTGCCGGTCCAGCTGCGTGAGGCTGGCACCACCAGCCGCGCCAGCTGCATCGTCAGAGTCGAGGCACCCGAGACTGTGTGGCCATACCGGAGGTTGTCCCACATCGCGCGGCCCACGGCGCGCAGGTCGACGCCGTGATGATTGAAGAACCGCCGATCCTCAAGGACCACAAAGGCGGCCAGCAGGTCCGGGTCAATCCGCTCGAGTGGCACCCAGGCGGTGAGGCCAGCATTGCCGGCGCGGGTCGAACGGAGCAGTACGCCGTGACGATCGGTCATCGTCAGGCTCTGCTCCCTGGCCGGCGCCAGCAGCGCCGGATTGAGCGGTGCCGCGAGCCAGGCGGCACCGGCGGCGCATGCTACAAGGATGAGGGCGCCGAGCCCGCGGAGTCTCACTGGCACCTCATCCCGAGTGACCCCGAGCCCAGCGAGGGGGAGCGAGGGATCGCGTCTGGCACGAGCCGGTTCGCTCTGACCACGAGCGCATTCGGCCCGATCCCTCGGGCGCCCTCGCTCCGCTCGGGCCTGCCCTCGGGATGAGGTGCACTCTCAAGCCTCACTTCTTCGTCACCGTAAACACCCCACCATCCGACCTGCCGTGTACCGCGGGGTTGTACATCTCCTCCGCCTGCGCCGGCGGCCGGACGAACACACCAGGAGTGGTGGCCCGCGCCACATAACTCATCGAGTAGCGCCCTTTCCAGAGCATGGTGGCAAAGTAGATCACCCGGTCGTCCCTGAGCTCACGATGCTCGAACGGACTCCACCACCCCGCCTCCCAGTACCCGTAGTACCACCGGTCGTTCGAGCCGTCCTGCCCGTCCTGTCCGTCTGGTTGGTCCCGATCCGATCCAGCTCTGCTCCCCGGACCCGGAAGCGCACCTTCGATATGCAGACTGAGATCGACCGCCTCGAGCCCGGCCGGCAGTGCATCATCGACTACCACGAAGTCGCGATCGGCCAGCGCGGTGATCCTGAGCCTGACCCGCACCAGTTCACCTTCCTTGACCGACGTCACCGGCTTGCCGTCGTCATACCGTTCGTACCACCGCTCGACCTGGATCCCGGCATCATCGGGCTTGACCGGCCGCTCCTTCGGGATCTGCAGCACAGTCAGGTAGAAGTAGACCGGTGCCGTAGGGCCATTCCCCGCGGTCACGGTCAGCGCGAGTGGCCGAGTGCCATCCTTCTCGTTGCCCAGCAGTCCGGTCAGCGCGATCGACGAATCCTGGGCCGACTGGCCGCCGGTGCCGGACAGCAGCGTCTTGCCGCCACTGGTCAATTTCACGGTCCTGACCGCCGCACCACGGCTGTACTCGGCGAACCGCGCCAGTCCGCCGACGGCCGACGCGTAATCCTGGGTGTTCCACCAGCCCCAGCCGCTGCCGGCCCGGCCGCGCTGCACCAGCGTTTCCACCAACGGCCCAATCAGGGCGTTGGCCGAGTCGACTGCCAGGGTGGCGGTGAGCAGCCGTGCAATCGGGCGGACCTTCGATTCGAAATAGTGATGGACCAGCAGTGCGGAATCCGGAAGTACCGCACGGCGCCCCTCGATCCGGACCGAACCCCAGATTGGCGCCAGCAGGCCGCGCGCCGCTTTCACGGCACCGCGCCGAGCCAGGATTTCAGCCAGGCGAGTCCGGTCTTCCCACGACAGCTGCGCGGCCTGCCGCAGCAATTCATTTTCAGCAGGCAGGTCCGGCTTGCCCAGGCGGCTGAGGTAGTCCGCGGCAGCCACCCGGTCACCCAGCTTCAGGCGATACTGTTCGTACCACCCGATGACCGGGGCCTGGATATCCACGTCCTTGCGGAGACCGTCGGTCAGATACCGCCGCAGTCGAGCCAGCACCGAATCGTCAACCGTGGCACCAGCCGCTCGTGCGTCAAGCAAGGCCAGCCCCGCGTAGGCGCTGAGCCACGGCGTAGTCCAGTCGCTGGCGCTCCAATACCCGATGCCACCGTCAGGCCGCTGGCGTCCCGTTAGTACGGCAACGGCGCGGGCCAGCTCGGCGGCCGGATCTCCCTTCAGCAGCAAGGGGCCGTTCAGTGCCTTCTGGGCCTTGAGCAGCGCGCTGATCGGCGCCGCGGCACTCGAAACCTGCTCGGAGCACTGGTAGGGATAGACCCGCAGCTGTTCATCGAGGCCGCGAATCACACTCAGTGGTGAACTGCCGAGGCTGAGCACCAGCTTCGAGGCGGCGGGATCGAGGTCGGTTGGAAGCTGGAAGGTGATCGTGGCCGAATCGTGGACCACTCCCGCCTCGGTCACGGCCAGCGGCTTGATCGCCGCCTGCAGCGCGATGCTCCGCTCGACAGCATCAGCATCTCCGGCCCCTGAAACCCGGAACCGGAAGGTGGCGCTATCTCTGTCGGTCTGTTCCGGCTGCCGGAAGTCGAAACGCATTTCCCTGCCACGCCCCGCCTCGAGCACCGCCTGCTGTTCCGCCTTGCCGCTCAATTCACTTCCCACCGCCTCGGCGGATACCTTGACCGTCGGAGTGCCGCCGGCCCGCTGATTGACCACGACTCCCGCGGTGAATCGGTCACCGGGCCGGGTAAAGCGTGGCAGCGCCGGTCGCGCGATCAGCGGCCGGGTCACCAGCAGCGGCGATTCTCCCTTGCCGAACCGGTCGGCATCGGTCACCGCCACGGCCATGACCCGGAAGGTGGTCAGGTTATCGGGCAGCTTCGGTTTCGCCGTGGCCTTCCCGATGCTGTCGGTGACGACCGAGCCGAGGAAAAAAGCCGTGGTCTTGAACCGCGAACGCAGGATGTCACTCTCACCCTGGCCACCACCGCCACCTGGCGCTCGACCTCCCTTTTCACCCTCCGGTACCTGCGGCGCCACAGTGGTCAGGTTGCTGGCCAGCCTCAAGCCCAGACCGCGTGGCTGATACAGAAGATCGAGTGGATCCGGCGTCTTGTAGCCGGTGAGAGATAACACGCCCTCATCTACCGCCCAGAGCGTGACCTCGCTGCGCTGGCCTTTCCCGCTCCGATCCTTGACGGTGAGCTGGACCCTGGCCGTGTCACCCGGGCGGTACTCCGTCATACCCGGATCCACTGAGACCGTGAGCCGCTTCACCTCGGGGGTCACTCGCAGTTCGGCGTACCCGACCCGGATCGTCGGGCGGCCCGGATCATCGAGCGGTCCGGGCTTGGCGCTGCGCCCCCGGGCCACGACCACACCGACAAAGGCGCTAGGAGCATACGCCTCGGTGATCGGCAACTTCACCGTCGTCGTGCCAGAAGTGATCCTGATCCGCCGTTGTTCAATCAACCCTTCCCGTTCGACGGTCACCCAGGCTTCGGCGTCGGTGAACGGGGAAGCCAGCAGGATCGTGGCGGTGTCACCGACCGAGTAGCGCGGCCGGTCGGCAATCACATCCATCTTGAACTGGCTCTCATCGCTCCAGGGCACCCAGTCGGTGCCGGTGGCCCAGCGATCGAAGCTGGCCACCACCGGCCGCCCCTTGCCGTCTACCGCGTTGAACCGGACCACGTAGCTGCCGCCGGCCGGCGCGGTAAAGCCGCAGCTCGCCAGGTCATTCGTCGTGGTGACATCGCAGTGCCCCACGGTATCACTGACCCACTCGCCAACCATTTCGCCGTAGCCGTCGCGATCACGGTGGACCTGGTGCCATTCCTTCCGGATCAGCACGCCGGACAACTTGACTCCAGTCACCCGCTGGCCGGTCGGCCTCACCGCGGCAAGGCTGACTGTCTGCGGCTTGCCGGCGGTCCAGAAGTAGCTGGTACCGCCCGGCTTGAGCGCCAGGTAGAAATCGGACGGGTGCACCACCGCGCTGACCGACGCCGATACGCTCTGACGGTTGACGTCGGTCACGGTGGCTTCGAAGGTGGCGCGGGCTGCAGTGCCCGGCGCCAGCTCCTTCAGCGCCACCGAAATCCTTCCCCGGCCCTGGCTGTCCAGGGTGTCGACGCCCGAGGCCAGATCCTCGGCGCGCGGTCCCCGGTTGCCTCCGTTGTAATCCCAGTCGTTCTCACCGATGAACCAGTCGTCATAGCCCGGGATCTGCAGCTCGTAGCTCTCCATCGGCGTCAGCCTGGCGGTCCAGCTGTACGCCGCTCGACCCATCGGCGCGCCAAACAGGTAGCGTCCCTGAATGAGCGCGGTAAGCTGGTCGCCCGGAAAGCGCGGTCCCGAGTCGGTGGTGGCATCGACCAGGAATTCCGGAGGCCGGTACTCCGCCACCCGGTAGTCCGCGTCAGCCAGCGCCAGCCACGATTTCCCCTTCAGGTACTCGACCTTCACGGTGTACTGGCCGAGCGGCAGGGTAGTGCCGAGGGTGAGTGAGCCATCGGCGGTGCCGAACCGTGACAGGGTGACCGTGCGCTGCTTGAGCGTCCCGCCCTCGCGATCGGAGAAGGTCCAGCGAAGTTTCGATCCGGCGGCCGGCGCCTTGAGTTTGCCAAGTGCGCCATCGCGGATGATGGCCTTGGCGTACACAATTTCACCGGGGCGGTAGATCCCCCGCTCGGTAAACACCGCACCGGCGGCCGCTTCCCGCTCGGCATCCCACGCGGCCCGGGCATTGAACTGCCACGGTGATAAATCGGGATCGTATTGGCTCACCGCCGTGATGGCCCGGTCGCTACCCAGTGTAGCCGCCACGTAACCCTCGAAGCCACCGCTCCGCTCCGTCATCGTATCGGGCACGAAGCCGGTCAGCCGGGCCAGGCCGTCGGCACCGGTGGTCCCGCTGGCCCTGACTCGGCCGCGCGTGTCGTACAGCGTCACGGCGGCTCCCGCCTTGGCCGAGCCATCGCTGGCCCCCGTGACCCAGACCAGTCCTTCTCTCACTCCGATCTTGGCGTGAACGCCGAGGTCGGTGACCTGTAGGATGGCGACTGGCTGCGCCTTGTTGGTATTGCTGTCGAGGCCGGGGCTCTGGATCCGCACGACCATCAACGTGGTGGTCGGCCGGACCGCGGCGTTGGCCACCGGCAGCTTGAGGCCGTAGACCATGACACGGTCAGGGGTGCGCGCCAGCCCGATCCGCTGGTGGTCGGCCCGCTTGCCCGCCAGCAGCGAGTCGATCACCTGGTTCGATTCGTCGGACCAGCGGGTGTATTGCAGCACCCGAGCCTCCAGCCCGGCCGGCACCATGGCAATGACAGCGTCCAGCGAATCGACGTTGACGTGCTTCACCATCAGGGTGCGGAAGCCCACCCGCTCGACGGTCAGTCGTCCGAATGGATATTCGATCAGCGGAGCGTAGCCGGTGGTCTTGAAGCCTGCGGCAGGGTTACCCGCCAGAGGCTGGCCGAACACGTCCCGTATCGCGGTGTCCGCCACCACCGCGTAGCCGGTGTTCGGCTTCAACTGGGTTTCGAGATACCAGTCGGCGCTCTCGCCGGCGGTATCCGCAATGGTGAATGGTGTCGTGGGCAGGATGCTGAGCCGCTTCAGCACCTCGGCACCCTTCACCGGGGTACCGAAGTAGACCCGGATGCCGCCGGTCGGACAGTACTTGCCGCCGTTGCACCGTGCGGATTTCAATGTCAGTGAGCCGTAGGTCCGGAAACTCCAGCGGAGAAACGGGCTGGTCCCTTCCGGATCAACCACCGATGGCAGCACCAGGTCAGCGGCACAGTCGAGCGGCAGCGGCCGTTCGGGCACGAAGTCGACCAGGCGCCGCAGTCCGTCGGCGTCGTGATCACGTTCGT
Organism: Gemmatimonadota bacterium; assembly: GCA_041691295.1. Lineage (GTDB taxonomy): Bacteria > Gemmatimonadota > Gemmatimonadetes > Gemmatimonadales > GWC2-71-9 > DATEHG01. The sequence continues at coordinate 10,211 of JBEPVA010000093.1, forward strand.
AGCCGCCAGCCTCGCGGACCTGCCACGGCTCCTTGTCTCCGATCGGTCGCTGGTTGCCGGCCTTGAGCCGGATGATGCCGGGGTTGCGGCAGGACGGATTGAAGTCGAGGTAGGCCAGCGACGATACCTTGCCGGTCTCGACCGGAGTGCTGAACACCACGGTGAACCGCTGGTCCTGCGGCACGAACTGCGGATGATTGCCCTCGTTGACCGGCAATCCGGTCAGCACCTTGGGCCCTGAAACGGTGAAGGAAAAGGAAAACGGCTCCTTCAGCTGACTGCCGTCCATCGCCGTGAAGTTGGTTGAGACGGTCACCGTGTATTTCATGCCCGGCGTCAGCGGATCGGCCGGCGCAAACCGTAGGGTCACGGGATCACGCCACTCGAGCTGGCCCTCCACCGACGGCACGATCGAGAAGATCGTGGCCGGGTCGATCGAGCGGTCCAGTGACCCCGCCACCGGCCGGTCGAATACCACGCTCACCTTCGACGCCGGTGACGCCTCACCGCCTGGCGAAGAGCGAAGCACCTGGAGGGTGGGCGCAGGAGTGACGAGCAGTGACGCAATGGCCACGGCGGTGGCGGCGCGTGAAGCGAGCAGCATGGGCGGGACCGGGGGGAGCGGGGTGCGGAATTATGCCGACTTCGAGAGAAAGGAGGAAGGAGGAGGGAGGAGGGGAAAACGCCGAAAGTGCCTCGTACCGGAGCCGGTTTGCCCTTCCTCCTTCCTCCCTCCTCCTTCTCCCCGGTTATGCCCCCAACATCCTCCGGAGTAGCATCATCTGCCCCCCATGGTACAGGTCGTGGGCCGCCGCCCCCTGGATCTCCTCGGCAAAGGTCCAGGTGGCCGTGGGCCGCTTGCGGCCCAGCCGGGCCGGCGGAAATGCCAGGACCGCCAGCCGGAGCAGCTGGTGCTGGTCGTCCAGCAGTGTGAGGTCCGCTGCCCACTCGGCGGCAGACGGGAGGATCGGGACGTCGGGGAAATTGGCGCCAGGACGGGGAAAGCTCAGCTCGGAATCGCCGGTGATCCGCCGACGGACGGTGTACTTCCAGTAGGCGCTGTGGAGGGCCAGCTCCCAGACCGTGTGGCGGCCCTGGACCGGCCGGCGGTGAGCCAGGTCGAACGGCAGTCCCTTGAGGATGTTGCGGAGCACCGGCCCGTGCCAGCCGCGCTTGAGATAAGCGGCGTCCAACCCCTGGACCAGCAGGGCAATCCTCGGATCGATTCGGCGTGTCATCCAAACCTCCACAACCTGGAGCTGCTGGCTGAATGCTGTTCGCTTAAGGCTTAGGGCTTACGGCTCAGGGCTTACGGCTCAGGGCTTACGGCTCAAAGCCGCTTCACGCCTCCTGCCCAATCGTCTCCACCGAGGGCTCTGCCACCTTCCGCTGCCGCAGCTTGACCAGGTTGTCGCCGGTGATGATCAGGGCCACGCCGGCCACGATGATGGCTGACGCGATCAGCGACCGCGGGGTCAGCACCTCGGAGTGAAAGGCCCACCCCAGCGCCACCGCCACCATCGGGTTGATATACCCCGCTGTGCTGACCTTGGCGGGGGTGCTGACCTTGAGCAGCCAGGCAAAGCAGGTAAAGGCGACCAGCGAGCCGAACACCGCCAGGTAGATCAGCGCCCAGAACGACCGGCCGCTGACGTGGCTGGAAGCCATCCGGCCGAAATCGCCGCTGAACAGGCCGAGCAGGCTTAAGCCCACGGCACCACAGATCATCTCGGCGGCGGCGGTCATGCTGGTTTCCCTGGGGAGGTCGGCCTTCTTGCTGAGCACCGATGCCAGCGCCCAGGCAAAGGTCGAAACGATCAGCAGCCCGGCATCGAGCGGGGAAACCTGCTCCCCGCCGCCGCCAACCGGCAGCAACAGCAGCGCGGCCCCGACAAAGCCCAGTACGATTCCGACGGTCACCGGCGTAGTCGGCGCTCGCCCACCCGGCTTGAGCCACTCGATAATGGCCGTCCAGGCCGAGACCATGGCCACCAGCAGCGCGGTCAACCCGCTCGAGACCCGCTGCTCCACGAAGACCACGACCCCATTGCCGATGACGAAAAACAGGAAACCGAGCAGCGCGGCCCAGCGCCACTGCGCCAGGGTCGGGTTGGCCGCGCCCCGGTAGCGGGCAAAGGCATACATCGCGATGGCGGCGATGATGAACCGGCCGGCCGCCAGCGCAAAAGTCGGGATGGTCTCGAGCCCGATGGCGATGCCCAGGTAGGTCGATCCCCAGATGACCCAGATGGCCGCAAAGGCGAGGGCCAGCTTGAAGCGCGAGGCCTTGGCGGGACTCATGCCGCCCCCTCCACGACCGTATCCTGCGGAATCAGCAGCTCGGTGGATTCCTTGACTGACGACAGCACGATAGTGGTCCGGGTGGTCCGGACGTGCCCGATGGCCCCGAACCGTTCGCGCAGTATCCGACCCAGCGCCTCCGGACCCTCGGCCCGCACTTTCACGAGGTAACAGTCTTCACCGGCGACGTGATGGACCTCGAGCACTTCCGGAATGGCCGCCAGCTGCCGGCCAGCCGACTCCTCCCCGACCCGCTCATCGGCCCGGACAAAGACAAAGGCCAGCAAGCCGAGGTCGACAGCCCTGGGATCGATCCGGGCGGTGTAGCCCTGGATCACGCCGCGGGCCTCCAGCTTCCGGATCCGCTCCAGCACCGCCGACGCCGCCATATCCACCCGCCGGGCGATTTCGGCGTTGGTCTCCCGGCCGTTGGCCTGGAGAATTGCAATGATTTTGGCGTCTACGGCGTCGATCATGCTGATATAGTATTGTTTGGCCGTTGAATCGTCAATAGGAGACGTAGAATGCCGAATTTTCGTGGGTGGCCGTGAGTCGAGAAACGAGAGACGAGAGACGAGAGTCAAACCGTATCACGACGGAGGACCGGAGCATTCCCCCCATTCCAATTTCATCCTGCCCCCCGGCCCCCCTGCCCCCCCGCGCCACCTCGCCACATCTTCCCGCATGACGAAACCCGGGACCGCGCCTGTAACCTACGCCCGCCGCCTCGGCCTCTTTTCCGGCACCATGACCGTCATCGGCGGGATCATCGGTTCCGGAATTTTCATGAACAGCGCCATCGTGGCGCAACGAGTCGGCTCGGCCGAGCTGACCCTCGGCGCCTGGGTGCTGGGCGGCGCCATCGCAATGCTGGGCGCCCTCTGTTTCGCCGAACTCGGCGCCCGATCCCCCAAGGCGGGGGGTGGCTATTCCTATCTGAGAGAAGCTTTCGGGCCACTACCCGGATTTCTGTATGGCTGGGCGCTGCTGCTCGTCATGGCGACCGGTGCCATGGCTGCGGTGGCTGTGACCTTTGCGAGCTACACCACCGCGCTACTCGGTCTGTCCCCCTTGCTGGTGACCCCGATTGCCATCGGGGCCATCGCGCTGCTCTCGATCATCAACATCGTCGGGGTGGAACCGGGGGCGGTGACCCAGAATCTGTTCACCGTGCTCAAGCTCGCGGCGCTCACCGCGCTGATCGGCGCCGGCCTCTTCCTGACCCACAGTACGACCGAGCAGGCGCAGGCGGCGGCGGTCGCGGTGGTGGCACCGACCGGCTGGGGGATCGTGGTAGGTATGGGAACGGCGCTGGTGCCAGTTCTCTTTGCCTGCGGTGGCTGGCAGCAGACCAACTTCATCGCCGAGGAGATCATCGACCCGGAAAAGAATCTGCCCCGGGCCCTGATCCTCGGCGTGCTGATCGTCATCGCGGTCTACGTGCTGGCCAATGTGACCTACCTCAAGGCCATGGGGGCCGCCGGACTGGCGGCCAGCCAGGCACCCGCCGCCGACGCGATGCGGATACTGGTCGGACCCGGTGGTGCGACCCTGATCAGTGCCGGCATTGCCCTCTCGACCTTCGGCTTTCTGGGGCTGGTCATTCTGGTGACACCGCGGGTCTACCAGGCCATGGCGGCCGATGGCCTCTTCTTCAAGAGCTTTGCGACCCTCCATCCAAAATTCCGGACTCCAGTCACGGCCATCGTGTTCCAGAGCGTCTGGGCCGTCATCCTGCTCAAGACCGGCAGCTACGGCCAGCTGCTCGATTACGTGGTGTTCTGTGACTGGATCTTCTTTGCCCTGACCGTGGCGACGCTGTTCGTCTATCGCAGGCGTGACGCTGGCGTCAGTGGTTCCGGGTTCCGGGTTCCGTGGTTTCCGCTCACGCCGATTCTCTTCATTCTCGCGGCGATCTACGTGGTGTTGGGCTCCGTAGCCTCTGTCTCTTATAC
>JBEPVA010000094.1:0-14326 GCA_041691295.1 Gemmatimonadota bacterium
GCCAAACTGTGCTGCGGGACAAGAAGGGCAAGATCCTGAGCCGGTCACCGGCGCCCCGTTCGATCGTGCTGGAGAAGGTGGCGGGCTCGTGGCAGATTGGTAACGTCCAGCAGTAGCCCGGTCTTGCCCCTACCCCCCGGGGGCTGGTAACGTAGGTCTATCCCGCAGAGCCAATTGCAGGTCCGCCCCCCCGTTGGAGGCTCGATGCCGCGTCGTCTCGTCCGCTGCTGGTGGGTTCTTGTCCTGGTGCTCGTTCCCCGACTGGCCCAGGCCCAAGAGTCCCTCACTGACAAGGTCACCGGCCTGTTCACCTTCGGCGATTGTGGCCAGCCACTCTGCCTCAACGTGGTGGGTGCCACCCATGGCTCCCACTTCATCAGTGATGCCAAGGAGGGCGGCCTGACGGTGGTCAACTTCCTGACCAACAGCGTCGGGCTCAACGCTTCCAGCTTCCCGATCGGTGGTACCAGTGGCGGTATCAGCTTCCGGCTGGTCGGTGGGGTGCCGGTCCGGACCACCAGTTCACTGGGGCCGATCTTTGCCGACCGGGCGGAGAACCTCGGCAAGGGCCGCTTCCTCATGGGCGCCGATCTCAACTACATCCGCTACCGTTCGCTGCGCGGCGTGCCGCTCAATAACCTGCTGCTCAACTTCACCCACCAGAATATCGGTGATCCGGCCCAGGGCAATCCTTCGTTCGAGAACGATTTCATCACCGTTCGCCTGGCCCTGAATGTCGATCAGCTGGTCTCGGCATTTTTCGTGACCTACGGCCTGCTCGACAAGCTGGATATCAGTGTCGCGGTGCCGCTGGTGCATACCTCGCTGGAAGGCCGCACCGACGCCCAGATCAATCCGTTCGGCCTCCCCATCGTCCACTATTTCGCCGGCACCGCCGCTGATCCGATCCTGCGGGCCTCGTCCAGCACCTTCGGCTCGGCCACCGGCCTGGGCGATGTGGCCGTACGCCTCAAGTGGGGCTGGATCAACAATCCGACCTATTCGATGGCGCTGCTCGGTGACGTCCGCTTCCCGACCGGCAACGAGCAGAACCTGCTCGGCTCAGGCCACTACTCCGGCCGGCTGGCGCTGGTCGCCTCGTCGCACTTCGGCGGCTTCTCACCCCACGTCAACCTGGGCTACCTGTACCGCGATGGGTCCGGGATCAACGACCAGGTCCTGACCTACCTGGGCTTTGACCAGCTGGTGGCCCCCTGGGCCACCATGGCCGTCGATGTGCTCGGGAATTGGGAGCTGGGCACCCCGTTCCAGGTGCCGGGCGCCGTGCAGTACACCGCGCCCTACGCCCACTCGATCGACCGGACCTCGGTCCCCAACAGCCACGACCACCGGATCGATGCCAGCTTCGGCTTCAAATTCCGGCTCAGCGGCGCGGCCACCGCGCTGGTCAACACCCTGATCCCGCTCCGGAACGGCGGAGTGACGCCGGACATTGCGTACACGACTGGGCTGGAGTTCAACTTCTAGCTGAGGGCGGGGCCGGGGGGCAGAAATTCTTCCAGGTTGAGTGAACCTCGTCCTGCGTGCTGAACAGCAGACGCTGCATTGCCACAAAGGGCCGACTTCAACTGAAGTCGGCCCTTTGCGATTTGAGAGCCGGGCTCTATCCTCGGCCCCGCTGCCCCGCTGCCCCCTAGTTGTTCGGTGCCCCGTTATTGATCCAGTCGGTCACGATCTGCAGCTGTCCCGCGGACATCACGTCGCCACCGTTGCCGGTCTGGCTGCTGGCCATTCTGCCGCCGCACCCGGCCCCCATTGACCCATTGAGCTTCTTGATGAGGAAGCTGCCGGCCGCATTGCCGGGGATCACGAGCGTACCGCAGCCGGGGTCGAGGCTCGCGGCCTGGTTCACCAGGTTGGCGCGAGTCCAGCCATGACAGTTGTTGCAACTGCTGAAGGCGGTCACGAAAGTGGTGTTCGTGACCAGGGGTGAGACATCCGCGCTATAGAAGTAGATGGCGGAGGCATTGAATGAGGTCGATCCCCCGGCCGTAGCCGAGAGGGAGTTGGCGTGGGTTCCGGTGCCGCTCGACGCAGCCGCAGCCTGCAGCCTCCAGCTGGCCTCCGTCGCGATACCCGAGGCATTGCTCAAACTGCTGGAGACGCCGAGACTGCCGCCGCCGCTGGTGACTGCCCAGCTGACCGTTGCGTTCGCCACGGCGTTGCCGAAGGCGTCTGTGACCAGCACGCTCGGGGCGGTGGCGACCAGGGCATTGACTCGGGCCGTCTGGTTGTTGCCACCGTTGACGCTGACCAATGCCGGCGCGCCCGCGGTGGCGGTCGCCTGGTACTGGACAAAGGTCAGGCCGGTTGCTGTTGCTGTCAGGAAATTGGTTCCTGAGGTCGTTCCCAATCGCCAGCTGGTGACTGCCGCGATGCCGGACCCGTTGCTCGTCGAGAGCACGGTGCCACCAGCGCCGCCACCATTGAGTCCTCCATTGGTGCCTGCGTTCACGCCCGGGGTGAATGTCACACTGGTGCCGCTAACCGGGTTGCCGAAGGCATCGGTGATGGTCACCGACGGTGCCACACCGACAGTGGTGTTCACCGTGGCGGTCTGGTTGTTCATGGTACCGGCATTGGTGAACGCCATGCTGGCGGCCGCCGCGGCCCCGACCGTGACGTTGGTGGTTGGGGTGATGGCGGTGCCGTTGATGGTGGCGGACACGGTCTTGGTGCCGGAGGCGGTCGAGCTCAGCGTGCCTGTGGTGACGCCCGAAACGTTTGTAGCGCCGGGCTGGCCAATCGTGTTTCCGGAGCCTGAAGCCGCCAGCACCACCGGCTGGCCGGTGATCACGTTGTTGAACCCGTCACGCGCGGTGACGGTGATCGTCGAGGCGCTGAGGCCGTTGCTGGCGGTGATGCTGCCCGGTGAGGCGCTGATCAACGACTGCGAGGCGCTGACCGCCCCCGGGTTGACCGTCACCAGCTGATTCTGCGAGATCGGGGTGCCGCCTGCGGTGGCGGAAAGTGTCTTGGTTTCGGCGGTCGTCGAGGAGAAAGAGGTGCTGAGCTGGGCGCTGCCATTGGCCGAGCCGCTCAGCGTTGAGAAACCGTTGCCGCTGCCGGTCGAGGCGAACACCACCGTGGCGCCAGGGACCAGGTTGCTGAACTGATCTCGCACGGTGGCCGTGGCGGTGGTCGTGCTGCCGCCACTGCTGGCCGTGATCGAGGCGGTGGTGACCGTGAAGCTGCTGGTGCCGCCATCCGGCGCACCAGGGACGCCGGTCGCCGTAAACCCGACGGGGCTGCCGGTCAGTCCGGCGGCCGTGGCGGTAAGGCTGTAGCTGCCACTCACGGTGCCAAGGGTCCAGCCGCCGACGGTGGCCACGCCAGCGGCCGAGGTGCTGGCCGCGGTGCCGGTGGCACTGCTGCCGTTGACGCCGCTGGCGGCAAAGGTCACCGGGAACCCGGCGCCAACCGGGTTACCGAACTGGTCGCGAACGATGACCGATGGCGCGGTGGCAACCGCCGCGGCCACCGTGGCGCTCTGACCGTTACCGCCATTGACCGCGATCTGGTTCGCCGCTCCGGCAGTAGCCGTGGCGCTGAACGTGACCGGCGAGCCGGCCAGACCAGCGGCGGTGGCGGAGAGATTCTGGATCCCGGCCGCGGTGCCCAGGGTCCAACTGCCAACCGTCGCGATGCCACTGCCATTGGTCGTGGCGCTGCCGCCGGTCACGCTGCCGGTGCCAGTGGCAAAGGTCACCGAAACTCCGCTGACCGGGTTGCCGAATCCATCGGTGACCAGGACCGAGGGCGGCGTACCCACCGCGGTGTTCACCGTGGCCGATTGACCGTTGCCGCCGCTGGCCGCGATCGTGGCGGCCGCCGCCGAGGTACCGGTGGCGCTGAAGGTGAGGGACGTCACTCCGCTGGCCGAGACGGTGAGGCTGTTGGCTCCGGCGGTGGTGGCCAGGGTCCAGCTGGTCGCTGCCTGACCGGTGCCACCGGTTGCCACTGGGCTGGTGGCGGAGCCATTGCCGCTGGCCGCGAAGCCCACGCTCACCCCGATGACAGGGTTGTTATTGATATCGAGTGCGCTGACCGTCGGGGCCGAGGCCAATGCGGCTCCGGCGGTGCCAGTCTGAGCGTCACCCTGGACAATGACCAGGTGGGTCACGGCTCCCGCGGTGCCGATGGCGCTGAAGCTGACGGGGCTGCCGGCCAGACCGGTCGAAGTCGCGCTCAGGGTATTGGCCCCGGCAGTGGTGCCCAGGGTCCAGCTGCCGACAGTCGCAATTCCGGAGGCGTTGGTCGTGGTGCTGCCGGCCGTGCGGCTGCCGCCGCCGCCGGTGACCGCGAAGGTCACTGCCACACCTGCGACGGGGTTGCTGAAGGCATCCCGCACGATCACTGACGGATTGGTCGCAACGGCGCTGCCTGCGGTTGCGGACTGCCCATCGCCGGTGTTGACGGCTATCTGGCTGGCGGTCCCCGCTACCCCGGTGGCGTTGAAGCTCACCGGACTGCCGGTGAGCCCGGCCGACGTCGCGGTCAGGGTGTTGGCCCCGGCGGTGTTGCCGAGGGTCCAGCTTCCGACCGTGGCAATGCCGCCCGGGCCAGTGGTGGCGGCACCGCCAGTCACACTCCCACCTCCCACCGTCGCGGCAAACGTCACGCTGACCCCGCTCACTCCGTTCCCGAACGCGTCAGCCACCTTCACCGACGGCGCGATGGCGACGGTGCTGTTTACCGCCGCTGTCTGGCCATTGCCGGCGTTGAGGGTGATCTGGGTCGCGGCTCCCGCCGTGGCGGTGGCGGTGAATCCGACGGGGCTTCCGGCCAGACCGCTGGCCGATGCGCTGGCGGTCTGGGCGCCGGTGGCGCTGCCCAGCGTCCACGTCGCGGTCGCGTCTCCCGACCCATTAGTCACCGAACTCGGCGTGATCGTGCCGCCGCCGGAAGCCGACCAGGCCACGGTAAACCCGCTCACCGGATTGCTCAGGCTGTCGGTGACCCGAACGGTCAGTACGGTCGTCAGGGCAGCACCCACGGCGCCGGTCTGGCCGCTGCCGCTGACTAGCGCAATATCGGCGGCGCCGCCGGGGTTACCGGTGGCAGTGAAGGTGACCGGTGATCCGGTCAGCCCGGCGGAGGTCGCGGTCAGGGAGTTGGAGCCTGTCACCGCTCCCAGCGTCCATCCCGTAACTGTGGCAACACCGAGGGCACTGGTGACCTTGGTTGCCGTGCCGGCGATGCTGCCACCGCCGCCAGTCACCGCAAAAGTCACGTTGATACCCGCGACCGGATTGCCGTTGGCATCGGTGACCTTGACCGACGGTGCGGGAGCGACGGCCTGTCCGACAGATCCAGCCAGCGTCGTGGCGGTATTGGCCGCGAGAGTGGTGGCCGGTCCGGCAGTGCCGGTGGCGGTGAATCCAATCGGTGAACCGGCCAGCCCGGTCGCGCTCGCCGACAGCGTGTTGGCGCCGGCGGTGGTACCCAGAGTCCAGCTGCCCACTGCAGCCACCCCGGCGGCATTCGAGGTGGCGCTGCCGCCGGTGACGCTGCCACCACCACCGGTGACCGCAAAGGTCACCGCCACGCCGGCCACCGGATTGCTGAGCGCGTCGCGGACGATGACCGAGGGAGCGGTTGTCACTGAGGCGCCGGCAATCGCGGACTGAACATTGCCGCCGTTCAAGGCAATCTGGCTGGCGGCGCCGGCGGTCGCGGTGGCAGTGAAAATGATTGGTGAACCGGTCAGCCCCGTCGAGGTCGCCCGCAGCGTGTCGCTCCTGGCGGTGACTCCAAGGGTCCAGCTGCCCACCGTGGCCACGCCGCTGGCATTGGTCGTGGCACTTCCGCCAGTCACGGTCCCGTTGATCGCGGTGGCCGCGAACGTCACCGCCACGCCAGGTACTGGGTTGCCGAACTGGTCAGTGACCAGGACCGTGGGGTTGATGGCCACCGCAGTTCCGGCCGCGGCGGTCTGTCCATTGCCGGCACTCGAGGCAATCGCGGTGGCCGCAGCGGCCGTTGCGGTCGCGGTGAAGTTCACCGGACTTCCCGCCAGACCCGCGGCGGTGGCCGTAGCTGTCTGTGCGCCGGCGGCCGGTCCGAGGGTGCGGGTGGCGGTCGCGATGCCGCTGCCATTGGTCGTCGACGACGGCGTGATCGATCCACCACCGGCGGCGGCCCAGGTCACGACCGTGCCCGCTACCGGATTCCCGCTGCCATCGGTGATCAGGACGGCATAGGGAGTCGCCAGCGCTGTGCCGGCTGCGCCGGTTTGGCCGTTGCCGGTGCTGAGCGCCATCGAAGCGGCGGTGCCGGCCGTGACGACGGCGGTAAAGCTGAGTGGCGATCCGGTCAGCCCGGCGGACGTTGCCGTCAGGGTGTCAGTCTTGGCGGCAGTGCCCAGTGACCAGCTTCCGAGTACCGCGATGCCGGTGGCCGCGGTCGTCTGGCTCGCGCCGGTGACGCTGCCGTTGTTGGCGGCCACCGCAAAGGTGACGCTGACGCCACCGACCGGGTTGCCCAAGGCGTCAGTGACCAGGACCGAGGGAAGTACCGCGACGGCGGTGCCGATGCTGCCGCTCTGACCGTTGCCGGCATTGATCGCGATCTGGCTGGCGCTGCCGGCGGTGGCGGTGGCACTGAAGCCGACCGGTGAGCCGGTCAGCCCGGTGACCGTGGCGGTGGCACCCTGGGGGCCGGCGGTGTTGCCCAGGGTCCGGATGGCCGACGCAATGCCGCCAGCGCTCGTCACCGAGGTCGGGGGGATCGAGCCGCCGCCGGTCACCGCCCAGGCGACGCTGAGGCCCGCGACGCCGTTGCCATTGGCGTCACTCACCTTGACGGTGAGTGCCGTTGCGAGGGCCGACCCCACGGTGCCCGTCTGGTTGTTGCCGCCGGTCAAGGCCATCTGGGTGGCGGCGCCGGCGGCGGCGGTCGCGGTGAAGGTCTGGGGACTGCCGGTGAGCCCGCTGGCAGAAGCCGAGAGCGTATTGGCGCCGGTGGAGCTGCCCAGGGTCCAACCGCCGACCGTGGCCACGCCGAGTGCCGAAGTAACGACGGTGGCCGGGCCAGTCAGGCTGCCGCCACCGCCGGTCACCGCAAAGGTGACCGTAACGCCAGCCACGCCATTGCCGTTGTTGTCCGTAACCTTGACCGAAGGCGGCGTGGCGACGACTGCCCCCGCGGTGCCGGTCAGGACGGTGGCGCTGTTGGCCGCCAGCGTCGTGGCGGCGCCTGCGATACCGGTGGCGGTGAAGGTCAGCGGCGATCCGGTGAGACCGGCGCTGCTGGCCGTCAGGCTGTTGACGCCGGTGATGGCGCCAAGGGTCCAGCTGGTGACAGTCGCAATACCCGATGCATTGGTAGTCGCATTGCCCCCTGCCACCACTCCGCCGCCGCCGGCCACCGCGAACACGACGGCCACACCTGCCACCGGATTGTTGAACTGGTCCTGGACCAGCACCGACGGAGCCAGGCCCACCGCTGTTCCGGCCGTCACCGACTGGGCGTCGCCGCTATTCTTGGCAACCTGGGTCGCGCTGGCAGCGGCGCCTGTGGCAGTGAACAGTACCTGGCTGCCGACCAGGGCCGCAGCGGTTGCCCGCAGCGTATTCGAGCCCGCGGCGGTCCCGAGCTTCCAGCTGCCGATCGTCGCAATTCCCGAGGCATCGCTGGTGACGGTACTGCCGGTCACCGCGCCACCGCCGGACGCTACCGCAAAGCTGACGCTGACTCCGGCGACCCCGTTGCCGAAGGTGTCGAGCACCTTCACCGATGGTGCAGTGGTGACAACGGTATTGACGGTGCCGGACTGGCCATCGCCGACGTTGGCGGCCAGCGAGGCTGGCGCGCCCGCGGAGAGGGTAAGTCGTACCCGGACGGTATCCGGATTATTGGTGGCGGTTGGGTCACCGATGGCGATCTTAGCTGTATAGCTGCCCACGGCCAGACCCGTGGTCGACACGCTCATGGTCAGGGTGCCCGGCGCTGCCGGCTGGTCGAGTGCGGCGGTCGCCCAGCCGGTGGCACCGGCGCTGTAGGTCACCGACACCACACTCAAGCCGGTGAGGGTCCCACCGCCGGAGTTATCCACCGCCACGGTCTGGTCCGTCAGCGCTCCGCTGCCGGCCACACCCGTGAAGGTGAGGCTGTCAGGGGTGAGCTGGATGGTTGGGGCAGGGAGGACTCGGACTACCGAGGTATCGGCAAATTTGTCGAGGGTCGCAATGATCAGGGCCGCACCGATGGCCACACCGGACACCACACCGCCAGACGTGACGGTCGCGACGGTCGGATCGGTGGTGGTCCAGTTGACCGGCTGACTGGACAGCAGGGCGCCCGAGGCGTCCAGGGCAAAGCCATGCAGGGTATCACTGGTGCCTGCCACCATTCGCAGCGAATCGGGCACCACCCGCACCGCGGCGACAGGTCCCGGCCCAATTGGGGTATCCTCGGTGCATCCGGCCCACATCAGGGCCGCAGCCACCAGCAGACCGAGGGCACGACGGCTCGACGGACCCGTTCCGGGGCGGTGCGGCATGCGCAGGTTCCTCACCAGCGAGTGGCTATGCTATAGGGAATGCCTTGAATCTGCGAAGTATCAGCCGGGGTGTCAAAGGGGCTTGCAGCAAACCGCGGATGGCGCCGGACGCGCCATCCGCGGTTCGGGTTCCTGCTGGGTTTGGAGGTCCCGGATCGCTACTGCCCGCCGGTGAAGTTCCACTGAATGGCCCGGGCCACCGAATCCGCCCTGGTCGCCTCGGTCGTGTCACCCTTCTGGCGCAGGGTCGGGGAAAAGCCGCCGTACACGATCGAGTACATCTGCAGAATCGACCCCGACGGCGGATCGACCCACCCCCTCGGCCGGTGCTTCGCCGCACTGGGCCAGTGGTACTGCTCCCACATCAGCTTCCGGGTCCGTGGATAGTTGACGTAACCCAGGCCGCGGTTGAGCACCACCGAATCACTCGGGATGACAGCGGCATACTGCAGCCGCCGTACCAGCCCGGCCGAGATCAGGTAGGCGCCGAGGCCGAACGTGGCATCGGGGTAGTTGGCATCACTCCAGCTGAAGTAGATGGGCCGCTGTCCCACGTTATCGCGAATCATGAACAGCGCCGCCAGGTCCTTGAGCTCCAGGTATTCCTGCCCGAACACCATCTGGAGGCTGTCGAACTTGACCCCCGAGTTTTTCGGGATCGGGGACACCTCGGGCAGGCTGTCTATGGCCGCTTCACTGAGCTGCAGCGCCGGCTTGGTGGGCCGGGTCCACGTCTTGTAGCGCCAGATCGCGGCGGCCTTGGACGGGTCGAATTCCGGGGTAACCCGCCGAGACAGCTGCTTGAGATGCCACCTGGTGTTCATCAGCGACAGGTTGGCCAGGGTCACGTCGGGCCGGACATGCTCGACTTCCTGGGCAAACCACAGCGGGAACGTGTCGTTGTCTCCGGCGGTGATCAGGATGCCGTAGGGCTCGACCGACTCGAGCAGATCGACGGCAATATCCCGGGCCATGGTTTCGTTGGCCCGGGAGGCGGTTACCCGGTTGGCCAGGAGCGGAACCAGGGCCAGGCCCAGGATGGGCGTGGCCGCAATCCAGCGGCTCCGCTCTTCGCCACGGGCCTGCAGCGCTTCAACGATGTTGGACATCAGCGCCCCGAATCCGACTGCAATCCAGAGCCCGAACGCGGCAAACGAGACCACGAAGAAATAATCGCGTTCGCGGACTTCACGCGGCACGTTGCCCAGCTCGGGGTGGTACGAGAAGCCGTACTTGAAATTGAGGTACACGATCAGCGCGATCGTCAGCGTCAGCATCAACACCGTCGAGGCGGCCGCCGCCCGCTTGTCCTTGATCCACAGGACCACGCCGCCGTACAGGCCGATGGCGCCGAAGATGGCGGTGAACAGCCTGGTTACCGGGGTCCAGTCCCGGGCAAACTGCCAGCCGAAGTACTGGATGTAATTGCCGATCTGGGACAGCAGGTCCGCCTGCCGCTGCATCAGTGATGGTTTGCCATACTGCACCCGGTTGAGCACATCCATCAGCGCCTGGCTGAAGAAGCCGATCGGCTCGCCCTCGTTGATCGGCGGATAGTGTGCCGAGCGTATTGGCAGGTAGATGTAGTTGAGAGATACGCCCACGACGACCGCTCCGAGCACCGAAATGATCACCCACGGCCGGGTAATGACCCGCCAGTCGGTCCACAGCACGTAGACTGCCACCGCGGGTGCCGCCAGCACGCCCATCATGTGGTTGGTCGAGGTCAGCGCCAGCAGATATGCGATCAGCACCAGCCACCGGTCCCGGTGCGGTCCCGGCACGTCATCGGCCCAATGTACGCCTAGCCAGGCAATCAGCGCAGTCGAGAACATCGAGACGGTGTAGACCTTCTCGTTGACGGTCGACTGGTTCCAGACCGTCCAGCTGGTGGCGGCCACGAGACCGCCGGCAAAGGCGGCCGCCAGCCGGGCCCAGCGCACCGTGACCACATCCCGCATCCACCGCTCCGCCACCAGGAACCAGAGCCCGGCGGAGGCTGCACTGGTCACCGCGGCGAACAGATTGATCCGCACGGCGTATTCCTTGGCGAACGGAATCGCTCCCCAGGTATGCGCCAGAATCGTGAACAACGGATTGCCGGGCGGGTGGGGAATTCCGAGCACGTAGGCCGCGGACAGGTACTCGGAGGTATCCCAGAACGCCGTGGTCGGCGCCAGCGTTGCCAAATAGATGGCAAAGACCACCAGCGCGGTGAGAGCGGCGTAGGCGTAGGGTGGACGGTGATCGGTGTCGAGGTCGGTCATGAATTCCGGATACGGGGAACGGGAATCAAGGCGGAACGGCTGCCGGACTGCTTCCTGGATGCTCGACAGCCCGCTCCGGTTACTCAGTGGCGGAACTGCCGCCGCCCGGTAAATACCATGGCCAGCCCCTTGGCATCGGCGGCCGCGATGACATCGGCGTCGCGGATCGAACCACCGGGCTGGATGATGGCGGTAACCCCGGCCGCCGCGGCCTCATCGACCCCGTCGGCAAACGGGAAGAATGCGTCGGACGCCATACAGGCACCCCTGGTATCGTGCTGCTGCTGGCGGGCCTTGTGCACGGCCAGGAACGAGCTGTCGACCCGGCTCATCTGGCCGGCGCCGATTCCGATGGTCTGTTCATCGCGCACCAGCAGCACTGCGTTTGATTTGATGGCGGACACGGCCGCCCAGGCAAACCGCAGGTCACCGTACTCCACCTCGGTCGGAGGCCGCCTGGTTACCACTTTCCAGTCGTGATCCGACGGGTCGAAGGCAAACCGGTCCTGCACCAGGAATCCGCCCCGCAGCCGCTTGAGGTCGAAGCCCGGTTCGCCGTGGCTGACCGGCAGTTCGACCACCCGCAGATTCTTCCGCTTGGCCAGCAGCGCCAGCGCCTCTTCGTGGAACGACGGGGCCACCACGACTTCCAGAAAAAGATCGCCCAGCGCCTCGGCCGCCTTGGCATCGACCACGGTGTTGAAGGCCACGATGCCGCCGAATGCCGATTGAGGATCGGCCGCAATGGCACGGCGGGCCGCCTCACCGGCGGTGGGTCCGAGCGCCACGCCGCAGGGCGTCGAATGCTTGATGACGGCACAGGCCGGCCGGCCCTGCCAGAGTGCTACCGTGGTCATCCCGGCGTCGAGATCCAGCAGATTGTTGAACGACAGCTCCTTGCCCTGGCGCTGCTTCAGGTCCCGGATGCCGCGTGGCTCGTCAGTGGCGTACAGGCCTGCCCGCTGCGACGGATTCTCGCCGTATCTGAGCTTCATCACCTGTTCGATGGTCACGGTGATCTGGCTCGGCAGCCCTTCTTCCGTGGGAATCAGGTAATGGGCAATGGCCGCGTCGTAGTTCCCGGTATGACTGAAGACCTTGGCGGCAAAGGCGCGCCGTGCCTCCGGCGGGACTCCGCCGGCGCGGAGCATCTGCAGCACCGGCTGATAGTCGGTCGGATCCACCACCACGATGACGGATTCGTGATTCTTGGCCGCCGAGCGGAGCATGGCAGGGCCACCGACATCGATGTTCTCGATGGCGTCCTCGAAGCTCACATTGGGCTTGGCGACGGTTTCGCGGAAGGGATACAGATTGACGGCCAGCAGGTCGATCGGGGTGATGCCGTGAGCGGCAAGGGCCGATTCATGTTCAGTGACGCCGCGCCGGGCCAGCAGGCCGCCATGAATCAGCGGATGCAGCGTCTTGACCCTGCCATCGAGAATTTCGGGGAAGCCGGTGACCGATTCCACCGAGACTGAGGGCACCCCCGCCTTGCGCAGCGCCGCATGGGTGCCCCCGGTGGAGAGGATCTCCCATCCCATTGCCACCAGCTCCTGGGCAAATGGGACGATGCCGCGCTTGTCACTGACGGATATCAGGGCCCGGGGCATGATCGGTCGGTTGCTACTCCGTTGAAGGGTCGAGCGGTACAGGGCGTCCGGCCCTTGCGGCGGCGAGGACCACGGCGGGCAGCAGCTGGTGCTCCACTTCCAGCACTCGCGCCGCCAGCTGCTCCGGGCTATCGCCCGGCAGAACCGGGACTCGGCCCTGGGCCAGGATCTGGCCCCGGTCATACTCCTCGTCCACCAGGTGGACGGTGGCGCCAGACTCCGCCACCCCGGCCGCAATCACCGCCCGATGCACCCGGGTGCCGTACATTCCCGGCCCGCCGAATGCCGGAAGCAGGGAAGGGTGGATGTTGATCATCCGCCCCCGATATCGCTCGACCACGGCCGGCGGCACCATTTTGAGGTAGCCGGCCAGGACCACCAGGTCGATCCGGTGCAGCTCCAGCAAGCCGAGCAGTTCGGCGCCATCACGATGGTCACGCAGCACCACGGCGGGAATTCCACGGCCGCGGGCCAGCCCGAGCCCACCGGCTTCCGGGCTGTTGCTGATCACCAGGACCACGGCCGCCGGTGCCCCGGAATCCAGCGCCGCCAGCAGCGACTGCAGGTTGCTGCCGCGTCCCGAAATGCACACCGCCACCCGCATCGGCATGGCCGAACAAGGTAATCGCCGCATCGGCCGAATCACAGGCGGCCGGGTGGGGTAGTCCACCCTCACGGGGCCGCCTAACTTCCAGTCAATCTCCCATCGCCACCATCTCTCGCGGAGTCCTGACCTGGCGTCCGAGCGGTCGCGCTTCAACTACCTCGTGGTCCAGCTGATCCTGCGGGATCTGAGGACTCGGTACCGCCAGACCCTGATCGGGGTCGCCTGGGGGATCGGTCGTCCGCTGGCCGAACTGGCCATCTTCGTCTTCGTCTTTCGGGGTGTACTCAACGCCCCCAGCGACGGATTGCCCTACCCGCTCTTTGCCTTCACCGGGGTGATGCTCTGGACCCTGGTGATGGGCTCGGTGGCCGGTGGGGTTCGCAGCATCACCAATCATGCGGGGCTTGTCTCGCGGGTTCCCTTCAACACCTTGACCCTTCCGATCGCGACGGTCGGCTCCGCCCTGGTCGATCTGCTGGTGAGCAGCCTGATCCTGATCGGCCTGATGATCTGGTACCACGTGCCAGCCACGTGGGCCATCCTTGGCATAATCCCTGTCCTGGCCATTCTGCTCACCCTTGTGGCGGGCATCACGATCCTCGGCAGCGCCATCCATGTCTTCTATCACGACCTTGGCTATGCCACCGAGATCGGCCTCCGGCTCTGGCAGCTGGGAACCCCGCTGGCCTATGCCGCCAGCGCGATTCCAGCGCAGTACCGCGCGGTCTACGAACTGAATCCCCTGGTGGGGCTGTTTGAGGCCTCGCGCAACTGCTTGCTGCGCGGGGTGTGGCCGACCGCGGAACAGCTGCTGTATCCAGCGGTAGTGTCGCTGGCGTTGCTCGCGGCCGGGCTGCTGGTGTTCCGTGCCACCCGCCCGTTCTTCGCCGAATCGGTCTGATGAGCAACGCTATCGAGGTGGCCGGGGTATGGAAGCGATATCGCCTGCGTGGACGCTCGATCGGGGGCATGGTCAAGGACGGATGGCGCAGCTGGCGGCATCCCTCGGCCGCAGATGAGTCGGGGCTTTGGGCCCTCAAGGATGTGTCGTTCGAGGTGGCGCGGGGTAGTGCCTTTGCGCTGGTGGGCGCCAACGGCTCGGGCAAGTCGACCATGCTCAAACTGGTCTCGGGCATGATGCCGCCATCGCGGGGGCGGCTGGCCATCAACGGCCGTTTTGCGCTGTTGACCCACCTCGGCGGCGGCTTTCATCCCGAACTGACCGGCCGGGAAAATATCTTTCTGCAGGGCGCGATCCTCGGGTTCGGTCGCAAGGAGCTCAAGCGCCGTCTCGAGGCCATGCTGGCCTTTGCCG
>JBEPVA010000095.1:0-14186 GCA_041691295.1 Gemmatimonadota bacterium
GCGGACGAGATCAACACGCGGGGCTCGGGGCGCCGGGCCTGGACCGGGCTCGACGTGGCCAACTCCGAGGAGTTGGAGAACTGGAAAACCCAGGGTGGCGGGTTGGTCCGGAACGTGGCGCCCGGCGGTCCAGCCGACCGGGCCGGAATTCACCGCGGCGATGTTTTGACTGAGGCCAACGGCCGACGGCTGCGCAACTATCTCGACTGGGAAGCGGTCAAACTCGACCTCGGCGTCGGCGACACCATCCGGATCGTCGACCGGGCCGATGGCAGCCAGCGGCTGGTCAGCCGGACGCTGATCAGTGGCGACCTGCCCACGGTCACCGCGGAGAAGGTCACGGTCCTCAAGGACCTGCAGCTGATTTCGCTGACGCCGGAGATCCGCGCCGAGCGCCGGGTCCGGTCCCAGCGAGGAGCGCTGATCTTCCGGATTGCGCCGGGCGCCAGCGAGCAGACCGGTTTGCAGGAGGGCGACGTGATCGTGGGGATCAACCGCAACACGATCAACACGGCCGAGGACGTCCGGCACGTACTGGACGTGATGCGAGCGCGCCAGTCGCTCCGGGTCTACGTCGAGCGAGGGGGCCAGGTGGCCTACACCGACCTGATGTTCCGATGACCGACGACCGCTATCGTTCACCGCTGGGCACTCGTTACGCCTCACCGGCGATGCAGCGGCTGTGGGGCGAGCCGCGCCGGATCGGTCTGTGGCGGCGGGTCTGGCTGGCGCTGGCCGAATCCGAGCGAGAGCTCGGACTGGACATCCCCGAGGCCGCCCTGACCGGGATGCGGGCTCATCTCGATGACGCCGATCTGGTGGCGGCCGCGGAGTACGAACGGCGGTTCCGCCATGATGTGATGGCCCACATCCATCAATTCGGCGAACAGGTGCCGGCGGCGCGCCCGATCATTCACCTGGGTGCCACCAGCGCATTCGTCACCGACAATGCCGATGTACTGGTCATGCACGAAGGGCTGAGGCTGCTGCTGGGCCGCCTGCTGGGCGTGCTCGAATCGCTCGAGGGATTTGCCAAGCGCAACGCGGCCCTGCCCTGCCTCGCGTATACCCATTTTCAGCCGGCCCAGCTGACCACCGTCGGCAAGCGGGCCACGCTCTGGATGCAGGACCTGGCGCTCGATGTCGAGGAGCTGTGCCACCGTCTGGAGTCGATGCGGTTGCGCGGCTGCAAGGGTACGACCGGAACCCAGGCGTCGTTTCTCGAGCTGTTCAAGGGCGATCACGCCAAAGTCCGTGAGCTTGAACGCAAGGTGGCCCATAAACTTGGAATGGACCGGGTATTCCCGGTGACTGGCCAGACCTACAGCCGCAAGGCCGACAGCATGGTGCTGGACGCGCTGTCAGGCATTGCCCAGTCGGCCGCCAAGATGGCCACCGACCTTCGGCTGCTGCAGCACGAGGGAGAACTGCTTGAGCCGTTCGAGAGCGAGCAGATCGGTTCGAGCGCGATGGCCTACAAACGGAATCCGATGCGGTCCGAGCGGATCTGCGGGCTGGCGCGGTTCATCATTGCGCTGCAGGCCAACACCAGCAACACCGCCGCCACCCAGTGGCTGGAGCGGACGCTGGATGACAGCGCCAACCGCCGGCTCACTCTGCCGGAGGCGTTTCTGGCGACCGACGCCCTGCTCATCCTGCTAAGCAATATCGCCGCTGGCATCGAAGTGCGGGAAGCCACTATCCGGCGGCATGTCGACGAGCAGATGCCATTCATGGCCACCGAACGCTGGCTGATGCTAGGGGTCCAGGCCGGCGGCGACCGCCAGGCGCTGCATGAAGTCATCCGGATCAACAGCCTGGCCACGGCGGAAGCGGTGGGCCGTGGCGAAGCCAACACCCTGCTCGACCAGCTGGCCGCCGATGCCGCCTTCGCGAAGGTCCCGTCGACCGTGCTCAAAGCCGAGCTTGATCCGACGCGGTACACCGGCCGCTCGGCCGAGCAAGTCGAAGAATTCCTAGCTGAGTACCTGCAGCCGCTGCTGGCCCGTGCCCTGCCGCTCGCCACCACGCCCGAAGCCGCCGAGATCCGGGTATGACCAGGCCCAAGGCCCCCGCGGCACTGGTGAAGAGCCAACTGCCGCTCCCGCTGCTCAGGACCGGCAAGGTCCGCGAGGTGTACGAGGTCGACGCCGAGCAGCTCCTGCTGGTGGCCAGCGACCGGGTCAGCGCCTTCGACATCGTCATGGCCGAGGCAGTGCCGCGTAAGGGTGCGGTGCTGACCCAGCTCAGCGCCTTCTGGTTCGAGAAACTGGCGTCGGTGGTGCCGAGTCACTTCATCACCGCTCGCACCGACGAGATCGTGAAGCAGCTGCCAGCGCTGGCGGGCCATCGAGCACACCTGAATGGTCGCGCCATGCTGGTGCGCCGGACCGAGCCGATCGCGTTCGAGTGCATTGTCCGGGGATATCTGTCCGGCTCCGCATGGGCCGAGTACCGGAAGTCCGGGACGCTGGCGGGGGAGCCACTGCCCGGCGGACTGCTGGAGAGCGACCGACTGGAACCGCCGATCTTTTCTCCAGCCACCAAGGCGGAGTCGGGTCACGATATCAATGTGCCGGAGTCCGCGGTGGTCGAGGCACTGGGGACCACCACGACCAAGGCGCTGCGCGAGGCAAGTTTCGATATCTACCGGGCCGGGCGCAATCACGCCGCCACCCGCGGCATCATCATCGCCGACACCAAGTTCGAGTTCGGCCACGACCGGGCCGGCACGCTGCGGCTGATCGACGAAGTGATGACCCCTGACAGCTCGCGGTTCTGGCCAGCGGATGGGTATCAGGCGGGACAAAGCCAGCCGAGCTTCGACAAACAGCCGCTGCGGGACTACCTGGCCGGACTCCGGCAGCAGGGTCAATGGAACGGTGAGTCCCCGCCGCCGCCGCTGCCGGCCGAAGTGATCAACGCCACCAGTCGGCGATATCTTGAAGCCTACCGCCGGATCACTGGCGCCGAGCTTCCCGAGGAGGCGTCATGAAAGTTGCACCGGAAGGCTGGCCGTTCATCATCGGGGGGTGGGTCATCTACGGCCTGCTGTGCTGGTTGACGCCGTGGTGGGTGTCGGTGCTCTGGCTGCCGGTCGCCATCTGGGTCGTGGCCTTTTTCCGGGATCCGGTGCGCCCGGGTCCGCGGGGAGACCAGGTAGTCATCGCCCCGGCTGACGGCCGGGTGGTCAGTGTGCTCGAAGTTGAGGAGCCGTCATTCGTCGGCGGCAAGGCCACCCGGATCTCAATCTTCATGAACGTGTTCAACGTCCACGTGAATCGCTATCCGATGGATGGCACCGTGGCCTACCGTCATTACAACGCCGGCCATTTCGGGCATGCGGGCACCGACAAGGCGAGCCTCGAGAACGAACAGTGCTCGATCGGCCTTGAGACGGCACGCGGCAGGATTCTGGTTCGTCAGATCGCCGGGCTGATTGCGCGGCGGATCGTCACCGATGATGCGGTGGGTGCAGTGGCCCGCCAGGGAGAACGCATGGGACTGATTCGCTTCGGGTCGCGGGTGGACGTGTTCGTTCCGGCAGGAGTCCGGCCCAATGTGGTGGTCGATCAGCTCACGCAGGCTGGTGTGACCGTGGTGGCCACATGGCAATGATTTCGCGCGTGACCCGGCTGGGCCGCCCCGAAATGCGCCGGGTGGTCGTCATCGTTCCCAGCGCGTTTACCCTGGGCAATCTGTTCTTCGGGTTCTGGGCCATCATCTCGGCCTTCAACCACAACTTCACCTGGGCGGCATGGTTCATCGTCTTCGCCGGCATCCTGGACATGCTGGACGGCCGGGTGGCCCGGCTGTCCAATACCGGCAGCGCGTTCGGCGCCGAGCTGGATTCGCTGGTTGATGTGATCTCGTTCGGCGTCGCGCCCGCGATGGTGATGTACTTCCTCGAGTTTTCGCAGGCGGGAAAATTCGGCTGGCTGATCTGCTGGTTGTACGTGGTGGCGGTGGCCATCCGTCTGGCCCGCTACAATGTGATGCACGACCAGAAACCGACACCCGGCTGGTTCACGGGCATGCCGAGTCCGTCGGCCGGAATGATGCTGGCGGTGTACTACCCCTTCAGCCAGACCACTTGGTACCAGGCCTCGCTGGCCTACCTCAACCTGCAAAAGGAAGGGCTGTCGGTCCTGATGGTGGTGCTGGCGCTGCTGATGGTCAGCACGATCAAGTACCCACGACTGCCATCAATCGGGACCAGGTCCATCAAGGGATGGCTCGGGATCGTGGTCCACGTGATCATCCTGGTCGGCGGATTGATGTTCCCGGAGCACTTCCTCTTCCCGCTCGGTCTGTTCTACATGTTCTTCGGCATTGCCCGGGCCACGGTCCTGGCGCTCGGTGAGCGCGGCGAGGCCGTGCCCATCCCCGAGGACACCGTAATCGAGCCGGTGCGCCGAGGGGTGCATCGATTCCCAGGCGACCGCCGCGCCGTCGGCGATCACCGCCGCCAGGAGAATGACGAATGACCTTTACCGTCCACGTTCGGGTCGTGCCCCGGGCCGGGGTGCTTGATCCGCAGGGACAGGCAGTGGAACACGCGCTGCATGCCCTGGGTTTCGGCGGCGCCAGCAAGGTGCGGATCGGGCGGGCCATCGAGATGACGGTGTCAGCGGCCAACGCCGGTGACGCGCGGGAGCAGGCCAAAAAGATGTGCGACAAACTGCTGGCCAACCCGGTGACCGAAGACTACGAACTGGAGATCGAAGGATGACCCTGCGCGTGGCGGTGGTCCGCTTTCCCGGCAGCAACTGCGATTTCGACTCGCTCCACTCGGCTGCACGGGCCGGGACCGACGCCTACTTCGTCTGGCACCGGGACACCGACCTCAAGGGCGCCGACGCCGTGATCCTGCCCGGCGGCTTCAGCTACGGCGACTACCTGCGCTCCGGCGCCATTGCCAGGTTCAGTCCGATCATGCCGGCGGTCCAGAAGCATGCCGCCGCGGGTGGCCCGGTCCTCGGCATCTGCAACGGTTTCCAGATCCTGTGCGAAGCCGGGATGCTCCCTGGTGCCCTGGTACGGAACGGAAGGCTGTCCTTTGTCTCGCGCCCCGTCTGTCTCCAGGTAGAGCAGACCGAGACCGCATTCACCAATACCTACGAACCGGGTGCCCTGCTCAGAATGCCGGTAGCCCACGGCGACGGCCGTTTCACCGCCACGCCGGAAACGATCCGGGAGCTCGAGGCCAACCGTCGGGTGGTGGTCCGCTACGTGGCGAGCGCTGGTCCCGCTAGAGGGGAGGACAATCCCAACGGATCACTCAACGATATCGCGGGTATCGCCAACGCCGAAGGCAACGTGGTCGGCCTGATGCCGCACCCAGACCGGGCCGCCGACTCCGCGCTTGGCAACCTCGACGGGATGGGATTCTTCACTTCGATGCTGAGCTGGGAACCTCGGGCCGCGGCAGGGCGTTGAGTACGCCCGGGCTGCTGGTCCTGGCCGCCTTGATGATTCCCGCCGCGGCGCGGGCCCAGGCCGCCGCCAGCGCCGACTCGGCGGTGATCAAGCCAGGCATGACGGTTGATCAGGTTGTGGCAGCCTGGGACAAGCCGATCCGCTCGGTCACCAGCGGCGGATTCGGTTACCTCTATTACGCCAGCGGCTGCCTCAGGAGCTGTGGCTCGGAGGATGTCGTCTTTCTCGATCACGGCCAGGTCATCGATGCCATCGCGCGCGGACCGGGCCACCGGTACGATGGCGTGACCTCGCTGTCGCCGCAGCGGAAGCCGGGCTTCACCGCACCCACGCACTGAAACGGACTGACGTGAGCCAGACTACGACCAGCAGCGCCACCACCCGGGCAGAGCCATTCGGGAACGAGCGGCCCGTCACGCTCCAGACGGTGCTGGAGCACAATCTCAATCAGCGCGAGTACGATGGGATCAGGCAGATCCTCGGCCGCAATCCGACCCTCACCGAGCTGGGCATCTTCTCGGCACTCTGGTCGGAGCATTGCTCCTACAAGCACTCCAAGCACGTCCTCAAGACATTTCCGACGACGGGTCCGCAGGTGGTCCAGGGCCCCGGCGAAAATGCCGGCGTGCTGCGGCTGCCGGACGGCTGGGCCGTCGCCTTCAAGATCGAATCCCACAACCATCCATCGGCGGTCGAGCCCTACCAGGGCGCGGCGACGGGCGTCGGTGGCATCCTCCGCGATGTCTTCACCATGGGCGCTCGGCCGGTGGCGGTGCTCAACAGCCTCCGGTTCGGTCCGCTCGATACCGCGCGGAACCGCTACTTGTTTGCCGGCGTGGTCAAGGGAGTCGGCGACTACGGCAACTGCGTCGGGGTGCCGACCCTCGGCGGTGAAGTCGACTTCGCCCCGGGCTACAGCGGCAATCCGCTGGTCAACGCAATGTGCGTGGGACTGTTGCGTGAATCGGACCTCACCCTTGCCGCCGCGCACGGCGTCGGCAACGTGCTCCTGGCCATGGGTGCCAGCACCGGGCGGGACGGGATTCATGGAGCCAGCTTTGCCTCCGAAGACCTGTCGGAGAAGAGCGAGGCCCGGCGGCCGCAGGTCCAGGTCGGCGATCCGTTCACCGAGAAGCTGCTGCTCGAAGCCACGCTGGAACTGATCGAGTCGAAGCTGGTCGTCGCCATTCAGGACATGGGAGCGGCCGGGCTGACCAGCTCCTCGGCCGAGATGGCGGCGCGTGGCGGGGTCGGAATCGAGCTCGACACCAGCCTGGTGCCCATCCGCGAGTCGGGGATGACACCGTACGAGATCATGCTGTCGGAATCACAGGAGCGGATGCTGGTGGTGGCCGAGCCGGGACTGGTGGCCGCCATCCAGAAGGTCTGCGAAAAGTGGGAATTGACCGCGGTGCCGATCGGCCGGGTCACCGATGACGGCCTGTTCCGGATCCGTCACGGCAAGATCGTGGTGGCCGAAATTCCGGGCCAGCGGCTGATTGACGATTGTCCGATGTACAGCCCGGAATCCATAGAGGGAGAGGCGGTTACGCTTCGTCGCGCAGGCGGTCCGACCAGGTCACCGAAGGCTGATCTGACCGCCGCGCTGCCATTGCTCCTCGATACACCGAGTATTGCCAGCAAGCGCTGGGTGTATGAGCAGTATGACAGCACGGTCCAGGCGGCTACGCTGCTGGCGCCGGGTGGCGATGCCGGTGTCCTGCGGATTGCCGACACCGGGTTCGGTCTGGCGGTCACAGTCGACTGCAACTCCAGGCTGCTGGCGCTCGACCCGTACGAGGGCGGCAAGGCGACCGTGGCCGAGGCCGCCCGCAATGTGGCCTGCACCGGTGCCCGGCCCCTGGGTATCACCGACTGCCTCAACTTCGGCAACCCGGAAAAGCCCGAGGTATTCTTCCAGTTCACCGAAGCCTGCCGCGGCATCAGCGATGCGTGTCGGGCGTTCGAGACCCCGGTGACCGGCGGTAATGTCTCCTTCTATAACGAGAGCCCCACCGGCGCGATTGATCCGACCCCGACGGTCGGCATGGTCGGACTGCTGGAACGGATCGACGACCGGGTGCCGAGTCATTTCAGCGCCACCGGTGACCAGATTCTGCTGCTGGGCAATACCAGGGGCGTACTGGGTGGATCGGCCTATTGGGCCGATGTCCTGGATTTCGTGGGCGGCCAGCCGGCTACGGTCGATCTCAAGGCCGAGCGCGCGCTACAGCAGTTCCTGGTCGCCGTCGCGAAGGCCAGGCTGGTTCGGTCGGCCCATGACTGCTCGACCGGAGGCTTGGCCGTTGCACTGACTGAAGCCGCGATGGGCGGACCATATGCCGATGCAGCGCTGGGGGCGTCGGTGGACCTGACAGGCTATTCCTCCGATGTAACGGATGAGGGTTTGCTGTACGGCGAGGACGGGGCTCGGGTGGTGGTGAGCGTCTCGCCGGCAGATGTCGATGCCGTGGCCACGCTGGCGGCATCCCACGGGGTGCCATGCCGACGTGTCGGTGCGGTCGGGGCGCCGGCCGGAGAAATCAGGGTCACCACGTCGAACGGCAAGTATCAGTGGTCGTCGAGCGCGCTGCGCCAGACGTACTTTGGCGCGATCCCGCGGCGGATGGGGCATGTGGCAGAGGATGCAGCGGAAAAGTAGGCGCAGGCCGTAAGCCCCGACCCGAGGGCCCGTCGAGCGTCAGTCAGCTGTTCGCTTCTGGCTTAGGGTTTAGGGCTTAGGGCTGAGAGAGTCGCTTCAGCCAGGAGATGAATCGAAACATGTGCGGTGTATTCGGAGTGTCGGCAGTTCCGGAAGCGGCCCGACTGGCCTACCTGGGACTCTATGCGTTGCAGCACCGGGGCCAGGAGAGTGCCGGGATCGTTGCCCTGGATGACCACGGCACCGCCCGGGCGCACCGCGGCATGGGGCTGGTCAGCGAGACCTTCGACGAAAGCGCACTGGCCCGACTGACAGGCTCGGTGGCAGTCGGCCACACCCGGTACAGCACCTCTGGCAGCTCGGTGCTGGCCAACGCCCAGCCGCTGCTCAGCGACTATCGGGGCGGGCCGCTCACGATTGCCCACAATGGCAACCTGACCAACGCCCCGGAACTCCGGCAGATGCTGGTGGACCAGGGCGCGATCTTCACGACCTCCAGCGACACCGAGGTCCTGATCCACCTGATTGCCCGGTCCAAGGCCGCCATACCAGAGGAACAGATCCGCAGCGCGCTGGAGCAGGCGGAAGGGGCCTATACCCTGCTGATGTCAGTGGGCCGCATTCTGTTCGTGGCGGTGGATGGCCGAGGTTTCCGTCCGCTGGTCATCGGCCGACTCGGCGAAGGGGTGATCGTGGCATCGGAGACCTGCGCGCTGGACCTGGTCGGCGCCCAGATGGTCTGCGAACTCGAGCCCGGCCAGTTCCTCAAGATCGAGGATGGCAAGATCACCGAACTGCCGAGGCTTCGGGCCCGGCCGGTGAGCCGGTGTGTCTTCGAGCTGGTCTACTTTGCCCGGCCCGACAGCAAGGTGTTCGGCGCGTCGGTCGACGGGGTCCGCCGCGAAGTCGGCCGGGCGCTGGCCCGCGAACATCCGGTGCCGAATGCCGACGTGGTGTTCAGCGTGCCTGATTCCAGCAATGCCATGGCCCTGGGGTTCTCCGAGGAGTCGGGGGTCAAGCTCGAACATGCCCTGATCCGCAATCACTATGTCGGGCGGACATTCATCAATCCGACGCACGCTCACCGGGTGGCCAAGGTCAAGATCAAGTTCAACCCGGTCCGGGGCGTTATCGAAGGCCGCAGGGTCGTGATGGTCGACGATAGCCTGGTGCGCGGCACCACCAGCAAAGGTCTGGTGCAGATGATCCGCGCCGCCGGCGCCCGGGAAGTGCACCTGCGGCTGGGCTCACCACCGATTACCGGCCCCTGCCATTACGGGATTGACACCCCGACCCGCGAAGAGCTGATCGCCGCCACCCACAGCCACGAAGAAATCCGCCAGTACCTCGGTGTCGATTCCCTCGGATACCTTTCACTCGACGGGATGCTCAATGCCGGCGGGCGGCGCTTTCCATTCTGTCATGCCTGTTTCTCCGGGCAGTACCCCACCGAGACCAGCGAACAGCTGATCCAGATCCGGCAGGCCTCCCCCATGGCCGCGGGGGCCCGTTGACCTCACCGTACACCCAGCCGCTGGTCTATTTCTTCGGGCAGGGCCGCGCCGACGGAACAGCGGCCATGAAGGATGTGCTGGGCGGCAAGGGTGCCGGCCTGGCTGAGATGACCAATCTGGGGATCCCGGTGCCGCCGGGATTCACCATCGCGGCGCCACTCTGCCATACCTATCTCGAGACCCACCAGTTCCCGCCATGGCTCCGTTCGCAGGTCGAGACCAGCCTCCAGCGGCTTGAGGCGGCCACCGGCCGCCAGTTCGGCGGCGGAGACAATCCGCTGCTGGTGTCGGTCCGCTCCGGCGCGGCGGTCTCGATGCCCGGCATGATGGAGACGATCCTCAATCTCGGCCTCAACGACACCACCGTCGCCGGACTTGAGCGTCAGAGCACCAATCCGGCATTTGCCTGGGACTCGTACCGCCGTTTCGTGACGATGTATTCCGCGGTGGTCTTCGGCATGTCCAAGGCGCCGTTCGAACACCGGTTGGAAGAGCTGAGGCAGGCGGCCAGGGTCAGCCGGGACATCGATCTGCCGGTCGAGCAGATGAAGGCACTGGTCAAGGAATACAAGGCAATCATCCTGAACCAGACCGGCAAGCAGTTTCCCGACGATCCCATCGAGCAGCTCTGGGGAGCCATTGCGGCGGTGTTCGAGAGCTGGAACACCCGGCGGGCCATCGACTACCGGAAGCTGCACGACCTGCCCGACTCGATGGGCACCGCGGTCAACATCGTCACGATGGTGTTCGGCAATCTCGGCGAGGACTCGGGGACCGGAGTGACCTTCACCCGCGACCCCTCAACCGGCGAGCGGGGACTCTACGGCGAGTATCTGCTCAACGCCCAGGGCGAAGATGTGGTGTCGGGCACCCGAAACGTCGAACCGATCGCCCGGCTCAAGGAAAAACTCCCCCAGGCCTACGCCGAGCTCGAGCGGATGGCGCGAATCCTCGAGCGGCACTTCCGCGACGTGCAGGACATGGAGTTCACGATCGAGCGGGGCCGGCTGTACATGCTGCAGACTCGGCGCGGCCAGCGGACCGGACACGCTGCGGTCCGGACCGCCGTCGAGATGGTCAGCGAGGGTTTGATCAGCGAAGAGGAAGCGGTTGCACGGATCCCGCCCAACGACCTCAATCAGTTGCTGCACCCGACCATCGATCAGGCGTCCGAGCTCGATCTGCTGACCACGGGTCTGCCGGCCTCGCCGGGGGCGGCCTGCGGCACAGCCGTGTTCGATGCCGACGTCGCCGAGCAGATGGGGCGGCGCGGCGAGGCGGTCATCCTGGTGCGGCGGGAGACCAGTCCTGAGGATTTCCATGGGATGATCCAGGCCCGGGCCATTCTCACCGCGCGCGGCGGGATGACCAGCCATGCGGCGGTGGTGGCTCGGGGCAGCGGCATCCCGTGTGTCGCCAGCGCGCAGGGTATGGTCGTGGACGAGGCCGGCCGCAGCTTCTCGGTCGGTGACCGGATCATTCGTCAGGGTGACTGGCTGACTCTCGACGGCGGCACCGGGCGGGTCTTTGCCGGCCAGGCCGCGCTGGTAGCGCCCGAGCTCAATGAATTCTTTACCAGGATCATGGGCTGGGCCGATCGGCTGCGTCATATGCGGGTCCGGGTCAACGCCGAGACGCCGGCCGACGCCCACCGCGCCCGCGATTTCGGCGCCGAGGGAATCGGGCTCTGCCGCACCGAGCACATGTTCTTCGAGGGTGACCGGCTGATCGCCATGCGCGAGATGATCCTGGCCGAGGATACCGCTGGCCGCCAGGTGGCGCTGGCCAAGCTGCTGCCGATCCAGCGCACCGACTTCGAGGCCATCTTCCGCGCCATGGAAGGGTTCCCGGTCTGTATCCGGCTGCTCGACCCGCCGCTGCACGAATTCCTGCCCAAGGACCAGGAAGAAATTGCCGGACTGGCCAAGGCACTGGGCCGCACCGTCGAGCATGTCACTCGGGTAACCGAAAGCCTGGCCGAGACCAATCCGATGCTGGGGCTGCGCGGCTGCCGGCTGGGAATCATCTACCCTGAGATCACCGCCATGCAGGCCAGGGCCATCTTCGAGGCCGCGTGTACGGTGGCCGCGCGGAAGGGCCGGGTCATGCCGGAGGTGATGATCCCGCTCACCGCCACGGTCGTCGAGTTCCGGCAGCAGGCGCTGATCGTGCGCCAGATCGCTGAGGAGGTTTTCCGTGAGCGCCAGATCACGGTGCCATACCTGCTCGGCACCATGATCGAGCTGCCCCGCGCGGCACTCACCGCCGACGAAATTGCCCGGGAAGCCCAGTTCTTCTCGTTCGGCACCAACGATCTGACCCAAACCACGTGGGGGCTCTCGCGTGATGACGCTGGCCGCTTCCTGCCCCAATATCTCGAGCGCGGCATCATTCCCGATGATCCGTTCCAGGTGCTCGACGAAGCCGGCGTCGGCAAGTTGATTCAGCTGGCCTGCGAGCTGGGGCGGAAGACCCGTCCCGATCTCAAGCTGGGCATCTGCGGTGAACATGGCGGCGAGCCGCGCAGTGTCAGCTTCTGCGATGGGTTGGGGATGAACTACGTCTCCTGCTCGCCGTTCCGGGTGCCGATTGCCCGGCTGGCGGCGGCACAATCGGCCCTGGCCGCACGAGGCACCATGGATCGAACCCGGGCCACGGTATGACAGCGCCACGCGTTGGCATCGTGATGGGCAGCGACTCCGACTGGGAAATCATGCAGCATGCCGCCGCCCAGCTCGAGATGCTGGGGGTGTCGCACGAACGGCGCGTGGTCTCGGCTCACCGGACTCCCGATCTCTTGTTCGAGTATGCATCGGGAGCCGCCGGGAGGGGGCTAGCCTGCCTGATCGCTGGCGCCGGCGGAGCCGCTCACCTGCCCGGCATGCTGGCCTCGAAGACGATGCTGCCAGTGCTGGGGGTTCCGGTTCCATCGCGCCACCTGCAGGGACTCGACTCCCTGCTGTCGATCGTCCAGATGCCGGCCGGAATCCCGGTTGCCACCTTTGCCATCGGCGAGGCGGGGGCCAAGAACGCGGCGTTCTTCGCCGCCCAGATCCTGGCGGGACACGATCCCGCCGTTGCAGCCAGGCTGGCCGAGTTCAGGCGCAACCAGACGGACAAAGTCCTCGGGCTCAAACTGCCCGGCCAGCACCCGTGATCCTGCCGGGCTCCTGGATCGGCCTGCTGGGCGGTGGCCAACTAGGCCGGATGTTCACCATCTCGGCGCGCAGCATGGGGTACAAAGTGGTGGTGCTCGACCCCGACCCACTGAGCCCGGCCGGGCAGATTGCCAATCGGCACCTGCAGAAGTCGTATATCGATGAGGGCGCACTGACCGAGATCGGGCAGCTCTGCGGAGTCGTCACCACCGAGTTCGAGAACGTCCCCGCCCAGGCCCTCGCCGTTCTTGCCGCCCGCTGCCCGGTCCATCCAAGCGCCGAGTCACTCGCCATCGCCCAGGACCGGATCCTTGAGAAGCGGTTTGCCAGACAGCATGGCATTGAGACCGCCAGGTTTGCGGCGGTCGGCGGTGAATCGGATGTCGCGGGGGCCTGGGCCGAGATTGGCGGGACCGGGATCCTCAAGACCAGCCGGCTAGGTTACGACGGCAAAGGCCAGCGCACCGTAGCCAGTCTCACTGAGGTCGGCGAGGCCTTCCGGGCGTTCGGTGGAGTCAATTGCATCCTGGAGCAGCGGGTTGAGTTGCTACGGGAAATTTCAGTGGTGCTGGCCCGGTCCTCGTCAGGTCAGATCGTGAGTTTTCCGGCCGGCGAGAATGTCCACGTCGGCGGAATTCTCGACACGACCACGGTGCCGGCAACGATCAGCCCTGAGCTGGCTCAACGCGCCCGTGCGGCCGCCGAAACCCTGGCTCGCGCCCTGGAGTACGTCGGTGTGCTGGGCGTGGAGCTGTTCGTCGTCCCCGACGATCGGCTGCTGTTCAACGAGATGGCACCCAGGCCCCACAACAGCGCGCACTACACCATGGATGCCTGTGTCACTGATCAGTTTGAGCAGCAAGTCCGCGCCGTCTGCGGCCTGCCACTCGGGGATTCATCCCTGTTGTCGTCCGTGTGCATGGTCAACCTGCTGGGTGATCTCTGGTCAAAGGGCACTCCCCACTGGGACCAGGCCCTCACCGACCCGCGGGTCAAGCTCCACCTCTACGGCAAGAACGAAGCACGGCCCGGCCGGAAGATGGGGCATCTCAATGTGCTGGCCGACACTCCCGAGAACGCTCGACGGCACGCCCTGGCGGCCCGCGAACGTCTCATTCCCTGAACCGAAGGACACCGGACGATGCTGATCCTGCTGGCCATGATCCTCACCACCACGACGGGGCCGCTGCCTGCCCCCGCGCCGCTCCCTGCCTGCACCATCAAGTATCCGAAGCAGATGCCGGCCGCCGGCCGGAAGAGCCCGCTCGACTCGCTGATTTTTATGGTAGGCACCACTCAGGTCAAGATCTGCTACGGCCGCCCGGCCGCACGGGGCCGGACCATGATCGGCGGTGCGGCCGTGCCGTATGACACCCTGTGGCGGACCGGCGCCAACGAGCCGACCACGGTATT
>JBEPVA010000096.1:0-13945 GCA_041691295.1 Gemmatimonadota bacterium
GCTCGGCTCGATCTCCTGGGCTGATGCCATACATGGGCCGGCACTCGGCGCCGCCGCGTTGCTGCTGCCGCAACCGCCGGCCACGGTCCTGATCTCGGCCAGCGGTACCCGGCTCGACTCGATGCCGTACGGGACCCACCCGCTTTCCGATTCCCTGATGTCCACCAGCCAGACCTCATTTCGCCACTATGGGATCGAGACGTCGCGCTTCGCCAAGACGGCGCTGGTCGCGGAATCGGCCGAGGCGCTTGAGTGCCTGCACGTCTGCTGGCGCAGCGAGTCCGACCGCAACTGCGGCCGCTGCCTCAAGTGCTGCCTGACCCAGATGGCCCTGGACCTGCTGGGGAAGCGGAGGCAGGCGACGACGTTCCGACCGGAGCGCTACTCACTCGGGCTGGTTCCGACACTGCGGGTCCAGACCCACGACGGGCTCAACTACATGAATGAACTGCGAGTTGAGGCCATGGCACGGGGACGGGATGATGTATTCAGCGCCGCAGCCGAATTCCTGGCCGCCAATCACCGCGACGCCCGGCTGCTGGCTTCCTCGAGGTGGCACCGGCGCGTGCGAAAATGGCGTAACTCGATCGCCAAGCGCCAGCTGACAGCCGCGAGGATGCTCCGTGCGCTCCGGAGATGGGAGGGCTCCAACCGTGCGGATTGAGCGACTGCTCCCGCAGCAGGCGTTGCTGCCGGATTACGTCCGGCTGGCCCGGCGGGTGGTGTACCAGCAGCGCGGCGCCAAACCGGAACTGCACTGGTTCGATGTTCCGGCCGGGATTGCCGAGGGGCTGGACCAGTCTGACAACGGCTGGCTGGTGGCGCTGCTGCCACTGGCGCTCCGGATGCGCGAACCGCTGCAGTTCTCCTCTCCGGTCGATCCGGTGTTGCTCACCAATCTCGGCCGGCTCAGCGCCATCTGGGATCGCTGGTATCCGGAATATCCAGCGGTCAGAATCGAGGCGCCTGTCGCTACCAGTCCTGCAGCCGTTGCTGCGCGGCCCCGCACCGGACTCTTTTTCACCGGTGGAGTCGACTCCTTCTTCAGCTGCCTGCACTACGACGCCACCTCGGGACCCGGCGAGCCGGTCGACGACCTGTTGTTCATCTGGGGCTATGACTTGCCACTGAGCAACCGGATGGCCTTTGAACGGAAGGCCGAGGCCCTGGGCCGGGTCGCAGCGCAGCTTGGCAAGCGGGCCATCATACTGGCCAGCAATCTCCGGGAAACCCGGCTGGGACGCCTCGACTGGGCCAGAGTCACGCACGGCGCGGCGCTGGGCGCTGCGGCCCTGATGCTGGAAGGACGGTACTCCACCGTGCTGCTCTCGGCCGCGCTGGCCCGGGAGGCGGATGAGAGCTTCGGCGCCCACCCCTCGACCGATCAGCTGATGTCGACCGGCCGGACCAGCTTCGTCCACTATGGCGCAGAGTTTACCCGGTTCGACAAGACCGCCTATATCGCCGATTCGGAGCCGGTGCGGAAACATCTGCATGTGTGCTGGGAAGGCTCCTCGGACCGCAACTGCGGTCGATGCGAGAAATGTGTCCGGACCCAGCTGGCCCTCGAGATGGTTGGCGCCCGGACCCAGTGCAGCTGCTTCGATCCAGCTGACTTCTCACTGGCACGGGCCGAGACTGTCCAGCTGGGGACGCCCGCCACGCTGCGACTGATGGAAGACCTGCGGGTCCCGGCGCTGACCCGCGGCCGTGCCGATCTGGTCGCCGTCATTGATCGATGCCTGGAGACCAACCGGCAGCGCCACGAGCGGCTGGCCCGTTCGAAGTGGCGGCGCCGGGCGGCAAAGTGGAAGCACTCGATCCGGAAACGCTGGCCCGCCGGCAGTGCCCCGGTGAAGTACTGGGCGCTGACGCTGGCGCTGGTGGGGCTGGTGGGGCTGGTGGCGCTGCAACTGTCTGATTGCTTCATGGACCCGACCAAGGCGTTCCGCGCCGACCAGCCGGACGTCCGGCCCACCTACCCGCGTGTCAGTACGATCCGGTCGATCTCCGCTCCCCACTGATCGACCTGTCGTAGCAGGAGCCGGGTGCCGGTCAGGTCAATCACCGTCAGTGAATGACGATCGCTGACCAACTTGGCCACATACTCGACGCGGCCATCCTCGTCCCTGAGCCAGCGTGACGGTTGATCGGAGAAATCCGGGTCATAGAGGTGCTTGCCCCCCGCCCCAGTGGTCAGGTAGATCACGCCGTCCGGCCGGGTTTGGCTGACGCCGTCGAAGTTCCGATCCACCGTAAAGGTGCCGGGCACTTCCCGGGCACTGGAATTCACCGTGCCGGCCTTGGAGATATCGCCCGGGGCAAACCGGAACGGCCGGGTCCTCTGGTAGTTGTGCTCGTGCCCGTGAAAAACCAGTGCGACGCCATGGCGTTCGAACAAGGGGGCCAGGACGCGCATGTGCTGCTGGGTGTAGTGCTCGAGCCCGACATTGAATGCGGGGTGGTGATAGACCACGAGCTTCCAGGCGGCGTCACTCGCGGCCAGGTCGGCCTCGATCCAGTCCTGCAATTCCTGACTGGTCGGATCCACGTAGATGTTGGAATCGAGGCAGAGAAAGTGGCCGTCGCCGTAGTCGAAGGAGTAGTTCGCCATGCGGGGAAACCGGTCACCGGCCGATTGGCGGAATTGATCCAGGCGCTCCAGCGCGCCCTTGACCGGCACCGGCTGAGGGTGATCGAGGCCGTTGAGCGGCAGGTGCAGGTTGGTGAAGAAGCCGAGCGAGTCGCCATCCTTGTCGAAATCGGCTACCGGCGCTTTGTCGGCGGTCTTGCCGTGGACATCATGATTGGCGATGACTGAGTAGAACGGGATCGAGCGCAGCAGCGGCGCACCGATTCGTGTTCCGGCCACATCGGCGTTGTAGACCGGGAAGAAGTGGCGGGCATATTCGTTGTCGAGCCCGCTTTCATAGACGTTGTCCCCCGTGTTCATCACGAAATCCGGCCTGGCCTGATAGGCCTGGTAGGCGATGGCGCGGTCACTGATATCGCCATACGAGTTGTCGCCAAATGCCACGAACCGGATGGCGTGCCCGCGAGCTTTGCGGGTGGTGAAGTAACCGGCCGCAATAACCTGCGCCTCCATCCTGACCCGGTACTGGTAGGTGGTGCCGAGCGCGAGCCCGGTGATCCGGGTGGCGTAGTTGAGACGGCCATCCACTTCGCTGGTTTCGGCGCCGGCCTGCCGGACCATCGTGACCGTCGCCGGGTGCCCGTACCGTTTGGTCGGACCGTACTCAACCCGGAAGGCCGCCTCGGTCGTGTCGGTCTGCCAGGCCAGGACCATCTGCTCATCGCCAGGCATGAGCCGGGAATTGCTCCCTGGCTGGATGTACGGCAGCGCAGTGAAGATCGGGGGCCGTCCCGACGAGCCCGGGTTGGAGCCGACCGCCACGTAGAGTCCCCGGCCGATCGGGGCAAGCGCCAGGAAGGTGATGCCGCCCGCCGCCTTGAGGAGCTCGCGCCGGCTCAGCAAACCGGGACCGGCTTCCTCGTTCGTGGTCTCATCGGCCATAGACCATCACCATGAAGGTACCGGGGAGCGCCTCGGGCCGGGGGTGGGGTTCGGCGGCGGTCGCGGCTGGCGTGGCACCGAAGTTTGCCGTGACCAGGTAGATCTCATGGCTGGCCGGGTCAAGCGCCATGGTCTTGGCGCCGTACCGGGTCTTGACTGTCTCCACGATCCGATAGCCGGCGGGGCCGTCAGGGCCGACGACGGTGAGCGTGCCGTCGCCATTGGAGGCAAAGGCGAACCCGGTTCCAGGATCAAAGGCGCCGCCATCGACCCGGTCTCCGATCGGCAGCGTGGTGAGCACGGTGCCCTTGTCGGCATCGACAATGGTCATGATCCGGCTGCGGCAGCCGATAAACAGCCGGCGGGTCGTTTGATCGATCGCCATCCCGGTCGGTCGCTGACATGGCGCCAGCGGCACGGTTCGTATGACCTTGAGTGATCGGGCATCCACGGTCACCAGCGCCGCCTTGTCTTCGAGATTGATGTACAGGAGCCCGTGGCCATCCGCGACTCCCGATTCCGGAGCCCCGCCGAGTGCAATCGTGCCGGCCACCCGGCCAGTGGCCGCATCGATGGCCGTCGCGTTGGCGCTATCGGCGTTCATGGTGAAGATCCGGTGGGTGACCGGCTCCAGGAGGATCGCGTCTGGATCGGCGCCGGTCACCGGTACCCGTCCGAGCGGCCGAAGCGTTCCGAGATCGAAGATGGATACCGTCGAGGCATCCCCATTGCTGGTGAAGCCACGGTGGAGGGCCTGTTCCAGCACGATGCCGTGCACTCCGTCGGTACTGTCGATCTGTCCCGTCACCTTCCCACTCATTAGATCCACGACTTCGACCTTGGTCTCGTGGGCCACAAACAACCGATGGGCGGCGCTGTCGAACACGACATAGTCCCATTTGCCGAGTCCACCGATGGGAATGGTGCGCAGCAGATGATAGCCTGAGGCCCCCGCCTGGCCCCAACTGGCGCGGATGAATCCGAGCGAAAGGATGGCAAGAGCTGCGAGGACGCGACGCTTCGACATGATCAGATGACTCCGGTGCGTTGAGGGCGGCCGGGGCGTTCCCCGGCCGGATCAGGGCTGGTCAGTGGGTGTAGCGCAGGCCAAGACTGAAGGTCGGCCCGTAGAACTCCCGCTGGACCACGAATTTCGGATCGCCATTGTAGAAGCCGAAGACCGCATTGTTCAGGTTCAGCACGTTGAGGACAAGTTGGACCCGAGCCTGGAAGAGGTAGCTGACCTGGGCGTCGAGCTGGGTGCGTGAATACAGGTAGTTGTCACCGTTCGGTCCCTTGATGCCACCGTCCGCGCCGTCTTCGAAGTTGTATTGGAAGATGCTTGCGCCGTTGTGTGTCAACGCCGCCCTCGCCGAAAAGCCGCCCCGGTCGTAGGTCAATCCGAGATTCCAGATCACTGGTGCCTGCCGAAGCAGCGCGGGGCGGTCGTTCCGGCCCGGGACGGTGGCCTTGGAGGTCGTGTAGGTGAAGTTGGCCAGAATCCCGAGCCCGTTGAGCCCGCTGGGCAGGAAGGTGAGGGCCTGCTGCCACGCCATCTCGACGCCGAACACGTCGGCATGCGCGCCGTTGATCTTCCGGCTCTGATTGAATCCAGAATCCGTTCCGGCGATGATCGCACTCTTGCTGTCGTAGATCGGATCGTGCAGATCCTTGTAGAACACCCCGGCCGAAATCACGCCCACCGACCTCAGGTAATGCTCGAACAGCAGGTCGAAATCATTGGCGCTGGTCGGTTTGAGGTCGGGATTGCCCACGTCGATCTGGCGAGCCGCGTCATCCAGCACCCGAAATGGCACCAGGTCGCTCACCACCGGTCGCGCGATGCCTCGACCGTAGGCCAGGCGCAGGTTGGTCCGGGGATCGATCTCCAGTCGCAGATTGATGCTGGGGAGGAGGTCGGTGTACCGACGAGTGCCTGAGGTTGGTGTGGAGGACTGCCAGGCTCCAGCGGTGTCAAAATGGACGAGGTTTCCGGTGTAGTCCGCCCGAGTGGCCTCCACCCGGACGCCGACCTGGGTGTGCAGTCGCCCGATCTGCAGCGTGTTCATCACATAGCCCGCGGTCACCCGCTCCTTGGCCAGATAGTTGTTGGGATCCGAATCGGCGTGCGAGCCGTTGACATCCAGCTCGAGCGCGGAGGGATGGGCCTTGAAGAAGGCCTCGAGGAGGTCAAAATCGGCCAGCACTCCAAACTGGTAGTGGCCCTTGTAGAACCCTGCGGTGTTGTTGTTTCCCAGGACCTGATCCATCGTGAGCACCGGCCCGCCGCTGGCAGTGAAATCCTGCTGGTCCACCGTCTGGTCTTTCCGGCCGTCCCGGTATTTGCCGCCGAACTTGAGTGCGCCGACCCGGCCGCCGAGCTGGTACGGAAGGGTGAAGTTCACGGCGCCCGCGATGTCTCGCTCGGCGGTCCGGTCATTCTGCACCGAGGAGTTGTCGAGTTCGAATGCGGCTGGATCGGCAATGTCGACACCGTTGAGCACCGGCAACCTGGGATAGTTCGGGTTCGACAGGTCGACCCCGTACGCGACGTTGGAGGGCCCGGCAAACTCGGTGGTCCGCTGGTTCAGTCGTGCCTGGCTCGATCGCGAGTAGGCCAGCGAATAGTCGAGCAGCAGCCCCCCGAGGTCGTGCTTGCCACCACCGACCAGGCTGTACACCTGTTCATCCGGCGTCCGATTCTGCACGTTGGCGATGATATTGCCATTGCTGTCGGCGGTGGTGCTGGTGAGCTGGTCGCCCAGTCCCAGCGAGTTGACCCAGCGCTTCCCGTAGTTCTTGAACCGGGAATAGAGGGCCCTGAAAGTCAGGCTCGATCCCGGGCTGAGTTGAAAGTCGAGTGCTCCCGCGACCCCGAGGCGCTTGCGTCCATAGGTATAGAGCCGGTAGTCGATCGCCCCGACCGATGGCTCGGCAGAGGCACCGAACGTGCCCGGGCCCGGTTCGATGTCATCAATGCCGCGGCCGTTCCAGTCGTAGGTCGCTCCGACGAGGACGCCGAATCGCCTGGCCGCGCCGAACCGACCGCCGGCCGTTCCGGTGAACTGGTACAACGAGCGGCCATGCTGCAGGTCGGTATACCCACCGAGCACCTCAACCTGGGCCGTGGGACGATCGCCGGGCGTCTTGGTCACGAGGTTGACCGAGCCGCCAATGGCATCGCCGTCAAGATCGGCCGAGAGGGTCTTGTTCAGCTCGATGGCGCCGATCAGGTCGGACGGGATCACATCCAGCTTGACGTTGCGCGCCCCTCCCTCGGGAGAGGGGATGTGAACGCCGTTGATCGTCACATTGCTCAGCCGCGGCTCCGTGCCCCGGATCTGGACGTACTTGCCTTCGCCTTCGTCACGCTCCAGCGTCACCCCGGGCAGGCGGCCGACGGCGTCGGCCACGTTAGTATTGGGAAGACTGGTAATCACGTCCGCCGGAAGGACGTCGACGATGTTGTCGGCATTCTTCTGCTGGTTGAGTGCCTGCGCGTCGCCCCGTGGCCGACTGGCGGTGACCGAAATCTCGGGCAGGGTCACGTCGCCTCGGCGCAACCGGATGTTGACCCGGGATTCCTTGCCGGCTTGCACCTGCACGGGAAATTCGCTTGGGTGAAAGCCGATATACGAGACGATCAGTGAATACCCGCCAGCGGGGACGCGGAGGAAGTGGAATTCGCCATCGGGGCTCGCCGACACGATCCGGTCACCGAGCCGGACGGTGGCGCCAGGCAGCGGATTCTGGGTCGAGTCGACCACCCGCCCGGTGATGCGACCGAGCGCGGGCGTCTGGGCGAGGAGGGCGGCGGTGGCGCCCAGCGACCCGAGCGCAACCAGGACAGCCAGCATACCCTGGCGCAAAAGGCCGGTCAGAAAGGTCATTGGGGGGATTCCTCGGGATGGGTCGGTCGGTGGATCAGCGGGTCTGGCCAGGGGGGCCAGTCGCGGGGGGAACGTCCAGCTCGAGCGGTCGGGGTGTCAGCATGAAGGAGCGAGAAACCCGCCCCTGGCCAGGGATCTGCAGTTCCACGGAATCGGGAGCGAAGCCGATCTCGCGAACGACCAGGCGATGCCGGCCTGCGGGGATGGCCGCAATACTGTAGTGTCCTGAGGGGGTCGAGCGGGTGATGAGCTGACCTCCGTCCAGATCGATGACGGCGTCAGCCAGAGGAAGACTGTCCGGATCGAGGACCAGCCCGGTAAGGACCGCTGCCAGGGGGTGGGCT
Organism: Gemmatimonadota bacterium; assembly: GCA_041691295.1. Lineage (GTDB taxonomy): Bacteria > Gemmatimonadota > Gemmatimonadetes > Gemmatimonadales > GWC2-71-9 > DATEHG01. The sequence continues at coordinate 7,770 of JBEPVA010000096.1, forward strand.
GGGGCCTGCTCGGGTATCGAGAGCCCGGCAATCAGGAGTGCGGCGAGCGCGACCAGTCCGCGGAGTGAAATCACGGGAGCAATGTCGAGGTTGTTCACCACGGTTGCGTTCCCGCCAAGTCACCGTCAGGTCACGTCCGGATCGATGTCCCGCTTGCCCGGCGTCCACGGTTCGACTCTCGACACCCACCGCGTCCGCTGATCGGTTCTCGGCTCACCCCCTGTAACGTCGTCCCGGATTCGGACAGGCGCCGGCGAGCGGACCGTGCCGGGACCGCGCGACCGTCGACCCCGAGGGGGCATCTACTCCCTTGGCACTCTCGCCCACCAAGGAGACGATGCAATGCGGCACCTCATGTTGGCTACGGCACTCTGTGCCGCGGCGACCACCCTGGCTCCCTCCGCCCATGCCCAGGGCCGGGTCCGACTGATGGAAACGGGCCGGCCGAGGCTTGGCGTCATGGTCGACGTCCGGCCCGACGCCGAGGATGACAAGCTCGGCGCCCGGATTCGTGAAGTCACACCGGACGGGCCAGCGGACAAGGCGGGACTCAAGAGCGGCGACATCATCACCAGATTCAATGGCACCGCACTGGGCGGCATCAAGTCGGACGACGACGAGGCCTCGGGCCCCGGTGGCAAGCTCATCGACCTGGCCCGCAAGCTCGACGACGGTGACACCGTCAAGGTCGAGTACCGCCGAGGGGCCGAGACCAGGACCGCGACGATCGTGGCCAGGGCTCTCGACGGCGCCACCCTCGGCCAGCGCTGGAAGGTCGAAAGCCCGGAAACCGGCTCGTTCAACTTCCGGATGCCCGCCATGGGAGAGGTTCCCCGGACCATGTCCCTGCGTGGCATGAGTGGTCCTGCTGCCGGCTGGCTGCGGCACATGGGAAGCAGCAACCTCGACCTGATCGACCTGAACCCCGATCTGGGGGAGTACTTCGGGTCCAGGGATGGTGTACTGGTGGTCTCGTCCCCGCGCGATTCGACGGTGCCGCTCAAGGCCGGCGATGTGATCCTGTCGCTCGACGGCCGGAAGCCCAAGTCGGCCGACCACGCCCAGCGGATTCTCGATTCGTATGACGCCGGCGAATCGATCAAGGCCGAAGTCATGCGGAAGCAGAAGCGGCTGACCGTGACCTGGACGGCGCCCAAGGAGCGGAATAACGTGATGTGGCGGATGGACGGGGGCGATTCCGATGAGGATATGCCCGGCCAGCCGAAGGTGTTCATCCGGCAGCGACCGGGGCAGCCCACGCCGCCGCCGCCGCCCTCCGATCGGTCGTGAGCGTATCGAGGCCCTGAAACAGACAACCCCGCCGAGTGGCGGGGTTGTTTGTTTGTGGTGTCATCACGAGGGCACGGAGTGCCCGAGGGATCTACTACCGGTACGTCGAGAGCCAGTCCACCGAACGATCATTCCAGGCAGGATTCTTCTCCTCAATCAATCGGACTCTCTTTTCTCTCTCCCAACCCTTGACCTGCGTTTCCCTCTCGATAGCGCTCCGGACATTGAGTGTTGCCTCCCAGTATACCAGCCTGGTCATCCGATATCGTGAAGCAAAACCAGATTTGATTCCAGCTCGGTGCTCGGCCAACCGTTTGTGAAGGTCGCCGGTGACCCCCACATAGATCCGGCGGGACAGGCTGGCAAGGATATAGACAGAATAGACATGGTGACGCATTCCCCGCGCCTAGCCCGAGAGCGCCAACTCTGCTTCAAGACCCCTTTTTACCGGTTCTACCCAGCAGATCCCTCGGTCGCTACGCTCCCTCGTGATGACACCTACGGAGCCAGCGTGGCGGCCATGTCGAAGTAGCTGGTGCCGCCCCGGTCACTGGCGTGGACTGCGATCAGGTTCGGCTGGCCCGCCACGAGGAGTGAGGCCGGAGCGGTGAACACGACGCTGCCGAGTGCGGCGCACCCTTCGTGGGAGTAGAAGCCGGCGGCGGGCAATGGCTGCCCGCCCAAGGCGGTGATGTCGTGTCCGTTGACGAAGATCTGGATGTCATTGTCGATCGCCACGCTGATCTGCAACGAGCCGGTGAAGCCGTTCGGGATCACGACGGATCGCCGGACCAGGAGGTCTGAAATCGGCGCGACCGACGCGGCAGGCCACAGTGACTGCACTGTCGGGTCCAGGCTGCAGTTGTTGGGTGAACCCGGACCGGATCCGAATGCGGCTGAGCCCTGCGACCACGAATCATCGCTGTAGCTGCTGGTTTCCCAGCTCGAGGGGGCCGCGTCATTGCCGATGGTGAGGTAGCGATAGCCTGGCGCCTGATAGCTCAGCACGGTGGCCGAGACCACATTGTCTTGAAACAGCACCGCGGAGGGCTGAACGCCGCTGTTCAGGTGCGGCGCCGCCGCTGAGGCAAAGACCGAGTCCGACATCAGGGCCGTGCCCAGGGTCCAGCCGCCCACCGTGGCAAGGCCGTTGGCGTTGGTGATTGCGGAGGCGCCGCTGATCGTGCCCTGGCTGCCACCCGGGACCTTGAAGGTCACCGGGTAGTTGGCGACCGGCACATTGGTCGGGGTGTGGAGCCGGACCGACGGGAGGTCGGATGAGGCCACTGACGAACCTGCCGTCCCGGTGAGCGTCGTGGAAGAAACCGCGTCGAGCATCAGCAGGGTATCGACCACGCCGAACGGGCTCAGCTTCCGAGTAGTGCCACCCAGGCCGGTGGCGCCGAATGTGGCGTAGAGCGGCTCGGGGGTGACGAGCTTGGCCAGCTGATTGCCCACCACCGACAGCCCCCACGCCGCAAACTCCCGCAGGCTGGGGTTGGGTCCAAGGGCCAGCGACGCATTGGTGCAGTTGAGGAACGGCGCCGGGGCCAGCGGCAGGATCTCGATCGTGGTCGGGTTCGGATCGGGAACGTTGTGAGCCACCCGCAAGCGACTGACATCCGGCGGATTCAGGCTGCTGGCGATGCAGACACCGACCACCGCATTCGACCCGAATGTCAGCGCCGGCGTGGCGGTGAACTGGTAGTACAGCGGGTACTGGTCGAGCGGGGTGAGCAGCCGCCGGTCATCCGGCAGCCGGGTCACGGTAATGATCGTCGGTACCGTCACCGAGCCACCCGCGACGATGATGCCGGCCGTCAGTGTCGGGGTGACGATGGTGGTGGTTGGCGACGTCGGCAGGATCACAGCGGCAGCACCGTCGTTGCTGAGGGCAGCCGGAGGAATGGCCGGATCGGGCAATCCCGCCACGCAGTACACTGCGCTGATCAGTGCCGACACCCGGACCCCGTTGGCCGTCGACCTGCCGCCGACCAGCTTGCCCTGGTTGTAGAGCTGCAGGGTCCAGTCGGTGAGGCTGTAGGCAAGCGTCTGGGCCGTAGCCGGCTTCTTGAGTGTGATGGCCAGCCGGATGGCGAGGAACTTGATCTCCGCAATTGCCTCGAGGCCCTGTCCGTTGGGATACAGCGCCGCGATCTGCTTGATGATCGTGACATCGGTCGGGCAGCCCGGAGTGGCAAAGATGGCGGCATCGGGCTTGTCGGCCGGTGCGCTTGGGGTGGGCCCGGACGGATCGGAGCAGGCCGCGAAGGCAATAGCGGCAACGACGACGAGCGACAGTCTGCGGTTCATCGTGGTGTTTCCAGGAAGAATGGAGCCCGGCCCGGGGTTCGGGCTGGAGAGGAATCGAATGTGGTCAGGGATCGGTACGCAAATGTGCTGATCTGGCCGGGTTCGCGCAATTGGCGCACCACGATCCGGCTCCAGCTCAGCTGGTGGCTAAGCCATTGGGGTATCGGGGGATCAGGCCCAGGCCCAGGGTAGGTCAGCCGAACCGGAATCGAGCAGCCGGGACCTCTCGCGACAGCCGGTGTGGCTCCTCCGCCTCGTCATCGGTCGGCGCCGACCAGCTGCTTGAATCGGGGGTCGTTCTGGATGCCACGGAGCCACCAGCCCGGATCGTCGGCAAAAGTGTGCCGCCGCGCCGGATTGGCGACGAGGTAGGCCCTCAGGTTGTTGAAGGCCTCGGTGGTGTCACCGGCCATGAGCCAGGCAAAGGTCGAGATGTAGGACAGATCGTACTGGGGATCGAAGTCCGAATTGTCCCGGTTGCGGCTCAGAATGCGGCGGGCGCTATCGCGCTTGCCCGCCCGGGCCAGGACCACCGCCGTGAGCACCCGGGCCTGGGGCCCCGCAAAGGCGGTGTCTCCCTCCGGGCTCATCCGCAGCAGTGAATCGGCCAGGCTGCGGGCAAGGGTGGGATCGGGCTCGCGCTGCTTCATGGTCATCAGCCAGAGTTCGCATTCGACGAAACTCGGGTTGGCCGGAAATCGCTGGTGGCCCTGGCGGCACCAGTTCTGGGCCTGCGAGTAGTTGCCCAGGTCGTATTCCGACAGGAACAGCCGATTCAGGATCACGTCGGCGTTGCTCAGGTACGCGTCGGCCTCAAGGGCCTGGCGGGCGGCCAGGCTGACATCGACGGAGGTCTTGTCGCTGAGCTGGTTGTACAGGTGGGAGAGGGTGGCGTAGGCGCCGGCCTGGTTTCCATTGAGCTTGGTGGCCCGCTCGAGATCAGCTTGGGCATCGTGCAGCAGCTGCTTGGCCTTGACCGAATCGGGCTCGAGCGGGAACAGCCAGCGCCAGTAGCGAAGGTTGCCGCGGAGCTCGAGCGCATCGGGATCGTTCTCGTTCAGGGCCAGTGCCCGTTCGGCATGCACCATCCCCGAGTCCACCATCCGCCCGGCCAGTCCGGCGTCATCGAGTGCCCGGCGCGCCCGCCAGTAACTCAGGATGCCCCGGAGCACGACTGGGTCGATCCAAGCGGGATCGAGCCGCTCCGCCGCGGCCGCGAGCGTGTCGCTGGCGGTGTAGTAACGATCGAATCTCGCCACCTGACCGGCAGTGTACATCGAATCGCCCTGCTTCCTGGCCAGCTCGGCGCGCTGCAGCAGGGCCCACGCGTCGGGGCTGCTGGTGGCGGCCCGCTGTTCCTGGATCCGGACCGCCTGCTTGAGCCGGGTCCGGATCAATTGAGCCGCTTCCTGGGCCACCGAGTCCGCCATGGCCAGGCTGTTCCCTCCCGGCTGCTCAAAGGTGGCCGCCTGCCATTCGGTGCCTCCGGCATCGAACAGCCGGACGGTGACCCGAAGCCGTTCGGCATCCGGTTCGATGCTGCCGGTGATCACCGTGCCGACCTGCAGTGCCCTCGCGATGCTGTCCACCGAAGCCGGGTGGCCGCGGTACTGGGCGGAACCGCCCTTTGACACCACTGAAAGCCCTCGCACGCCGGAGAGCGCCCCGATCAGTCCCTCGGTCAGACCGTCGGCCAGGTACCCCAAGTCGTGATTGGGACTCTTGTCGGTGAAATAGAGCACCGCAATGTCATGGGGATTGGGGCCACCTCCGGCCGCCCGGCCAGCCCTGAATTTCCAGAAGCCCAGGCCCGCCAGTACCAGGAGGACCGCGGCGCCGCCGATCCAGATCCAGCGCCGGCTCGGCGCCAGTGGTTCGGGTTCCGGATCATAGGCCGTCATCTGCCGGGTGGTCCGGCGGGCAGTGGGGTGCCGGGTACTGCTCAGCCGCACTCCGGTGCGCCGGGTCGAGGTGGTGCCGAGCGGGGTGCCGAGGATAGCGCAGAACTGGGCGGCGGTCTGGGGGCGGTCGGCGGGAACCTTGTTGAGCGCGGCCATGACCGCGTCCTCGACTTCGTCGGGCACTGTCTCCCGGACGTCCTGGAGTCCGGGCACTGGAGTCATGGCGTGGCGGGCCATGATGGCGCGGGCATTGGGACCGGTGAAGGGCGGCGAGCCGGCCAGCATCTCATAGAGGACGCAGCCCAGGCTGTAGATGTCCGCCGTGGGTCCGACCACGTCGCCCACTGACTGCTCGGGGCTCATGTACAGCGGGGTACCGATGGCCACGCCGGTCTGGGTCAGCTTTTCAGCGCCGGCCGCGCTGGCCGCCCGGGCTATCCCGAAATCGGCGACCAGGGCATGTCCACCGGAGAGCAGGATATTCTCCGGCTTGATGTCGCGATGGACCACGCCCATCATGTGGGCGTGCCCCAGTGCATCAGCCACTTCGAGGGCGATCTGGATGGCGTCGTCGACCGGCAGTTGCGATTCGCGATTGAGCCGGTCGCGGAGCGATTCGCCGACCACGTACGGCATGACGTAGTACAGCAGGCCGTTGGCCCTGTCTCTTAT
>JBEPVA010000097.1:0-13940 GCA_041691295.1 Gemmatimonadota bacterium
CCGAACGGCTTTTCCACGATGACCCGCGCGTTGCGGTCGAGGCCGGCAGCGCCGAGGGCCGAGATGACCGTGGCAAAGAGTGAGGGCGGGATCGCGAGGTAGTGGGCCGGCCGCCGGGCCGGTCCCAGCGCGGTCTTGAGCGCGGCAAAGGTGGCGGGATCATTGTAGTCGCCATCGATGTAGTGGAGTCGGGCAAGCAGGCCGCGAAGAATCTTGCCATCGGGACGCGTGACCACTCGTCGAATGCTCTCGGCCGCCCGCGCCCGCAATTGCGCCACGGTCCAGCCTGAGCGGGAGACGCCGAACACCGGCACACTCAGCGCGCCCCGCCGGGCCAGCGCGTAGAGCGCCGGAAAAATCATCTTGTAGGCCAGATCGCCGGTGGCGCCGAAGATGACCAGGGCGTCGGACCGCTTCAGGCTTTTCTTCCCGGTGGGCATCCTCGTCTCCGCCTTATCGCTTTTCGTCATGACCGCCAAACTGCTTGCGCATGGCGGAGAGGACCTTGCTGGCATAGGTCGCGTTGCCCCGGGACTGGAACCGCTCGAACAGCGCGGTGGCCAGCACCGGTACCGGTACTCCTTCATCGATGGCGGCCATCAGAGTCCAGCGGCCTTCCCCGGAATCCGAGACCTTGCCGGAGTACTGCTCGAGGGCGGGATCGTCCTTCAGCGCCTGGGCCGTGAGGTCGAGCAGCCATGAGCTGATGACGCTGCCATGTCGCCATACCTCGGCAATCGCGGGCAGATCCAGATCAAATCGGTAGTACTCAGGGTGACTCAGCGGCGCAGTCTCGGCGTCGACTGCCTGTTCCTGGCTGCCGATATTCGCGTGATGCAGAATGTTGAGTCCTTCGGCATAGGCCGCCATGATGCCGTATTCGATGCCGTTGTGCACCATCTTGACGAAGTGGCCCGCGCCACTGGGACCACAATGGAGGTAGCCGCGTGGGGCGGTCCCATTGCCGGTGGCATTTTCCACGGCCGGCGCCAGCGTGGCAAAGATCGGCTCGAGGCGCTTCACCACCTCGGCTTCACCTCCCATCATGAGACAGTAGCCCCGCTCCAGCCCGAACACCCCGCCGCTGGTCCCGCAGTCAACGTAGTGTACCCCGCGCTTGGCCATCCGATCGGCCCGCGCCATGTCGTCGCGATAGTACGAATTGCCGCCATCCACGACCACATCGCCCGATGCCAGCGTCGGCGCCAGCGCGTCGAGCGTCGCATCCACCACTCCCGCGGGCACCATCAGCCAGACAGTGCGGGGCGGTGTCAGCTGCCGCACCAGGTCCTCGAGAGATTTGGCCGGCGCCGCGCCCTGCGCCGCCACTGCCTGCACCGCGGCCGGAATGGGGTCGTGCACGACGCAGGCGTGTCCGCCCGCCATCAGCCGGCGCACCATGTTGCCACCCATCCGTCCCAGTCCGATCATCCCCACCTGCATCCCGGCCTCCCTGGTGATATGTCCTGCCTCAACGTGCCTGACGAGCGAGCACCGCGCGTGCAGTCGAGATCAGATGCTCGACCGTGAAGCCGAACTCGGTCATGACCTCCGGTCCCGGCGCCGAGGCGCCGAAGTGATCCACTCCCACGATGGCGCCGCCCGGACCCACGTAGCGCTCCCACCCGAATGGCGATGCCGCCTCGATGCTCACCCGGGCGGATACCTCAGCCGGCAGCACCGATTCCCGATAATCCGCCGTCTGGGCCTCGAACAGCTCCCACGACGGCAGCGAAACTACCCGAGTCCGAATTCCCTCACCGGCAAGCTGGCGCTGGGCTCCGATGGCCAGGGAGACCTCGGAGCCGGTAGCAATCAGAATCAGCTGGAGGCTGGTTCCCGGACCGGAGTCGAGCAGCACGTAGCCCCCTCGTGCGGTGCCGCTGGCCGGCGCCAGGATCGAGCGGTCGAGCACCGGAATCTTCTGGCGAGTCAGCACCAGGCCGACCGGCCCACCGCGGTGCCCCATCGCGATCCGCCACGCCTCGACGGTTTCATGAGCATCGGCCGGACGGATCAGCAGCAGGTTCGGAATGGCCCGCAGGCTGGCCAGATGCTCGATCGGCTGGTGAGTCGGTCCGTCTTCGCCGAGTGCGATGCTATCATGAGTCCAGACGTAGATGACGTGCGCCTTGCTCAACGCGGCCAGACGGATGCTTGGCCGCATATAGTCGGAAAACGTAAGAAACGTCGCGCCGAACGGTACTAGGCCGCCGTGATGCGCCATCCCGGTGAGGATCGCGGTCATGGCATGCTCACGGATGCCGAAATGAATATTGCGACCGCCATATCCCCAGATGCCGCCGGCGGCGCCCTGGGTCGGCGGATCCTGTCCCGCCACCGGAACCACCGGCGACTGGAAGTCGCCCAGGCCCTTGAGCATGGTCTTGGTGGAAGGATCAAGATCGGCTGATCCCCCGATCAGGCCGGGAACCGTCTTGGCGATCGCCTGCATCGCCTGGCCTCCGGCATCCCGGGTGGCCACTGGCTCGCTGCCGGCTGGATAGGTCGGGAGACTCTTGTCCCAGCCTTCGGGCAGATCGCCCGCCATGGCCGCGTTGAATCGGTCGGCCAGCGCACCATCCGATTCACGATACCCTGCCATCGTCTTCAGCCACTGCTGGCGCAGCCCGGCTCCCCGCTCTCCGACCTTGGCGAATTCTCGCAGAGCGTCGGCTGGCACCAGGAAACTCGAGTCCGGCGGCCACCCGTAACCCTGCTTGGTCAACCGTGATTCCTCGGCGCCGAGCGGTTCGCCGTGGGCGTGGAAGGTGTCCTGCTTGTGAGGGCTGCCCCAGCCGATGTGAGTTCGGGCGATGATCAGTGAAGGTCGTTGCGTGTCCGCCTTGGCCGCCGTCAGTGCGGCGTCGACCGCGGTGACGTCCTGACCATCAATTTCCTGGACCTGCCAGCCGTAGGCGGAAAACCGGGCTCCGACATCTTCCCGGAAGGTGATGTTGGTGGTGGCTGACAGGGTGATGCGGTTGGCATCATACAGCACGATCAGGCGGCCGAGGCAGAGGTCGCCGGCCAGCGAGGCGGCTTCCGACGCCACACCTTCCATCAGGTCGCCGTCGCTGGCAATGACATAGGTCCAGTGATCGACGATCGATTGTCCGGGCCGGTTGAATGTCGCCGCCAGGTGACGCTCGGCCATGGCCAATCCGACCGCGTTGCCGAAGCCCTGGCCCAGCGGCCCGGTGGTCACCTCGATGCCAGCGCTACTGCCCCGCTCCGGGTGGCCCGGGGTGCGGCTGCCCCAGCGGCGGAACCGCTTGAGATCCTCGAGCGACAAGTCGTAGCCGGTGAGGTGCAGCAGGCTGTAGAGCAGCATGCTGCCGTGCCCCGCGGAGAGTACGAATCGATCGCGGTCCGGCCAGGCAGGATCGGCCGGGTCGTGTCGGAGATGGCGGGTCCAGAGAACGTAGCCCATTGGGGCGGCGCCCATCGGCATCCCCGGGTGACCGGACTCCGCCAGCTCCACTGCATCAATACTGAGAACCCGGATGGTGTTGATGCAGAGTTCGTCGATCCCGCCGATAGAGGTCATCCCACCATCCTCCCGAGCACCCTGCTCTTTGAGGCAATCTGGTCCAGCAGGTCCTGCCATGACTTGGTGAACGACGCGACCCCTTCGCGCTGGAGCTGATCCGCCAGAGCGGTCACGTCGATCCCCGCGGTGCCAAAGCCGGCGATCGTCTGCTCGGCATCGCCACCGTCAACCGGCATCGGAGCGGGCGCCCGACCGTGTTCGCCGAACGCGATCAGCGTCTGGTCTGGAATCGTGATGATCGTCTCCGGCGCGGCGAGCGCATCGAGATACAGCGTGTGAGCCGCGTCAGGGTCCTTGGCACCGGTGCTGGCCCAGAGCAGCCGCTGCACCCGGGCACCGGCCGCGGCCAGCACCCGCCAGCGGGGCGACTCAAGCTGCTCCCGGTGCAGCCGGTAGGTTCGCCGCGCCACCGCGATACCGAGACGATTCCTGAGCTCCGGCGCGACCTTGTCCTTGACGGCCACATCCCAGCGGCTCACGAACAGCGAGGCCACCGAGACCACATCCGGACTGAGTCCAGCCTCGAGCCGCCGTTCGATTGCCCGCTCATACGCGTCCGCCACCGCCAGATACTGCTCGGCGGAAAAGAGCAGGGTCACGTTGATCGGCACGCCGGCAAAGATCGAAGCCTCGATGGCACCGACCCCGGCGGCCGTGCCGGGAAGTTTGATGAACAGGTTGGTGCGGCCGGCCTGCTGGTGGAGGCGGGAGGCGGCCTTGAAACTCCCCGCGGTGTCTCCGGCCAGCAGCGGGGATACTTCCATCGACACCCAGCCATCCATTCCGCCGCTGGCATCGTGAATCGGGCGGAAGAGATCAGCGGCCCGGACCAGGTCTTCGAGCGCCAGGTCGACGAAGAGCGCCTCACCAGACTCCCCTTCCGAGGACTTCTGGCGGATAGCCGCGTCGTAGCTTTCGCCGCCTTTGATGGCATGGTCGAAGATGGTCGGGTTGGAGGTCAGTCCAGTGATGGAGTAGTCGCGGATGTAGCGCCCCAGGGTGCCATCCGCCAGCATTTCCCGAGTGATGTTATCAAGCCAGAGACTCTGACCCATCTCATGCAGGTGCCGCGTCGCGTTCATGCTGCCTCCTCAGGGCCGCCAGGGGCCCCACCGGCCGCCGTCAGGTCAGCCGGCGTGAAAGCCATCAGGTCGCCGATCCGCTCGACCGTCCGGTCGGGCCCGGGGCGATACTGGAGCTGCTCAGGATCGAGTGCGTAATGGCCCTGCCGCGCGAAAATGGTGGTCAGCCGCGGGCCCCAGCTCTGTTTCATGGCGGCGAGGATCCGCGTCTTGTCATCCACCATCACGTAGTGTTCCGCCGGATAGCACTCGGCCACCGACTGGAGCGCCTGCTCCTTGTGGATGAGGACCATCACCCGCCCCTCGACCGCGGCCCAGAGTCCCGAGCGCTGGATCTTGCGGGGTTGAAAGACGACGTCGCCATCGGAGAGAATCACGGTCTGGCCGAATTGCCCGAGGTGGCGGATCACGTCGAGGGCACCGGGATACAGTCGATCGGCAAACGGATAGTCGACCAGGTACGTCGACATCAGCAGGACCCGGGGATCGCTCAGGCCGTGCTCCCGGTAGCGCTGCAGGGCGCCGAGGTAATCGGTGTAGCCCAGTTCGCCGCGCAACTGCTCGAGCAGCGCCCAGTACCGATCACGATTCACCGTGCCGAATTCCGCCGCCAGGTGGTCGCGCAAGTCCTGCTGGACATGGTCGTTGTCCAGCAGGGTGTTGTCACAGTCCAGCAGGAAGACGATTTGGCGCGGTGCGGTCATCCGGCCGATCCTCCGGCCCGGGAGCGGCGCCGGCTCCGAGGCCTGAGCTGCACGATGTCGGTCTCGATCCCTGTGGAGCGCGGGGTCTGCCAGAGGCGGCTGCCACCTAGAAATGCATCGTTCTTGCCCGAGCGGCGGGTGCCGGGTGGCAGCCGTTTGAGCCGGATGGCATTGCCGCCGCCGAGCATGATGTAATCGGGCAGAAACGCCTCGCGAAACGTGATCATCACTTCACGAACCTCGCGCCGCCACTTGTGGTCGCCCAGTCGGCGGCGGGCCGCTTCCCCGACGAAATGCTCGTAGTCGTGCTTCGTCGTCCGCGGCAGATGGCCCAGCTCGAGTGGGGCCAGCATCCCGTCGACGACCAGGGCCGCACCGAGCCCGGTGCCCATCCCGAGGAAGAGCATGCGGCCGCCGGCGTAGCCGCCCAGCGCCTGCATCGCGGCATCGTTGATCAGCCGGAGCGGCCTCCCGAACGCCCTGGCAAAATCGAATCCGACCCACCCCCTGCCCAGGTTATGCGGTTCGCGCTGGGGGGTGTCGTGGCGGGCCACGCCCGGGTACCCGATCGAAACCGTGTCGTAGTCCCAGTCACCAGTCACGGTCCGCAGCAGCCGCATCATCTGCGTTGGGGTCATGGACGGGCCCGACTCGAATTTCACCCGGCCTCGACGGCCTGTGACCATCAGCTTCACATGGGTGCCGCCAATATCCACTACCAGAATTCGCATCGTGCTGCACCCAAGCCGCCAATGGTGAAACAACAAAAGGCGCGAGGGATCACGATGTGTGATCCCGTTCGCGCCTTCGACTGACGTGCCGACTGCTCGTCCGACAAGGTGGCCCCGAGGCCCAAGATATCCTGCTCCGGCAAGCTAGGACCGGCCCAACCGGTCCGCAAGCACGAGAGTCGATCACCGGTTGCCGCGCTCCGGGCTATTTCTCCTTGGCGACCAATTCTCCGAGCCGCGCCTTGGCCTTGGCTACCCTCGGCTGCAGTTCGGGATCGGCATTCCTCCACTGATTGACAAAGGCGGCGTAGTGGGCGATCGCCTTGTCGCGATCATTCCGTTCGTCGTGTAACTCTCCCAGCCGCCGCTCGACGTATCCCCGCCAGACGAATTCCTCACCGCGCCGCGCCTCGGGAACAGCCAGATAGCGCTCCAGATAGGCGATGGTCGAATCCTTCTGGCCGGCCCGATCGAAGGTTCGGGCCAGCGCGGCGTAGACGCAGTTTTCGCACCCAGTGGGCGCGCCGTCCTCCCCAACCATCGAGGCCCGGAACAGCCGCACCGCTTCGTCGTACTTGCCCTCGGCCAGCGCAATCTCTCCCCGACTGGCATTGTCGAGGCTCCGAGCCGCCGGTGCGTGCGCGCCGGGATCCTCGGCCGCCCAGTGGGCCCAGAGTGCCCGTGCCTTGGCCGGTTGGCCGGCAAAGGCGTACTGTTGAGTGATGAAATCGTAAGGACGATCCTTGGGGTCGGCCGCGGCCCATTGCTTTCCGCCCACGATCGCATCCAGCCGCTTGACGCCATTCCCGCTCTGGTTGAGCCAGGTGATGTCCGCGGCGGCCGGAATCATCCCGTCGAACTGGGTCAGCACGCCTCGCGAGATCAGCAGCGCCGATCGTCCGCTGTCGAGTGCCATGGCACGGTTCAGCCGGCCGTCGAGCAGCGCCTGCTGCTCCTGATCCCACAATGCCGTGGCCCGCGCCGATACGATCGGAGACTCCGTCAACGGCGCCACGATCCGGTTGGCCGAATCGCGCTGCCCCAGGGCCCGGTACAACTCGGCCCGGGCAAAGGTGAAGGTGTAATTGGCGGGGGTGATGGTCGCCGTTCGCTTCACGGAATCGAGCAGCGCCGCCGCCTCACTCGTCTGCCCGCTCTCGACCAGGAGCCCAGCCAGACCGGCGGCAATCCCGACCGTGGGCTGCAACCGGAACTGCTTGTAGGCATACCGCTGAGCGCTGTCATACTGCCGCCGTGCGGTAAACACCTGCTGCAACTGGTTGGCCGCGACCGTGTTGCCGGAATCGAGGGCGAACAGCGCCTGATACGCGGCCAGCGCCTTGCCCCGGTCCGCTGCGGTTCGCGAGAACGCGTAGTAGGTCCCGACCACCTGGTCCTTTTCGCGCTCCGGCAGCCGGCCGGCGGACAGGAACGCCTTTTCCAGCGCGGTGTCACGGGCCGCCATCGCGCCGTTCGAATTGAGCAGCGCGATGAACAGCTTGCGCCAGGCCAGCGAAAAGTTGCTGTCCAGCGCCACCGCTTCCCGCGCCGCCTTCACAGCCCGGTCGTAATCCTGGTCGATGTCGTTGGCCTTGACCGCCTCGCTGTACTTGCGCAGCGCCTCGAGCGACGAGGTGGTGGCCTGCTCCAGCGGGACCGACCGCTGCACCGCCTTCAGCGATTCGCCGATCTTGCCGCGGAGCTTGCGGCTCAATCCATCCACCACAGTCAGCAATTCACTCGGTCCATCCGCCGAGGCCTGGAAGGAGGCCAGCGGAGCACCCGCATCGGTGCTCATCAGTTCGAGACTGACCGCAAAGCCGTTGCCGATCCGCGCCACGTGGCCGGTCAGCACTCCCTTGGCGCCGGTTCGCGCTGCAACCTCCCGCGCCAGCGTCAGGTCGAGCGGCGTATCCCGGTTGCGCTGCATCTGCTCCAGCGTCCCGGCAACCTCGGTGGCAGCCAGGAGCTTGATCGATTTCGACTGGGAGACCGCCGCCCGCACCGCCTCCATCAGGATCGGCGCCAGCGCCGAATCCTCCTTCGACACCGTAAACTCGGCCAGCACGATCCGATCGTCGGCCGAGAGCTTGCCCGAGGCAAACAGCGACCCGGCCGCACCGATGCCGAGGGCCCGGAGCGTCATGAAGCCCGCGATCAGCAGCACGAATCCCGTCATGGCAATGGCGCCGGCCCGGGCGGTCCGCCGGAAGGTCACGTGCGGACTGGCCTTGAGCGCCATCGTGGCCATGGTGCCTGTGGGCACCTTCGGCGAGATGGTCCCACCGGGTGTCATCGTTGGCGTGGCGGTGTAGACGTGGCGACGGACCCGCTGCACATACCCGGTCACCAGCAGCGCGGGCAGGCCCAGCAGCATGACGATCATCGCGCCGGGGAAGACCCAGTCGGGAAGGCCGATCGCGACAACCGCGGCCTTGGCCACGAGCGCCACCACCGCCGTGGCAATCAGATAGAAGATCAGCGCCCGCTGGAACATCCCCGGCGGAGTCTGCGCCAGCGTGGGAGCGCTGCTGGTCACCACCGTGTCGAGCGTGCTCAGGACTTCGGCCGCGGACTGGGGCCGGTTGGCGGGATCCTTTTCCATCAGCCGAGCCACCAGGTCCGACAGCGCGGCGGGACAATCGGGACGGAGCGTAGTAACCGGGGGCGGCATTTCGCTCAGGTGTGCGGCCAGCACCCGCTGCGGTGTGCGGTCGGCGAATGGCGACTTGCCCGTCAGCAGCTCGAACGCCATGCAGCCGAGCGAGTAGAGATCGGCGCGCTGGTCCACCGAGGGATCACCGGCCACCTGCTCCGGTGCCATGTACAGCGGCGTGCCGATCGAGGTGCCGGTCTGGGTCAGCCCTGAGCCGGCAGGCGCGTGGGCGGACTTGCTGTCAGCCACCGCCTTGGCGATGCCGAAATCGGTGACCACGGCGGTGCCGCCCGAGAGCAGCACGTTATCGGGCTTGATGTCACGGTGGACCACGCCGTGACCATGGGCATAGCCCAGGGCGCGGGCGACGTCGCGCAGGATCGCGATCGTGTCGCCGATCCCCAGTCCGGTGCCGATGAGACGGGCGCGGAGTGATTCGCCCTCGACATAGGGCATCGTGTAGTACGGGATGCCGTCAACCTCGCCCGTGGCCAGAACCGGGACGATGTTGGCCTGCTGCAGCGAGGCCACCAGCAGGATCTCGCGCTCGAACCGTTCGGCGTTGAGCCCCTGGACCAGGATGGGGTTGAGGACCTTCACCACGACCTTGCGGGACAGCCGCACTTCGTTGGCCACGAAGACCCGGGACATGCCGCCGCCACCGAGCTCTCGCTCGATGACAAGGGCGGTGCCGAGATGGGTCTGCAGTTGGGCGCGAAGATCCAAGGGAATCAGCGGCTCTGGAGAGCGGGAAGGGGTACAGGCGGGGAAGCTACCGGTGCTCGGCTATGGGCGCCAGCGAGAGGCGGAACTGCGGCGGATGGGAGAGCAAAGAGGGGAGAGGGTCCAGTCCCCGAGCCCTGATGATCGGATCCTCCCGCCGGCCGCGAGCCAGTGCACTCGGCTCGCGATTTCGGGATCCAGCCGATCCTGATCGCCTATCGCCGGTTCGCCTGGCGCCATTCGCCGTTCGCTGTTCTCTGCCCCTCCCGGGGCTCGAAATCGTCCTTTCGCCCCACTTTCGGGACCTGCGACCAACAGTCGCGGCCTCGTTTGTGCATACAGATCAGTAACCCCTCTCACAGCCACGGAGACACCCGATGCACCGGTCAACTCGATACGCCCTTGGGGCTATTGCCGCCCTGCTCACCCTGCCCAGCTCCGCCAACGCCCAGGGAAATACGATGTCGAAGGGCAGCGGGCACGCCGATGCCAGTGTGGCCTTCCGGTTCGGCACCCTCGGATTCGGGCTCGAACTCAGCAAGCTGCTGATCAGCCACCTGGGTGTCCGGGTCGGCGCCAACTACTTCAAGACAACGACGACCAAGGCTCAATCCAACATCAGCTACAACGCCACCGCCAAGCTTCAGGCTGTGTCAGCGCTGGTCGATCTCTTCCCCAGCAGCCGAGGCAGCTTTCACATCACCGGTGGCATCATGACCGATCCGGCCAAGGTCACGGCCATCGGCCAGCCAACCGGATCGGACACCTATACCATCAACAACCACACCTACACCGCGGCTGAAGTCGGCACCCTCAACGCCGAGGCCAAGTTTCCAGGCGTCGGCCCCTACCTCGGCATCGGGTTCGGTACCCCGGCCCGCAATCATGGCGCCCTCAAGTTCCTGTTCGACCTCGGCGCCGTGATCGGCAAGGCCACGGTGGCGTTGAACGCCACCGGCGCCGCCGCCGACCCCCTGCTCGCCGCCGACCTCAAGGCACAGCAGGACAAGACCCAGGCCGATGTCCAGAAGTATGCCAAGGTGTATCCGGTGGTGTCGTTCGGGATTGCGTACGCGTTCTAGGCAGGCACCGCAACAGCCAGAGCGGTAACCGGGGCGTTGGTTCGAGATTGGCATTCCAACTCGGGCTAACGCCCCTTGCTCCTTCGGATTGACTTTCCGTCGGCACCAATCGGAACGACTCCACGCCCCTCCTGGGGGAGAGGGGTCGGCGGAGAGGGAACCTCGGCCAAGGACGGTCGCCCCACGACACTCAGCTTCGGATTCGCACTGTTTTCCAACATGGGATCAGGGCGCTTTAGCTCCCGGTGCCGAGCCTCGGCTTTGAGCCGAGGATTGGCGGGGGCCGGCATCGGTGCGGGCAGGCACGGAGGCCTGTCCTACCGACCCTATCACCATCGACAGCCACGGAGGCCTGTCCTACCGTCCCCTCTCCCATCTCGTATCTTCCATCTTCCCGTCACTCCCGGTCCAATTGCCCGACAGTCTCCAGCTCCTCACCACCGCACTCTCCGATCGCTACACCATCGAGCGCCAACTCGGTGCCGGCGGTATGGCCACGGTCTTCCTGGCCGAAGACATTCGCCACCACCGTAAAGTCGCCATCAAGCTCCTCCGCCCCGAACTCGGCGTGGTCCTGGGCGGCGAGCGCTTCCTCAGTGAAATCCGGATCACCGCCGGGCTCGACCATCCCCACATCGTCACCCTGATCGACTCGGGCGAGGCCAACGGCCTCCTGTATTACGTCCTCCCGTTCATCAGTGGCGAATCGCTGCGCCAGAAGCTCGACCGTGACGAACAGTTGAGCCTCGGGGAAGCGATTGAGATCACCAAGCAGGTCGCCGGGGCGCTCGATCACGCCCACCAGAAGGGGATTATCCACCGCGATCTCAAGCCGGAAAACATCCTGCTGCAGGACGGTCAGGCAATGCTGGCCGATTTCGGCATCGCACTCGCCGTCAAGGAGGCCGGCGGCAATCGACTGACCGAGACGGGTCTCTCACTGGGCACCCCGCAGTACATGAGTCCCGAGCAGGCCACCGGCGACCGCCAACTCACTCCCAAGAGCGACATCTACTCGCTGGCGGCGGTGGTGTACGAGATGCTGGCGGGAGAACCGCCCGTCACGGGTCCGAATGCCCAGGCCATGATCGCCAAGCTGCTGACCGAGCGACCGGTAAGCCTCCGCGTGGTTCGCGACTCACTTCCAGCCAACATCGATGTGGCCGTTCAGAAGGCGCTGTCCAAGACGGCAGCCGACCGGTTTGCCAGCGCCGGCGAGTTTGCCCGGGCACTGAGTGCCGAGCCGGCCGGCGCGACCGTTCCGAGCCCGATTCCGGCTGCCTTGCCGGTCGGCCGCCGCCCAGCCTGGATTCCGTGGGCCATCGGTGCGGCCGCGATCGCATTCGGACTCGGACTCACCCGGCTGATCCCGCGGCCGCCGCCCCCGCTCATCCTCGGCCGTTCCGAGCAGTTCACGGCCGACCCCGGGCTCGAGGTGTTCCCTGCCATCTCCCCCGACAGCAAACTGATCGCCTATTCGGCGGGTGACACCCGCCGGATGCGGGTCTTCCTGCGCCCGCTCGGCGGTGGCCGCACCATTCCCCTGTCCGACGACAGTACCTCGGTGGAAACGCATCCCCGGTGGTCGCCCGACGGCAGCAGCCTGCTGTTCCTCACCCATGGCGGCGTCTCGGTCTCGCCGGCGCTGGGTGGATCCGCCCGCGCGGTCGTACCGCCGTCCCCGATCGCCAGCGTGCGCAGCGCGGTCTGGTCTCCGTCGGGAAGCGAGATCGCCTTTACCCGTGGTGACTCGCTGATGGCCGTGCCGGTGAACGGGGGTGCTACGAGGTTGATCGGGAGCGGCGTGTTCGACGTGCACTCCTGCGACTGGTCACTGACCGGAAGGTGGATTGCCTGCGTCAGCGACAATGGCGAATCGGTCTTTCCCGGCCAGGGATTTGGCAATCTCGCGCCCAGTACCCTGGTGCTGTTTCCGGCGGCGGGCGGAGCCGCGATTCGATTGCTCGACGCGAAACTGTTCGGTCAGAGCCCGATCTGGACGCCCGACGGTGCGCAGCTCCTCTTCATCTCCAATCGGGATGGCCCCCGGGACGTCTACTCGCTCTCGATCTCGTCCTCGGGTCAGCTCAACGGCGCACCGACTCGTCTTTCCGCCGGCCTCGGCCCGATCTCCATTTCCCTGTCAGCCGATGGACACAAACTGGTGTACGCGGTCTACTCCGCCCAGGCCAACCTCTGGTCCATTCCGGTCGATGGGCACCTTGCCGCCACTCCGAAGACCGCGACCCAATTGACCAGCAGCCACCAGGTCATCGAATCGGCCAGGGTCTCGCACGACGGCAAGTGGCTGCTGTACGACTCCGACCTCAGGGGCAACGCGGACATCTATCGCCTGCCGATCCAGGGCGGGCAGCCGGAACAGCTCACCAGCGATTCCGTCGATGAATTCGCGCCGGACCTTTCACCCGACGGCAGGTCCATCGCGTATCATACATTTCGGCATGGCACCCGGGATATCGAGGTCAAACCACTGGATGGCGGACCGATCGAATCGGCGGTCACCGGCCCGGGGCACGAGAGCTTTCCGATCTGGTCGCCAGACGGGCAGGCACTCCTCTACTGGGATCAGACGCCTCCGTACGAGACCTCGATCGTGCATCGCGGTCCAGGCCACGCATGGCTGCCGCCCAAGGGACTCGTTTCGCTCGGCATCTTTCCGGACTGGTCACCCGACAACAAGTGGGTCGGTTATGTCACGGGTGTGTTCAGCAGTGAATGCACCGCGGCTGCCTTCAGCGGCGCCGAGTGCCATTCGAGGGCCTGCTTCATCGCCGCGGACGGCGGCGACAGTCATTGCCGGTTCGCTCCTGGTCGTGACGGACCGTTCGCCGAGAAGGTCCTGTGGAGCCCCGACGGCCGGACGCTCTATTTCAAGGCCCACGACAGCAGGGGCCGCGCGTCATTCTGGTCCCAGAGCGTAAGTGGCGGGCAGCCACGCCAGCTCGTCCTGTTCGACGACCCGGCCTGGCAGTCCAACCGACCATTCTTCGCCACAGACGGCAAGCGATTTTTCTTTCCGGTCGAAGACCGGGAGAGCGATATCTACGTTGCCGAGCTGGGCCAGAGGCGCTGAGACGTTGGCGGTGAGCCGGACCTTGATCGGCTGGCGGCCGAGGCGGCCGCCTCACCGGGCCTGCCCTGCTGGCCGCTCTCACATCTGACCTCTCACCTCTCACCTCTCACCTCTCACCTGTCACCCCACACCCCGCCTCCTTCCATCTCCAGTCTCGCGGCCCCATCTTCTGGCGTCCCCTCACATACACAACTGGTATCAGTGGCCGACACCCTCGAGCGCCTCAAAGCCGCCCTGTCCGACCGCTACGCGATCGAGCGCGAACTCGGCGCGGGCGGCATGGCCACGGTCTACCTCGCCGAAGACCTGAAACAC
>JBEPVA010000098.1:0-13802 GCA_041691295.1 Gemmatimonadota bacterium
ATAAGAGACAGGCTCACGATCTTGCCCTTCTTGTCCCGCAGCACGGTCTGGCCGTTGACCTGGACCGACGCCTTGTTGCCGTTGATCTCGGTAGCGATCAGGTCCCAGTTCGAGGTGTCGATGCTGCTGCCGGACTTGAACAGCTCGGCGTAGGTTGACTGCATGTCGGTGGGCATCGACGGAAACAGCTGCCTCATCCGGTCAAGCTTGCCTGCGGCAACAGCCCGGAAGTACTCGGTGGCCACATACTTGATTGCACCGCGGTCATCGATCGCTGGTTCGGCCGCCGCTGGCGTCGGCTGCGCTGCGGCGGCCGGCGGCTGCGTCACCGGCGCCGGAACCGCCGCCTGTTGCTGCTGCAGTGCAACCGCCGCGGCCGCCGCAAGGGCCCGCTGGCGCGCGCCACCCATTGCGGCGATGAACGCTGTGGAGGCGTTGTTGAGCGGGCCCATGGCATCGCTGAACCGCCTGGCACGGGCCAGGGTTTCGGCGCTGGCCAGCTCGATCTCACCGGCCGACAGGTCGGCTGCCGTGGCGCCCGCATCAAGCGCCTGGCGGCGGGCCGATTCGATGGTCCGGCGCATGTCGAGATAGAGCGCCCGATCCCGGGCCAATTGCCGAGGACTTTCGCTGTTTCTGCCTGATGGCTCGTCAGTTGCGACCGGAGGAGGGGTCACCGTCAGCGCTGGATCAGACGCCGCGGCGGGGGCGCCAGCACTCGTGGTCGGAGTCGATCCGGGGGTAGCCTGGTCGACCGTCGGGGGGGTCCCTGCATCCACTGGGGTCGTGCCCGCGGGCTCAACCGGGATCACGGTCTGAACCGGCGCCGTAGCGGGCTTCTGCCAGGGCTTCAACATGACCAGCACTCCCGCCGCAACCGCCAGCGCGACGGCGCCCCCGATCAGCAACCCCTGGCCCCTGCTCTTTGCAGGCGCCGAAACGGCCAGTGGCCGAGGGCCCCGCACACTGGGCGTCGCGATCGCGGTCTTGGCGCTGGAGACCGTCTGAGCCGCCACGCCGGGCTTGGAGCGGGTGCCGGGAATCGGACTGAGCGGCACGCTCATCTTGCCGATCAGGGCCTGGGTCTTGGCCGCCCCGTCCTTGGCCAGCGATACCAGCTGGGTGCGGGTCGGGTCATCGTGCGATAGGGACTGTGCCCCGACCGCCACGACCGCCTCGTCCACTGACGGCCAGCGCTTGGTGGCGTCCTTCTCCAGCATCCGCATGATCGACGTCTGCAGGTCCTGGGGACAGTCGGGCCGCAGCGGCGGAATGGCGGGAGGAATTTCATTGAAGTGACCGTACATGATGGTCATCATCGACCCGCCAGTGAACGGCGGCCGCCCGGTGATCATCTCGTAGCCCACCACGCCCAGCGAATACTGGTCAGACGCACCGGTCACGTCCTGCGCCATGCACTGTTCGGGACTCATGTACGTGGGGGTGCCGACCGTCATGCCGGTCATCGTCAGCCCCTGGGTCTCCGATACCTTGGCAATACCAAAGTCGGTGACGACGGCCCAGCCCTCGTCGTCGATCATGATGTTGGCGGGCTTGATGTCCCGGTGCACGATGCCGCGGCGATGGGCATAGCCGAAGGCGCTGCCGGCCTGGGCCATGATGGCCTTGACCATCGGAATCGGGAGCGGCCCGACTTCCTTGATGATCGAGTCCAGCGGACGGCCCTGGACAAACTTCATCACGAAATAGAGCAGGCGATCGGTTTCGCGGACGGCATAGACCGGAATGATGTTGGGGTGGCTGAGCGAAGCCGCCGTCCGGGCCTCGCGCTTGAACCGCTCGATCATCCCGTCACCCTGGACCAGCGCGGGCGACATGACCTTGATGGCCACCTTGCGGTCGAGCGCGATTTCATGGGCCAGGTACACGGTGGCCATGCCGCCGCGGCCCAGTTCCCCCAGGATCTCGTACTCACCCAGCGTGGCATGCCGCAGGTGTTCGATCAGCTCCTGCTGCATGGCTTCGGCGCCGCGCATCATCCCGGTCGGCGTGGCCATCTGCTGGGTGGGCAGGGCAGCCTGGACCCCCGATACATCGTTGCCGCAGATGGCGCAGAAATGCACCCCGGAAGCGACCTCGCTCCCGCAGCGTGAACAGCTGATGGTGCCGTTGATGGGTGCCGTCATCTCGAGGTCAGGATCATGGCGTTGGTCCCAATGCTAACATCATGCCGCCCAACGGGGTAGGACCGCTGAACTGAGCAAGTCGGCCGGGGACAAACGCTTTGTCCACCGGTGACGCCGCGGGGCCCACCCCCAACGGTCTGCTCCATCACAATCAATCGGAATCCAGCTCGGCGGGATGACAGGCTCAAGGCAATGCGCTACCGGGTTGCCATCGGTTTTTGTTCGGATTCGCGGGAGTGGCCAACGTCCCCGCTCCAACTGCCGATAGTGAGCATTGGATGGAATTCCGTCTCTGGAGGCGGGCGCCGGTGAACCTGAGCTACCTGCGACGACCTCGAAGAGAAACACAACGACTGAAGGACCACAGCTGCGTTCCCTGCCCCCCCACCCGGACTGGTTTCGGCGGGGTTTCTCTGTTCCGGTCCCGCGGTCCGGGCTACTTTCCTGCCGGGCGCGGTGGCAGAGCGGTTGAATGCAGCGGTCTTGAAAACCGCCAAACCCGAAAGGGTTTCGAGAGTTCGAATCTCTCCCGCGCCGTGATCCAAACTCAGAGCGCCTCCAGACTGGAGGCGCTCTGAATTTGGAGGCGGACAGGCGGGCGGACGGGTTGCTCCAATGAATGGAAAGCGGGACCAAGAGTGAGGCCACCTCAGGCCGAGACCCTCCATCCCGGGGCGCTACCATAGGTCAACGCACGCCAGACCCATTCGAATGGCCCGAACCGATAGCGTTTGAGCCACCAGCGGCTCAGCAGCACCTGACCGGTATACGCGACAACCACAATCCCGACTACTGCGCTAGCGCCGATTCGCCCGGACAGTCCCAGCCCCGGGCCAATCCGGAACAGGACGAAGCCGTAGACCAGTGCCTGGGTGAGATAGTTGGTCAGCGCCATCCGGCCGGCATACCCGAATGGGGTGAGCAACCGACGCCATCGGGGCGAGTGAAGCCCCACCACGATGGCACAGAGGTAACCGATGGAGAGCAGTGGCACCATGATCAGGTGAAGTGCCGTCGCGAGGAAGGTCCAATGGGACCAGGCCGGTGGGATCTCACTTGAAGCGAAGGCCCGGAGCAAACGGGCACTGCCCTCCCCAACAAGACCGGCAGGCAGGGTCAGCCGCATTACTCGCCGAAAACCGGGTAAATATTCCTCGGCCCGCTGCAACCAACCATGCCGACCGACCCAAGCGCCAAGCAGAAACCTGCCAAGAGCATACAGGGCCCAGCTTACTACTGCCCAACTGACGAAATAGTCCAACCAGGTGTACTGGGCAAAGGCACGAACCAATCCGGGGTAGTCCCCCTCGATGGCCAGATGCTGACGGGCGAAAACCGCGGCGTCGGAGAACGGATCCGGCCGCCCCGCGCCTTTGCCCAGGCTCCAGAATTCAACGAGCCCCTCTTGGATGATCCGGCTTAGTACCGCGAGCAGCACCCCACATGTCACCAGGGTTCGGTTGCCGGCCCGACGGAACGCCAGCAGCAGAAAACCGGCCAGCGCGTAGGTCTGCAGGATGTCCCAGGGCCACAGGAAGTAGAGGTTGAGCATTCCGAGTGCGAACAGCACAGTCAGCCGCCGTCGGTACACTCTCCCGAAATCGACCCCGCGACCCTCGAGCCTGAACATCTGGAAGTAGAAACCGAGGCCGAACAGAAAGGCGAACAGCGAATTCGCTTTGTCGCCAAATCCCCACATCACGAGCTCGTGCGCGACGGCGTCGAGTGGCGCGGTCCGGAGCAGCGTCAGCTGATCGGCGGTACTCATCACGCCGTCCCCGGCGAAACCCACCATGTTCACCAGGAACACCCCAAACAGCGCCACGCCCCGCAGCACATCGAGATCCTCAACCCGCTCCCCGGTGCCGACAGGAGAGTGAGCGGGGACGGTCGGACCTGAATCCAGGGCCACGCTCTCGGGCATCTTGCAGTCTCACGTGATGGGCGTCACCAAGCTGTCCCGCCGTCCGGCGCTCGGCAAGACTGGGGCCTTGCCAGACTTGGGAGTTCACCGAGGCGGCTGCGTCAGCGGGCGGACTGGCGGACTGGCGGACTGGCGGACCGAAACAAATTCGAACCGCCCGATTCAATACAACAACTCGCGTCTCGCGTCTCGCGTCTCGCGTCTCGCGTCTCGCGTCTCGCGTCTCGCGTCTACGCCACCCCAATTTCCCTGGCCAGATACACATCCTGGATCGCGTTGAGCAGCGCGATCCCCTCCTTCATCGGACGCTGGAACGCCTTGCGCCCCGAAATCAGCCCGGTGCCCCCCGCCCGCTTGTTGATCACCGCGGTGACAACAGCTTCCCGCACATCATCCTTGCCCGAGGCGCCGCCACTGTTGATCAGCCCGGCGCGACCCATGTAACAGTTGACCACCTGGTAGCGGCAGAGATCGATCGGATGATCACTGGTCATTTCGGTATAGACCCGGTCGTCGATCTTGCCGTAGGAGGACTCACCCATGTTGAGGGCTTTGAACCCGCCGTTGTTCTCGGCCAGCTTCTGCTTGATGATGTCGGCCTGGATGGTGACACCGATGTGATTGGCCTGGCCGGTGAGATCAGCGGAGAGGCTGTAATCCTTGTCCTTCTTGAAGGCCGAGTTTCGGAGGTAACACCAGAGCACGGTGGCCATGCCGAGTTCGTGGGCCTGGGCAAAGGCCTGGCTGACCTCGACGATCTGTTTGGTGGCGCCATCGGAACCGAAGTAGATCGTGGCCCCCACCGCCGCCGCTCCCAGATCTGCCGCTTCCTTCACGGTGCCGAACATGATCTGCTCTGCCTTGTTGGGATACGTCAGCAACTCGTTGTGGTTGATCTTGACCAGGAACGGAATGCGGTGGGCATACTTGCGGGACATTGCACCCAGGACCCCAAAGGTGCTGGCCACGGCGTTGCAGCCGCCCTCGATAGCCAGCTTCACAATATTGTCGGGATCGAAGTAGTCCGGATTCTTGGCAAAACTGGCACCGGCCGAGTGCTCGATGCCCTGGTCCACTGGCAGAATGCTCATGTATCCGGTGCCGCCCAGGCGGCCGCTGGCATACAGCCGCTGCAAGTTGACCAGCACCCGGTTGTTCCGGTTGGACGGCGCGAAGGTGCGATCGACGAAGTCCGGTCCCGGCAGGTGCAGCCGGTCTCGACTGATCTTCGGCGCGTTGAAGTCGAGCAGGGTCTTGCCCTGGTCGCCCAGCAGGGTGCGGATCTCGGCTGCGTTCATACGAGATTGGTTCCTCGGAGAGGAGAATCGGGACTAGCCCGGGCGGAATATTCCCGGCCGGGTGAATGCTGGCAAGGTCAGTGCCATTGCCTGCGGCTGGGCTCGTTGCCAGCCCGGCCGAACGAGATAGCTTGAAGCTTCTCCGGAGACTCTGTGACTGATACCAGCTATTCCCTGCCCCCGGCTCTCGCCAGCCAAGTGGCAGAACGACTGCAGGCCTGGGATGTCAGCGCCTCGACCACTCGGCTCTGGCACCGGGACCCTTCGCTATGGACCGGCCGTGACGAAGCGGGCTGGCTGGCCTGGCTCGACAGCCCGTCACGCTATATCGCGGAAGCGCCGCGATACACAGCCCTGGGTTCGGAGCTCCGCTCCGAGGGCTTCACCGACGTCCTGGTGCTCGGGATGGGAGGGTCATCCCTGGCGCCGTGGGTGCTGTCCGAAGTAATCGGAGTCAGACCCGAGGGGCTGCGCCTGCAGGTGCTCGATTCGACCGATCCGGGGCAGATCCGCGCCATCGAGGCGTCGCTCGATCTGCAGCGGACCCTTTTTATCCTGGCCAGCAAGTCGGGAACAACGCTCGAACCCAATGTGCTGCGTGACTATTTCCTCGATCGGCTCAAGACGGCCGTCGGTGAGCAGTCCGGGCAGCACTTCGTTGCCATTACCGATCCGGGATCCCAGGTCGAGCGGCACGCCGAGACCGAAAACTATCGGGCGGTCTTTCATGGGGAGAAGCAGATCGGCGGACGGTTCTCTGCCCTGTCTCCTTTCGGACTGGTACCGGCTGCGCTGCTTGGGATAGATGTCGAAGCATTCCTGAATCGGGCAGTGGCCATGACACAGGCCTGTGGCGCCGAACACTCCGCGGCGGAGAATCCCGGCGTCCTGCTCGGCACCATCATGGGGGTGCTGGCCGGCGGGGGCCGGGACAAGCTGACCCTGATTGCCAGTCCACCGTTTACAAGTGTCGGCGCCTGGCTCGAGCAGCTCGTGGCTGAGTCGACCGGGAAAGGTGGCCGCGGGATCATTCCGGTTACCGGCGAGCCGCTGGCGGGACCTGAGGCCTACGGCAATGATCGGCTCTTCATCTATACCCGGATCGAAGCGACCGCTGACCCGCTGATCGACCAGAAGGTGGCCGCGCTGGAACAGGCCGGACATCCAGTGGTCAGAATTGCGGTGGACAACGCGGGCCAGCTTGGCGCCGAATTCTATCGGTGGGAGTTTGCCACGGCGGTGGCAGGCGCCCAGCTCAAGGTCAATCCATTCGATCAGCCGGATGTCGAGGACGCCAAGCTGCTCACCCGGTCGCTGATGGCGGACTTCGAGCGGACCGGCGTGCTGGCGCCAGAGGATCCGATCGCCGAGGGATTCGGCATCCGGCTGTTTGCCGATGCGGCCAACACGGCGGCGCTGACGACCCAGGCCGCCGGGCGATCGGTGCTGCAACTGCTGACCGCACACCTGTCGCGACTATGCCCCGATGATTACTTCGCGCTGCTGGCCTACCTGCCAATGGTGCCAGCGGTCGAGCGGCGGATTGAATTGTTGCGCGCGCTGGTATTCGAGAGCACCAGGGTGGCCACCTCCGTCGGATTCGGCCCCAGGTTTCAGCATTCGACTGGACAGGCATACAAGGGCGGTCCCGATAGCGGTGTCTTTCTCCAGATCAGTTGCACCGACGGGGCACGGGACTTTGCCGTCCCCGGCCGAGGCTACACCTTTGGCATCGTGAAAGCGGCGCAGGCGCGAGGAGATTTCGGTGCGCTGGCGGCCCGCGGGCGGCGGGCCCTGCGGGTCCACCTGGGTGAAGACGTTGATGCCGGCCTGCGGACCCTGGAAGACCTGGTTCGAAAGGCACTGACCGCATGAGGCAGCCGAGCCGCGTAGGTCGGCGTGGAATCAGCTTGACTCTCGGGCTGCTGATGACCGGCTGCGGTGGCACCGCTGTGTGGCAGCAGCATCCGAATCCCGCCCAGAATCTGCCGAACCGGTTTTCGATTGATCCGGACCGGCCGCCGGCAACGGGCAGCAAGGGTTGCCCAGTGCGTCTGCTCGATGAGCGTGATGGCACTCATCTGATACTGATCCGTTCGGTGGCGGTGCCGCCGCTCAGCGATGGCGACTTGGCGCTGGGCGACTATCGCATCGAGCCCGAGGGTCATTACGGACTCGGCCCGCAGGAACTGCTCCGGGTTCAGTGTCCCAGTCGCCGCCCGCAGGGAGCCGTGCGCTAGCCTCATCGGAGGAGTCGAGATCATGCCTCGTCGCAAGCCGATCGACCAGAGCCGCATCCGTGCCCTCGCGCTGGCGCTGCCCGAAACCAAGGAGGGCGTCCACCTCGGCCGCCCCGATTTCCGGGTCAAGGGAAAGGTCTTCCTGACGCTGCCTGAGGACGGCAAGGCGGTGCACCTCAAGACCTCGCCCGCCAATCTCGATCTGCTGGTCAAATCGGCGCCGGATACCTTTTCCGATGTCTGGGGCGGCAACTGGATCGGGGTCGACCTCGCCAAGGTCAAGCCGAATCATCTGCTGGATCTGGTGATTGATGCCTGGCGCCAGACCGCGCCGAAAAAGCTGGCCGCCCAGCCGCTGAGCCGGAAACTCTGACCCAGCCCGGCTAGGCAGCGGCCCACGGCGGGAGGTGCCATGCTACGCGGCCTCAAGCGCTATCTCAGGAATCTGAAGGACGCATCGGTTCGCTCGGCGATCGTCGCGGGGCTGCCCTTATCGGATCGTGAGTTGATCTCCCGGATTCGGGCCCGCAATCTCACCTACTTGTCGGATGTGAAACTGGCCAGCATTGCCACTACCTGCCGGGCGCTGGAACTGGCCAACTCACCTGGAGATTTTATTGAGGCCGGCTGCGCGCTCGGTGGTTCCGCTATCCTGATCTCGGCGCTCAAACGGACGGAACGACAATTCCTGGTGTACGACGTCTTCCAGATGATTCCGCCCCCCACCGCCGCTGACCCCGCTGAAACCCATCGCCGCTACCAGACCATCGTGGAGGGCAACTCGCCAGGGCTTGGTAGCGATACCTACTATGGCTACCAGGACAATCTCTACGAGATCGTCCAATCCAACCTGAGGCAATTCGGAGTGGACCCCGCTTCCCAGAATATCAGGCTGATCAAGGGCTTGCTCGAGGACACCATGAAGCTCGACCAGCCGGTGGCGTTCGCCCACGTTGACGTCGACTGGTACAGCCCGGTCAAGGCGTCGCTCGAGCGGATCTTCCCCCGGCTGATCCTGGGCGGCGCAATCATCCTCGACGACTACCATGACTGGGGCGGATGCCGGAAGGCCACCGATGAGTTCCTGCGACAACTCGGCGCACAGGTGGCCATCGACGATTCGGCCGGGTCGATGAAGATCACGCGAGTGCGATGAGGGGTGCCGCTCGTCGCTCGATGCGGCTGATCGGCTGGGCCTGGCTGCTCGGCAGCTTTAGCGCCTGCTCGCCCGGATCCACCGCCGCGCCGGCACGACACCCCGATGCGCCACTGCCGGCGGTCGGAATGATGTTCCGCCGGTACGTCGATACCACCCGCCGCAACTGGGCCGAAGATGGCTGGCGGCCGCTCACCACCGCGATCTGGTATCCCACCGTAGCGAGCGGCATTCCCGACACGATCTGGATCGGAGCCCCTGACCGGCACGAATTCAGGTCGGGGACGGCCCTCATGAGTGCACCGCTCGATGGCGCGGCAGAGCGTCATCCGCTGATCGTGCTTTCCCATGGCACCGGTGGCTCCGCACTGCAAATGATGTGGCTGGGTCAGCAGCTGGCGGCTCACGGGTTCATCGTGGCCGCGGTCAACCATCACGGCAATACCGGCGCAGAACCAGTGCCGACACCGCAGGGATTCGTGCTGTGGTGGGAGCGGGCCCGGGATATGTCGGCCGTCATCAGTGCGGTCCTGACCGATTCGACCTTCCGGGACCGGATCGACACTACCCGTATCGGGGCGGCCGGATTCTCGCTGGGTGGCTACACCGTGATCGAACTTGCGGGCGGCCGGACTGACCTCGGCGGCTTGGCCGAGCAGTGCCGCTCGAAGCGGAACCCGACGCTATGCGATGCCCCGCCAGAGTACCCGAACTTGCTGGCGGATCTCGCCCAACTGGGCAGCAATCGGCGCTTCGCAGGCTCGCTGGCCCACGCCGCCGATTCGTACCGTGATCCCCGAATCCGGTCGGTCTTCGTGATTGCCCCGGCCCAGGGCGGCGCGTTCACTGCGGCGAGCCTGTCGGACGTTCATATTCCGGTATCGATCGTAGTCGGGGGTTCCGATTCGATCGCGCCGAGCGCCACCAACGCCGAGTTGTTCGCCAGCCGGATTGCGGGCGCAACGCTGCAGACTATCCCGTTGGCCGGTCACTACACTTTTCTGTCGCCGTGTACCGCACATGGGGTCGAGGATATCCCCCTGCTCTGTCACGATGCGGCCGGGGCCGATCGAATTTCGATTCATCTCCAGGTCGCCGACTCGGCGGCGGCGTTCTTTGACCGGCACTGGTAGCGCCGAGCGGCGCTATATTTCGGGTCCTATGGCCAGAGAACACAGACTCCAGACCCTCGGCGAAGAGATCGCCAATGCCGTTACTCACGGGGCCGGCCTGCTGGCCAGCCTGATCGCGCTGCCGGTGCTGCTTGTGGCTGGCGGCCGTGGCGACGGGCTGGTTGCGGTGGCCTTCGCGGTCTTCGCGACCAGCCTGGTGCTGCTGTACGGTGCCTCAACGCTGTATCACGCGATTCCGCATCCTCCCGCCAAGCGTGTCCTTCGGGTCATCGATCACTCCGCGATCTACCTCCTGATCGCCGGGACCTACACCCCGTTTGCGATGGGGGTGCTTCGCGGTCCTTTGGGATGGTCGCTCCTGGGAGTGCTGTGGGTGCTGGCGGCCATTGGTATCGGGTCCAAGCTGGTGGTGGGATTTCGGTTTCCCCGATTGTCCACCGCGTTGTATCTGCTGATGGGTTGGATGGCCCTGATCGCCATCAGGCCACTCTGGCTGGGCTTGCCCGCGGCGGGACTGGGCTGGTTGCTGGCGGGCGGGCTCTGCTACACCGGCGGCGTCGTGTTCTACGTCAAGGACCGGCCGCGATTCAATCACGCGGTCTGGCACCTGTTCGTGGTGGGGGGAAGCATCTGTCACTTCTGGGCAGTGCTCCACTACGCCATTCCCGCCGGAGCCTGACAACATGAACCCTTCCGGCCCGATCGATTCCCGGGTTGACGTCGGCCACGTCCACCTCAAGGTGGCCGACATCGACCGGGCCCTGGCCTTCTACGTCGGGGTGCTTGGCCTCGAGGTCATCCAGCGCATCGGCAACTCCGCCGCCTTCATCAGCGCCGGAGGGTACCATCATCACATCGGGCTCAACACCTGGGAGAGTGCAGGCGGAAGTCCTCCCGCGCCGGGAACGACGGGGCTCTATCATCTGGCATTACGGTACCCTGACCGGGCATCGCTGGCGGATGCACTCAGCCGGCTCCGAGCTGCCGGCATTCAACTCGACGGGGCGTCGGATCACGGGGTGAGCGAGGCACTCTACCTGCGGGATCCCGATGAGAACGGTGTGGAGTTGTATCGCGACCGGCCCCGGGAGGAGTGGCCCATCGGACCGGACGGCAAGTTGTCGATGTACACTCAGCCGCTCGACCTGCAGGCCCTCCTCATGGAAAAATCACCGAACCGGTCGTAATTCGCGCCCATTCACCACCAGCATTCCTTCCGGTTTTCCAACCCGGCCATCTCGAGACTTCCGCTGCAACTCCGCAACCAGGCCTGATCAAGCTCCCGCACCAATTCAACCTCCAGGTCCGGCCATGAGGATCTCTTCATGATTTGTTGGGGGGACGCTCACGGTATCGGAATAGGTTAGTCATGTCCGTCCGCCATCGTGTGCCCCGGCCCATGACCCATGCCACCCGAAACGCCGGGCACGCCAGCACGCATCGCGATGGCCAGGAGACCGAGGAGCAGGATGGCCAGCGCCAGCAGTCGGCGGTGGGCAAGGCTTCGGGCAGTGAAGCGGCGAAGCAACAGCGCCGCCGCAGAGAGCAGTGGAATGGTTCCGGCCCCGAAGGCCAGCATGGCCAGCGCTCCCTGCCCTGGATGCCCCAGTGCCACCGGGATGGCGAGGGCCGAATAAACCAGGCCGCAGGGCAGGAAGCCGTTGACGACCCCGAATCCGAATTGCGCCAGCAACCCCGGGCGGCCCAGCCAGCGCTGGGCCAGCCGGGTGAGGCCGGCGAACGGAAGCTTCGGTTCCGGAACGAGGCCCGCCAGGGCCCCGGCAAACCAGACCAGAAAAATGGCAGCCAGGAGGGCGGGCAGCCAGGCCGGACCGGGGATGGCGCGTCCCACCGCGCCGGCGATCGCGCCGAGGGTGGCATATGCGGCCAAGCGGCCGACGTGCCAGGCAGCGAAGCCCGATCGAGGCACCGCGCACGCTGAGGCAAAGCCGCCGCACATCGCCACGCAATGCGGGCTGCCGGCCAGACCGGCCAGCAGTGCCGTGAGCAGGAACGCAGTCACCGTCGAGATGGAGCCATAGGGGCAGCGCGGCTGCCGAACACCACCGAGAGGAGGACGGGTGCAATATACCGCCACCACCGAATCGACCGCGGTTCCGTACGATGACGGCATTGTCCGTCAGTTCCTGTCGGTCACGATTCTCTGGGGCATGGTGGGCATGCTGGTGGGCGCGCTGATCGCGCTCCAGCTGGCCTGGTACCCGGCCAACTTCGGGATCCAGTACCTCACCTTCGGCCGGCTGCGCCCGCTGCATACCAACGCGGTCATCTTCGCCTTTGCCGCCAACCTCTGCTTCACCGGCATCTACTACTCGATGCAGCGCCTGCTCAAGGTGCGGATGTGGAGCGACACCCTCTCCCGGCTGCACTTCTGGGGCTGGCAGTTGGTCATCGTGCTGGCGGCGATCACCCTGCCGCTGGGTATGACCCAGTCGAAGGAATATGCCGAGCTGATCTGGCCGATCGACGTGCTGATCACAGTGGTCTGGGTCATCTTCGCGGTGAATTTCTTCGCCACGCTGGCCGTGCGGAAGGTCCAGCACATCTACGTGGCGATCTGGTTCTACATGTCGTTCGTGATCACCATCCCGGTACTTCACATCGTCAACAGCCTGGCGATTCCCGCCACCCTGACCAGGTCCTACCCGGTCTACGCGGGCATGACCGACGCCCTGGTTCAGTGGTGGTACGGTCACAACGCCGTTGGTTTCCTGCTCACCACCCCGTTCCTGGGGCTGATGTACTACTTCCTGCCGCGGGCCGCTGAACGCCCGGTTTACAGCTATCGGCTGTCGATCGTGCACTTCTGGGCTCTGGTCTTCCTCTATATCTGGGCCGGACCCCATCACCTGCTGTACTCGGCCCTGCCCGAATGGGCCCAGACCCTGGGAATGGTGTTCAGCATCATGCTGCTGGCTCCTTCGTGGGGCGGCATGCTGAACGGGCTCCTGACGCTGAAGGGGGCCTGGGACCGGGTCCGCACCGATCCGGTGCTCAAGATGATGGTGGTGGCGGTCAGCTTCTACGGCATGAGCACGTTCGAAGGACCCATGATGTCAATCCGGGCGGTCAATGCCCTCTCGCACTACACGAACTGGACCATCGGGCACGTGCATAGTGGTGCGCTGGGCTGGGTCGGGATGATGTCCTTTGCCATCATCTACTGGCTGATCCCCCGGCTCTGGCACCGGCCGCTGGCCTATCCCCGCTGGGCCACGACCCATTTCTGGCTGGCCACGATCGGCATCGTGCTCTACACCGTGTCGATGTGGGCCGCCGGCCTCACCGAAGGACTCGAGTGGCGTGCGGTCGATGCCGCCGGCCAGCTCAAGTATCCCAGCTTCGTCGAAATCGTCCAGCAGCTGCAGCCGTTCTACTGGCTCCGCCTGGCTGGCGGGCTCATGTACCTGGCCGGGATGCTGATGCTGGTCTGGAATTTCATCCGGACGGTGCGGGGCCCGGCGCCAGAGGCCGCGCCGGCCGCCCTCGCGACCGCCCACTGACGGAGCCGCCCATGTCTGCACCACACGCGAGAGGCTTTCACCGCCGGGTCATCGAAGCACGGCTTGGGTTGTTCGCCGTGCTGACGACGCTGGCCATCCTGGCCGGCGGCGTTGTCGAGATCATTCCGATGTTCACCGCCAGGGCCGGCCCGCCCTCGCTGGCCGGGGTCACGCCCTACACCCCGCTCGAAGTGGCCGGCCGGGACATCTACATCCGGGAAGGCTGCAGCGTCTGTCACTCGCAGATGGTCCGGCCGATGCGGTCCGAACTGCTGCGTTACGGCGAGTGGACCCGATCAGGCGAGTACGCGTACGACCACCCGTTCCTGCTCGGCTCGCGCCGGATCGGGCCGGACCTGCAGCGGGTGGGGGGCAAGTAC
>JBEPVA010000099.1:0-13418 GCA_041691295.1 Gemmatimonadota bacterium
GCCTTTGGCAGTGCGCCCGGCATCGTGGTCACCGCCGGTACCGGCAGCGTGGCCATCGGCCGGGATCCGAACGGGCAGATCCATCGCTCGGGCGGCTACGGCTGGCAGATGGGTGACGAGGGCAGCGGCTATTCGATCGGCCGTAGTGCCCTCGGCGCAGTCGGTCGGGCAGCGGACGGACGCAGCCCGGCCACGGTCCTGACTTCAGTCGTGCTCAACGCCACCCATGCTTCGGACCTCGAGGCGCTGATCCGCTGGACCGCCAAGGCGGGCCCGGCTGAAGTGGCGGCCCTGGCTCCGCCAGTACTCGAGGCGGCGGCCAGTGGCGATCTCACTGCCCGCGGGATTCTTGATTACGCGGCCCGTGAGCTGTCCCAGCTGGTGGTCTTCCTGCTGCCGCATTTCGGGGAGCAGGGCGGAGTGCGGGTGGCCTGCAATGGCGGGCTGCTCGCTCCCGAGCGGCCGCTCCACGCGGTGCTGCGGGCCAAGCTCGAGGAAGATCCCAGGGTCCGGGTGTCCACCGAGGTGCTGGAACCGGTGGCGGGAGCCCTGGCCATGGCGGGACGGGAGCCGGCGCGGTAGGGGCCTCCATGAACGAAGGCCGCACCACGGCGGTGAGGGCCAGGTGAGCAGGTGAATAAAATGAGCAGCCTATTGATTCCGGATGTACGTCGTGATGCGTGCCAGCGCAGACCGATCCCGAACGACACGATCATGATATCCCCGTTGCCACCGAAACAATTCATCTCCGTCGTGGCGGATCTGCCAGGTGGCGCCGGCCTTCCAGCTCCTGATCACCTTTCCGAGCACCATCCCGGGCTCAGCCATCATCGGGCTGAACTTCGTGGTTGAGGGCCGAAGCGCCCACCCGCCTCCTGCCCCACTCATTCCGACCAGCGCGTGAACCTGATCCGGCATGATGGCCAGGGCGCCGAGCCGTATTCTGGAAAATCTAGCGGGCAGCCGAAGCCAGGCGGCCGCCACCACCAGTCCGTGCGGCGTCAGGTAGAATCGGCCATCTTCGGCGGTTGCCAGGCATGGCCGGCGCTGGAAAGTGGCGAAGCTGACGAAGTACCAGGCGGGGCTGCTGTAGTCCCAACCTCGGAGGCGCGGGGTGTGACCGGGTCCGTAGCTCGGCATGCCGACAATATTTGTCCGCGGTGATTCGGAATCGGCACCAGGATAATGCGGATTGGATCGAAAAATGGCGCGGGTAGGGCCTTCATAAATGAAGGCCCTACCCGCGCTCATTGATGCCTTATCCGCGCCCATACCGTGCGGCGTTCATTCATGAACGCCTACCGCGCCGCCCCATTCCGCAACCGGCTGTGCCTGGCGCTATACAGGAAGTAGATCACTAGCCCCACCAGCAGCCAGATCCCGAACCGGATCCAGGTCACGGTCGGCAGCTTGTACATCAGGTACAGGCAGCTGAACACCGAAATCAGCGGGGTGAACGGTACCCACGGCACCCGGAATGGCCGGACTCGGTCGGGCTCGATCCGCCGCAGCACGATGACCCCCAGGGACACCAGCACAAAGGCGAACAGCGTCCCGATGTTGGTCAGGTCCACCACCTCGGCGATGTTGGCCACCGCGGCAAAGCTGGCCACGAAGATGCCGGTGAGGATGGTGCCGACGTATGGCGTCTTGTATTTCGGGTGAACCTTGCCGAGGACCGGCGGCAGCAGCCCGTCCCGCGCCATCGACATGAAAATCCTGGGCTGGCCCAGCTGGAACACCAGCAGCACGCTGCCCATGGCCACCACCGCGCCAATCGCAATGACGAACCGGGCCGCGGTGAGCACCGCCGGCGAGCCGTCGGCATACTGCAGCGCCGTGATCATCGGCTCG
Source organism: Gemmatimonadota bacterium (assembly GCA_041691295.1). Lineage (GTDB taxonomy): Bacteria > Gemmatimonadota > Gemmatimonadetes > Gemmatimonadales > GWC2-71-9 > DATEHG01. The sequence goes on from JBEPVA010000099.1 coordinate 1,855, forward strand.
GCGGTGCCAAGCTTCTGCCACGGCGCGATGCCGGTCATCACGATGGCCAGCAGGATGTACAGCACGGTACAGATCACCAGGCTCATGATGATCCCGAACGGCATGTCCCGGCCGGGGTTTTCCGCTTCTTCAGCTGCGGTGGAGACGGCGTCAAACCCGATGTAGCTGAAGAAGATGATGGCGGCGGCGGCACTGATGCCGCCAAATCCGTTGGGCGCGAATCCGCCGGTGGACGGCTCGGTCCAGAGGCCGGGCTTGATGAAGAAGGCCCCGACCACCAGGAAGACCATGATGATCGCGATCTTGAGGATCACCATCGCGTTGTTGGAGTTGGCTGATTCCTTGATGCCGATGACCAGGATCACGGTGATGGCCATGACGACGAGAAAGGCCGGCAGATTGGCAATGATCGGGAAGCCGAACAGGTGCGGCGCACTCGTCAGCGCCGAGGCGACGTAGAGATTGGTCGCGTCGGTAGCACCCTGCGCGACCACGGCGGCGGCATCGTGGGCCGAGCGGATGTCGGTGGCCAGCCAGGGCGGCAGTGACAACCCGAAGTGAGTCAGCAGCTCGCGGAAATACCCTGACCAGCCGATGGCCACCCCGATGTTGCCCACCGCATACTCGATGATCAAATCCCAGCCGATGATCCAGGCCACCAGCTCGCCGAGGGCGGCATAGGCATAGGTGTACGCCGATCCGGCGATGGGTACCATTGCCGCAAACTCGGCATAGCACAGTGCCGCAAACCCGCAGGCTACTGCGGTGACCACGAACGAGAGGATGATGGCGGGCCCGGCGCCGGGCCGGAGCGAATCGCCGGCGATGGCGGTGCCGGTCGTGGCAAAGATGCCGGCCCCGATGGTGGCGCCGACGCCAAGTGCGGTGAGATGCCACTTGTTGAGGGTGCGCTTGAGGCCACCCCGTTCGGCGATATCGTCTTCACAGTCCTGAACCGATTTGCGGACAAACAGGGAATTCATGGCGCCTCTGGACGAGGGTCGAAAAGACTAGAACTTGAGTGAAGCGGTGACGGTATCCGGAACCGCGACTCCATTGCTGTCGCGAGCCGGAGAGAAGCGCCAGTCCCGAAGCGCCTCCAGTACCTTGTCGCGGAATTTCTTGTCCTGAATTTCGGTCTTGAGCTCGATCTTCTGGGGTTTGCCGGTGGCATCCAGCCAGAAGGTGAAGAAGATGTCGGTGCCGCGCAGGCTCTTGGGTGGCTCCGCGAACGGCGGCATCATCTGCCGGTTGACCGGGCGGGTGCCGAGCCCGGTGGCGCCGTTTCCATTGCCCGGGCCGTTCCCTGCCCCATTGCCGGGACCGTTTCCGGGACCGGTGCCGCCACCGGTACCGCCGCCAGTGCCTGGCCCACCAGTGCCCGGCGTGGCTCCAGGCGCAACCGCCGTTACGGTCGGTTGGACCGGGGGAGTCTCGGCCGGTGGTGGAATGGTTTCCGGAGTCTTGACCGGGACCGTCTCCACCGGCACGGTCACGGTCGGCTTCACCGGCGGCGTGTCCTGGCGCGGTGGGGCGGGTGGGGTTGCCGGCAGCGCGACATACTGGACCCCGCCGCCACCGCCACCCCCGCCGCCATGCACCGGACTGATCGTGGCCCCGCGATCGACCAGGCTGGCAAAATCATGATCGATGGTGAAAAACAGCAGCGCGATGAGCACCAGGTGCGCCACCAGCGATGCCACCGTTCCGCCGAAGCGGCGCCGAGGTGGCCGTGGCACGACCGAATAGTCGGCCGGCAGGGAACGGGGCCGGATCATACGCCAAGCGGGAAGTGGTTGGAAGCCCCACTCCCCGCTCCGAAGACTATCCCGCCCCCAACGTGCGGGGGCATCGATTACTTCGCGTAGCCTTCCTGCGGAGTGAACCCGATGATCTGGATGCCGGCACCGCGGGCGATATCCATGGCCTCGACCACATCCTGGTAGATCCGGTTGCGGCCGGGCTTGATGAAAAGCAGCTTGGCCGGCCGCTGGTCGAACACCGCGTGAATCTGGGTGTCCAGCTGATCCTTGGGGACCGGCTGGCTGTTGATGGCATAGGTGCCATCATCGTCCATGATCAGGACGATCTGGTCGCTCTTCTGGTTGGGGGCGGCCTGGGTCTGCTCAGGCGCCACCTGGATCCGGGTCGACATCCGCGACAGCGGCTGAGTGATCATGAAGATGATCAGCAGCACCAGCAGTACGTCGATCATCGGAGTCACGTTGATATCGCTGGACAGGCCACCCGAGGCGGTATTGGATCCCATGGCCATGGGTTACTTGTCCTCCTTCTTCGGTGCGAACAGCCCGGCCTGGGTGGTGGGCTCGGTAATGGCCGCCACCACCCGCACTCCAGCCTTCCGGGCGATCTCGATTCCTTCCTGCACCTTGCCGTACTTGAGCTGCTGATCGGCCTTGAAGTACATCGTCTTGTCGTCGGTCCTGGCCGCGAACTTGTCGGTCAGGATCCTCTGCAGGTCTTCCGCGTTGCGAACCGGCTGGCCATTGAGGAAATAGTTGCCGTTGCGGTCGATGCCCAGCACCACCTCGTTGGACCCTTCCGGATCCTTGTCGAGATTCTTGCCCTTGGGCAGCGTGGCCTGGAACCCCGCCGCGATCAGCGGGGTGACGATCATGAAGATGATCAGCAGCACCAGCATCACGTCGATCATCGGCGTGACGTTGATGTCCGCCTTGACCGTGCCGCCGGAACTACCCGTGGATATGGCCACTGCCGCTCACCGCTTTCTGGGCCTGGAATTCCTTGGTGAAGATCGACCGGCCGAACTCGCTGCCCACGCTCTTGATCAGGTAGTCGATCAGCTCCTTGGAGCTATAGGTCAGTTCGACCGTCAGGTTCTCGATCTTGGTGCTGAAGTAGTTGTACAGCCAGACCGCCGGGATGGCCACGATCAGGCCAAAGGCGGTGGTGATCAGCGCTTCGGCGATACCAGCCGAGATGCCGGCCAGGCCGCCGGAGGCGCCGGAAGCCGCCATACCGGTAAAGGCGTTCACGATACCCATCGTGGTCCCCAGCAGTCCAACGAACGGGGCGGTGGAACCGACCGTGGCCAGGATGCCGAGGCCCCGCTTGAACTCGGAGATAGTGATCAGCATTTCACGCTCGACCGCCCGCTCCACCGAGTTGATGTCGGCGGCGGTGATGGTGGCCCGGTCGGTCAGCAGTGGCTTGACCTCAGACAGCGCCTGGCCGAGCACCCGGCTCACATGACTGGCCTTGTTCTTCTCGGCCAGACTGATGGCCTGCTCCAGCTGCTCTTCCTGGATGGCGCGGGAAAACTGGGGCGTGAACTTCTTGGTGGCCGCGGTGCTCTTCATGATCGTCAGCCACTTGCCGAACGACACCGACAGCGACAGGAACGACATGAGGGCCAGGGTCCAGACGATGCCCTTGGCGAACAACCCCATCGTGCCATACAGATCAATCAGACTGAGATTCATTGGTACCTATCTCCGGTTGGATGAGACGGCGGCCTACTGGCCGGCCTGCTTGAACACGAGGGAGAGCTGGACCTGGACCCGGACCGCCTTGCCTTGGGCACGACCGGGCTTGAACAACCCCTTGAGCAGGGCTTCCCGCGCCGGTTCGATGAACGCAGGGTTGGTCGATTCGAGGACCTTGAAGCCTTCGGGCTCGACATGGCCCAGGGTATCGACCACAAACTGGACCCGGACCCTGCCGGGAATGCCGGCGGCCGCCATGGCGGGGGGGTAGCGCGGCTCGATCTTGCCGACCGGCGCCGGCGGATCATCGATCTGGTTGGACAGGAATACTTCCCCGTCCACGCTCACCGGTCCGGTGCCGCCAACCACACCACCGCCCACGCCACCTTCGACGCCCTTACCGGTGAAATCCCGGGGGTCGAACTTCTGATTGAGATCGACCGGCGGAATCTCGGTCGGGATCTCGGTCGGCGGGCTGATAGTCTGGAACCCCTGTGGCGGCGGATTGGCTGCGATGATCTGCTGCTGCTGGGGCGGCGGCGGTGGCGGTGGCTTGGGGGCCTCAACGAACACCATGGTGGTGTCCTTGTTGCGCTGGTCCATCTGCTCGGCGGCGCCTTTGGTGGCTTCGATAGCGCCGTAGATCAGGGCCGCGTGCACCACCAGCGACAGGGCGTTCTGCCCGGCGCTCTTAGTCTTCTTGCGGTTGGTTTCGGGCAAATTCTCAAACACGGAATCCCCTCCAGCAGGGTGACATCGGTCAAGCTACTCGCGGCAGGTGTCGGATCGCGAGGGGCTCAGATGACAATTCCATGACAATCGGGTTACGTGTGCCGGGCCTGGTATGACGGCGGTCAATCTATTCCCGGCCCTGTGACGCGCCAGAGGGGACGCCCGACACCCCATCGATCCCCACAGCGAGACGCGGGTTGCGCCGCGGCAGTGCGACGGTAACCACGGTGCCCCGCCCCGGCCGGCTCTGCACCGCAATCGTTCCACCATGCGCCTCGGCGATCCACTTGGTGATGGCGAGGCCCAGCCCGGTGCCGGGCCGCGCGCCGGTCCGGTCACGCGACACATCGGCCCGCCAGAACCGGTCGAAGATGTGGGGCAGATCTCCGGCTGCGATCCCGATCCCGTTGTCGCCCACAATCAGGGCGACCGATTCGCCACGGTCGACCAGTGCCAGGCTGATCTTGCCGCCCCGCGGGGTGTACTTGATGGCGTTGGTTATGAGGTTGAGCAGCAGTTGACGGATCCGGCCCCGATCGATGTCCAGCGGCACTGGTGCTTCGGGCAGTTCGGTGCGGACTTCGATCCCGTTGGTCTCTCCGAGGATCCCGGCCGTCTCGGACGCATCCGACACCAGTTCGCGCAGGTCCGCCGGGCTGACGGCCAGTTCCGCACTCCCCTCATCGGCCCGGGCCAGCATCAGCAGGTTATCCACCGTTTCGGCCATATGATTGAGCTGGCCGAGGGCGTGGTCCAGTCCTTCGATGGTCTCGGCCGGTGTGCCGGGATTGGTGAGAGCCCGCTCGACCCCGACCCGGACCACCATCAACGGCGTCTTGAGCTCGTGGCTGGCATCGGCGGTGAACTGGTGCAGGCCGGTGAAGCTTTGTTCCAGGCGGGCCAGCATGCCGTTGACCGTGTGGGCTAGCTGGGCCAGCTCCTCGGTTTCCTGAGTTTCCACCAGCCGGCGGTGGAGGCTTCGGCCGTCAGTGATCTCTTCGAGGTCGACGGTTATGTCTTGCAGCGGGCGCACGGTGGTGCTCGCCAGCCAGTAGCCCAGCAGCAGCGCGCCGACTAGAAGGAAGGGGGCGACCACCAGCATCGACTGGACCAGCAGGGCGGGCTCGACGGAAGGGGCCCGCGAGGTGGTCGCAATCAGGACCGCGCCAATTTCCTGGCCGGCATCCTCGGTCGGACCCAGGATGTAGCGGAACTCACCGGCCTTGCCGAGTGGCAGGGTCCCGACGCTGCGGCTCCAGGGATTCGGCTTGAGCAGGGCAAGCAGCTGCTCGATGGCGCGATAGTCGAGGGCCCGGGCGTCCTGCGAAAGAAAAAGAGGATGACCTTCGGGAGAGACGACCAGGACCGGATCACCGACCGCTTCGAGCGGACCGGTGACGGCCTGAGCCAGGGCGGGAACCGAATCCGCCGTGGTCAGCCGGCCCAATACCCGGTGTGATTCAGCCAGCGAGCTCCGGACCCCGGTGAGCTCCCGGCTGAGCCGCTGATCAAGCTCCTCGCGGCTGGGCAGCCGGCGGACCACCACCAGCGCCACACCGAACGAAACCATGGCCAGCGCCATCGACACGGTGTATCCCAGCGCCAGCTTGCGGCGGAGGGTGACCACCTAGCGTACCTCCTGCACGCGGGCCACGTAGCCCACTCCCCGGACAGTGTGGATCAGCTTCCGGCTCTGCCCCTGGTCCACCTTCTTGCGTAACCGGTTGATCACCACGTCGACCACGTTGGTGCCGGGGTCGAAGTGATAATCCCAGGCGTACTCGGTAATCAGGGTGCGGGACATGACCCGGCCCGGATGCCGGAGCAGGTACTCAAGGACCGAATATTCCTTGGGGGTCAGATCGATCGGCTTGCCACCGCGGGTGACGATCCGGGCCCCGACATCGAGTTCGAGATTGTCGATCCGGAGTACCGGCGAGGAGACCTGCTTGGGGCGGCGGCCCAGCGCTTCGACCCGGGCCAGCAGCTCTTCAAAGGCGAACGGCTTGGTGACGTAGTCGTCAGCCCCGGCCCGCAAGGCCTGGACCTTGAAGTCGACACTGTCCTGGGCGGTCAGTACCAGGATGGGGACGGTACTGCCCCGGTCCCGCAGCGTGCGGACCATTTCGAGACCGGTCATCCCGGGCAGCCGGAGGTCGAGCACCAGAAGATCAAAGGTCCCGGTCGAGGCCAGCCGCAGTCCTTCCAGTCCATCAGCCACCAGTTCGGCGTGATAGCCATGCTCTTCGAGCCCACGGCGCACATACCCACCGACCGTCTGATCGTCTTCGATCACCAGGAGCTTCACATTTGCTCCCCGGACACCGGCAAGTAGACCACGAAATTGGTGCCCCTGCCCGGCACGCTGTCGACCTCGATCCGGCCATGGTGGCCTTCCACGATGCCGTAGACCACCGACAGCCCCAGTCCGGTGCCACGGCCCGGCGGCTTGGTGGTATAGAACGGCTCGAAGATCTTGGGCAGATCGGTGCGCGGAATCCCGATGCCGGTGTCCTCGAGTTCGACGATGACCTCATCGCCGCGCGCGGGATTCAGCTTGGTGCGGATGGTGAGCGAGCCGCCGTTTTCCATGGCATCGAGCGCGTTGAGCATGATGGCCATGAAGGCCTGGATCAATTGCTCGGAGTTGGCCCGCAGCCGGGGCAATCCGACCGCGAGTTCCCGGACCAGGGTCAGCCGCTTGAACCGCTGGTGATGCTTGAGCAGGAACAGGGTTTCCTCGACCAGGACGGTCAGGTCCACCGGCCGCTTGGTGCTCTCCTTCGGCCGGCTGAAATCCAGCAGGCCATCGACGATGCCGGTGCAGCGCTGCACTTCCTTGTCGATGATGTCCAGGTATTCGATGATGGTGGGCGGTATCTCGATCGGCAGCTCGGCCAGCCGGAGACTGATGGCCGCGACGCAGGCGCCGATGGTGGCCAGCGGGTTGTTGATCTCGTGCATGACGCCGGCGGCCAGCTGCCCGATGGCCGCCAGCTTTTCAGACTGGAGAATCTGGCGGTGGACGTGGTGGTACTCGGTGACATCCTCGCCGATGGTGATCACATGGGTGATCTCGTCGTTGTGCTGCCGCATCGGGATCTTGCTGATCCGGAAGAAGCGCTCCTCCCCGGCAATCGGCACCGCGATTTCCATCTGCTGGATTTCACCGGTCCGGAACACCTGGTCGAACTCGCTCTGCAGCTGCTCGGCGGGCTGGCGGGTGAGGACCTCGAACACCGGCCGGCCGACCACCTCGTCCCGCTTGAGGCCCTGGGTACCGGTTTCCCGCTTGCGATTCCAGATCTGAATCCGGTACTGCCGGTCCACCACATACAGCCCGACCGGGAGGCAGTCGACCACCAGCGAGACGAAGCGGCGCTGCTCTTCGATTTCCCGGCTGCGCATGGCCACTTCGCTGGCCAGGTCCTGCGAGAGTTCCAGCGCGCCGAGGTAGGGAGCGAGAACATCGGAGACCACCCGGAGCACCTGGCCGCCGGGCAGGCCGCTATTGGTGGTCTCCAGTTCGAGCAGGCCGATCTGTTCGCCTTCGTGGTTGAGGATCCGCCGGAGAGTGCCGAGCGTGGCGGCCGGCATTCCCGAAAAGGAGGCATAACGTGGTGTGCCCAGCCCACCCGGAGCCGAGATGGCCCTCACGGTACTGGCGTTGGCCTCACGGACCCAGATCCAGACCTTGTCAGCCGGCAGGCGGGTACGGATGGCCTCGGCCACACCGGCCAGCACGTCCTCCGGCGCCCGGCCGGAGTTGATCAACTGGGCCACGATGCCGACCAGCTCAAAGGCGTTGGCGTCATCGGAACTGGCGGGCCCCACACTCCCGGTCATGACGATCCCTGGTTCAGGTGGGTGATAAGATGCCCCGAATGCCCGCCCCGTCCAGCCTCACGGGTCGACTCCGGCCGGCAGCCGGGCCACCGCCAGGTGGGCAATCCGCCAGCCAGCAGGGGTGCGCCGGAGCACGAAATGACTCATGGCAATCGCATCGCCGGGGCCGAGGCGGTAGGCGCCCCAGCCGGCGGCCATGTCTCCGACCTGGCGCAGATCGAGGCGGAGCAGTTCGCGCCGAGTCGAAAGCGAGTCAGACTGGCGGCGCATGTCGAGCAGAAACCGGTCAAGGGAGACGCTGGCGTGGGCGTATTCTACCGACGCAGTCGGCGTGAAGCGCGAACGGGCGGCCACCCAGTCCCGCTGGTTCACGTCCCCGATGTAGCGGGCCACGACCTCGCGGATGGCGGTTTCGTCCTGGCGGCTGCCGGCCGGGGTGTGGTCTTCGATGTGGCAGGCGGCGAGCACGACCACCGCCAGGGCGGCCGCGAGTGGGCTGGGAGACATGAATCCGGGATCAGGGGTGAGGACGTCGGCGGGGGAGAATAGTCAGAATCGGAAATCGATGTAAGTTTCCGCCATGTCAGTCCCCCGGTTCTATCCCTGGATTAACGGCACCTTTGTCCCGGTGACCGATCGCGACATCGACATCGTCCTCAACCCGATGACCGGGGAGCCGGCGGCCGAAGTGGTGCGAGCCAATCCCGCCGATTTCGAGCAGGCGGTCACGGCCGCCCAGTCCGGTTTCGGGCTGATGCGGGCCCTGCCCCGCCACGCCCGTCGGGATCTGCTGGTGAAGATCGCGGCGGCGCTGGAGCACCGCCGGTCCGAGATGGGGGCCGCCGTTGCGGTGTCATGCGGTAAGCCGATCAGCCAGGCGCTGGCGGAAGTGGACCGGGCGGTGATCACCTTTTCGCTGGCGGCCGACGAGGCCCGCAAGTTCGGTGGCGAGCTGGTGCCGCTGGATGTCGACAGCCGAGCGGTCGGGATGGAAGGAATCGTGCAGCGGTTCCCGATCGGGCCGATCAGCGCCATTTCGCCATTCAACTTTCCGCTCAACCTGCTGGTTCACAAGGTGGCGCCGGCCATCGCCGTCGGCACCTCGCTGGTGGTCAAGCCGCCCCCGCAGTGTCCGCAGCTGGCCTACCTGCTCGGCGCCATGATGGCGGAGTGCGGGCTGCCGGCCGGCGCCTACAACGTGCTGCACCTCGGACTGCCGCTGGCCGAACAGCTGGCAACGGATGAGAGATTCAAGCTGCTGACCTTCACCGGCAGCCCGACCGTTGGATGGCATCTCAAGAATGTGGCCGGGCGCAAGAAGGTGGTGCTCGAGCTGGGCGGAAACGCCGCGGCCGTGGTGCATGAGGACGCCGGCGATCTCGACTGGGTGGCCAGCCGGCTGGCACTGGGCGCCTTTGCCTACGCCGGCCAGGTCTGCATCAAGGTCCAGCGGGTCCTGGTGCACCAGCCGATCTACGACAGCTTTGTGGCCAAATTGGTGGCCGCCTCGAAGAAGCTCCAGGTCGGTGATCCACTCGATCCCGCCACTGTGGTCGGTCCGGTGATCGACCAGGCCGCCGCCGACCGGATCGAGAGCTGGACCGAGGAGGCCATCTCGGCCGGTGCCACTGCATTGCTCAGGGGGCGCCGGATCGGGAACCTGCTCTCGCCGACAATCCTGGGGAATGTGCCGCACGACGCCAAAGCCAGCAGCCGCGAAATATTCGGGCCGGTGGCCATCGTGCAGCCGTACACCGACTGGTCGAGCGCGCTGGCCATGGTCAACGACTCGGAATTCGGATTGCAGGCGGGGATCTTCACTCACCATGTCAACCGGATCTGGGAAGCGTTCAGGACCCTGGAGGTCGGTGGGGTCATTGCCAACGATTTCCCGACGCTGCGGGTGGATAATTTTCCGTATGGCGGAGTCAAATCATCGGGGTTCGGGCGCGAGGGAATCCGCTACGCCATGGAGGACATGAGCGAGCCGAGGATGCTGGTGCTCAATCTCAACAGGTAGAAGGAGGAGGGCGGAAGGAGGAGGGGAACCGCACTGCCCTTCCTCCTTCCTCGATTCGCCTCAGGGCCGCATCATCACTTCGTGAGTTCCCTCGGCACGAAACACCGCACGTCCTCCCCCTAGCGATTCTCCGTCCACCTCGAAGTGCTCCGCTCCTGACATCGTGACCGTGACCCGGATGCCGGGACCTCGGGTCCGCTGAACATCAAGCACTGCGCCGTTGCGGTTCCGCCGCAGCGACAGATCCAATAGCGTTTCCCCAATCCTCAGATTGCGCAGGCCCATCGACTTCCATTCGACTGGAAATGTGGGATCGATCGAGACCGCCTGACCGGCCGCGTTCGGCATGACGCCCCAGATCGAGCCCACGGCGCCCATCACCAGCTGTGCGGCGAGTACGGGCGTGAGCTCGCCCGCGGCACCGCGCCACCGGAGCAGCGCGCCCTCCGGATCCCGATTCGGCACCGGCGGCATGCCTGAGATATCACGCAGGCCCTCGGCACCCAGCATGGCCAGCCAGCGCTGATCCCCGCTCCAGATGGCGTAGTCGATCAGCAGCTCGGCGTTGGGGCCAGTCAGCGGCCTCAGGACACGGAGGCGGTCGAGTGCCGCGCCGTGATCGCCGATGGCGAGCAGGGCGGGAACGCGCAGCGCATCGGCCACGGCATCCATCGGAGCGGCACGCAGGATTTCCCGGGCGGAGTCGAACCGCTGGTTGAGAAGAAGTTCGGGGGTTGAGAGCGAAGTGAGGAGTTGAGACATCAGACGGACGAGGAGAGGGAGGTCAGAGTCTGGAGTCGAGGGTCGAGGGTCGTGGGACTGGGGTCTGAAGCCTGTGGTCCAGAGTCTCAACTCCGAAGATGCCAGACTCTCGACCCTCGACCCTCGACCTCTCGTCCTACGCCACCTGCTTCAATTCAGCCAGCAACTCGCTGTTGTCCCGCTTGTTGCTCGTCGACTCTTCGACGAAGGACCAGCGGAGGATACCCTGAGCATCGATGATGAAATAGGCGCGAGCGGAGTAGAATTTGTCTTCGAGCAGCACACCGTACGCCTTGCTGGCAGTGCGCTTGAAGTCGCTCAGCAGATCGACCGAGTACTGCTCCTTGGCCTTGAACTCCTTGAGCGAGGGCACCGCATCCACGCTGATTGGCAGGACCACGGTGTCACTCCCTTCGAACAGGCCGTAGTCATCCGAAAAGGCGCACAGCTCCTTGGTGCAGGTGCCGGTAAAGGCCAGCGGGAAAAAGGCCAGCAGCACCTTCTTGCCGCGGAGCTTGGAAAGAGTGATGTCGCTGCCCGAGGTCGAGGACAGGGTAAAGTCGGGCGCGGGCGCACCGATGGGGGGGAGCATCATGAAATCGGATTCCGGTGGATGGTGGGGACGGGCCGACCAGCGGTCGGCCCTGACGTGACCGGCGCGGGGGGGGGGGGGGGGGGGGGGACCCCCCCCCCCCCCCCCCCCCCCCCCCCCCCCCCCCCCCCCCCCCGCCCCCCCC
>JBEPVA010000100.1:0-13355 GCA_041691295.1 Gemmatimonadota bacterium
CGGTTCACGGTTCACGGTTCACGGTTCACGGTTCACGGTTCACGGTTCACGGTTCGAAACGGTTCCGGGTCAATGCCTTCAGGTTTCAACCGGCTTGCATTCCCACCTTCCAACTCCCAACTCCCGACTCTCGGCTCTTGACGAAATCAGCCACGATTAGTATATAACCAAGTAGTTATGCAACTCACTCACGCTGGTCGCGCCACCCAGACCCGACTCAACGCCACCTTTGCGGCGCTGGCCGATCCCACCCGCCGGGCCATTCTGGCCCGGCTGGCGGGTGGAGAAGCAACGGTCAATGAGCTGGCCCAACCGTTCGACATGAGCCAGCCGGCCATCTCCAAGTATCTCAAGGTGCTGGAGCGGGCCGGACTGATATCCGGGGGCCGGGAAGCGCAGCGCCGGCCCCGCCGGCTGGAGGCGGCCCGTCTCGCCGAGGCGAATGAGTGGCTGGAGCGGTACCGGGAATTCTGGGATATGCGGTTCCAGCAGCTCGATGCATTGCTGGAGCAAATGAAGGCCGAACGGGGTCACCCCAGGCGCCAGGGGCGCCGGAAAGGTCAGCGATGATGAACGCGGGCGATGCACTCAAGGTCACGACGCCGAGTGACCGAGAGATTGCGATGACGCGTGCATTCGCCGCGCCGCGCGAGCTGGTCTGGGAAGCGTACACTCGGCCTGAACTGCTCAAACAGTGGCTGGGGGTTCACAACGGCTGGCAGCTGGCTGTGTGCGAAATCGATCTGCGCCCCGGCGGCGCCTACCGCTACGTCTGGCGCGGACCCGACGGGATGGAAATGGGAATGGGCGGAATCTTCAAGGAAATCCAGCCGAACAGCCGGATCGTGGCCACCGAGCAGTTCGATCAGGCGTGGTATCCCGGCGGCGAGGCGATTCAGACCCTGACCCTCGTTGAACACGAGGGTGTGACGATGCTCACCCTGAACGTCCGGTACGCCACGACCGAGGCGCGGGATGTGGCGCTCAAGTCGCCGATGGACCAGGGAGTCGGGATCGGATTCGACACTCTCGAACGGCTGCTGTTCGAGCTCCAAAGAGCCCGGTCGTGAATCCATCGGCACCGCTCACTGGAACCATGGGCCGGAGTACCCTGGCCATCGTCGCCGGTCTGATCGTCACGGTGGCGGGCTCGCTGCAGCGCGTGGTTCACAGCTCACAGTTCACGGTTCACAAGGGTTCCGGGTTCGGAGTTTGAAAAAGGTTCCGCGTGCCGCGTGCCGCGGTGGATTCGAACAGATCCTTGAGTGCAGTTGCCTTTCGCCTTTCGCTGTTCGCCGTTCGCCGTTCGCCGTTCGCCGTTCGCTGTTCGCTGTTCGCTGTTGGCTGTTGGCTTCCCGCTTCGAGGCTTCCCATGCACAAGATTGTTCCGTTCCTCTGGTACGACGGCCAGGTCGAAGAGGCCATGAACCACTATCTCTCGATCTTCAAGAATTCCAAGGCGGGGACAGTGTCGCGGATGGGCCCCGACGGTCCGGTCTTTTCCGCGACTTTCACCCTCGAAGGGCAGGAATTCTACGCCCTCAACGGTGGCCCGATGTACAAATTCAGCCCGGCAGTCTCACTGTTCGTCAATTGTGATGGCCAGGCGGAGGTGGACGAGCTCTACGCCAAATTGTCGGCCGGGGGGAGCGAGGACGCCTGCGGCTGGATCCGGGACAAGTTCGGCCTGTCATGGCAGATCATCCCGACCAGGATGGGCCAGCTGATGGGTGACAAGAATCCGGCCAAGGCGCAGGCGGTCATGCAGGCGATGCTGACAATGAAGAAGATCGACTTGGCTGCGCTCGAGGAGGCCCACGCCCGGGGCTGAGCCCTGCTGTTCAGGGATCGGCATTGAGGCGCCTGACCGGATCACGGGAGGAGGTATCTTGATCGCTTCCCCCGATGTCCAGCAGTCCGGGACGTGAGGTTGTGCATGGCGGCAGGCAAAAAGTCGGACAAGGGAGGCAAGGCGGCGGCCCCACGGAAATGGCCCCGCTACCTGGTCGCGGCGGCGCTGGTGGTGGGCCTGGTGGTGGCCACGCTGCATTTCTCCGAGCTGGCCAAGTTCGTCGATCTGGCCAGGAAATCAGATCCCATCTGGCTGCTGCTCGCCCTCGGGCTCCAGCTGGTGACCTACCCGATCCAGGCGTTTGTCTGGCAGGCCATGGGCCGTGCGGCCGGCACCCCAGTCGGACACTGGGCCGCGATCAAGATGAGCCTGGCCAAGCTGTTCGTTGACCAGTCGCTGCCAACCGGCGGAGTCACTGGTACCCTGGTGGTTTCCAAGGCGCTGCGCGACAAGGGCATGACCCCCAAGGCGGCCAGCGCCACGGTGGTGGTGTACACCATCGCCAATCAGGCGGTGTTCGTGCTCAGTCTCGCGATCGGGCTCGGCATCGCGATCTTTCAGGGCAAGGCGCCCAGGACGATCCTGTTCGGTTCGGGCGTCGGGGTCGCGGTTGGCGGGCTGATCACGGCGGGTGCGCTCATCCTGTCGCGCCAGCGTGGCGGCGCATTGCGGCGGATGGCCGAGAAAATCCCGCCGCTTCGCGCCATGCTCAAGTCGCTGGCTGAAGCTGACCCGAAACTCACCCGCCGGCCAATTCTGCTGACCGAGGTGGGAGCCTACCAGTTCCTCGTCCTCCTGATCGATGCGGCAACGATCTGGGTCCTGCTCCTGGCCGTCGGAGTCAGGGGCTCAATCAGCGGAGTGTATGCCAGCTTCGTCTTCTCGAACGTCTTTCACGCCATCGGGATCATCCCCGGCGGGCTGGGTGTGTTCGAGGCGGCCTCGGTGGTCTCGCTGCGTCTGGCCGGAGTCTCGCTCGAGGCCGCCATCTCGGCCACCCTGATGTACCGGATCCTGAGCTTCTGGCTCCCGATGATCCCGTCCTGGTGGGTGGCTCACCGGCTGACCAGGAAGAGTTCCGCCTCGTAGACCCACGCCTGACTCGACCTTGAGGCCATGAACAGATCGACAGCGCCGAGCAGCGGGGCGGACGACGTCATCGAACTGCTGCGGCGCCAGGGCAGCAGGGCCGGACTGGCGTCAATGGCGCGCTACGCCATTTCGTCTGACCGTGCCTTTGGCGTGTCGATGAGCCAGCTCAAGCTGCTGTCAAAGAAGCTCGGGCCAGATCACCGACTGGCTGCCGAGCTCTGGGCCAGCGGCTGGTACGAAGCCCGTATGCTGGCCTGTCTGGTTGATGATCCGAAACTGGTGACTGCGGCGCAGATGGATCGCTGGAGCCGAGGATTCGACAACTGGGCGATGGCCGACACCGCCTGCTTTGCCCTGTTCGACCGGACCAGCGATCGATGGCGGATGGTGGTGAAATGGAGCAGCAGTCCGCGGGAATTTGTTCGGCGTGCCGCCTATGCGCTGCTTTGGGGCCTCACGGCAGATGACAAGGCAGCGCCTGATGCTGAATTCCTGAAAGGCCTGGCCCTGATCGAACGCGCCGCCACCGACCAGCGCCAATGGGTCAAGCTGGCTGTAAACATGGCACTCCGGGCCACCGGCAAGCGCAATGCGGCGCTCAATCGTGCCGCGGTTGCCTCGGCGCGCCGGCTGGCCGGTGCGACTGACCCGACGGCACGGTGGATCGGGAGCCACGCTCTCCGCGAGCTCACCGGTGCCGGGGTCCAGGGCCGGATTTCCCGCCAGAAATCCGGGTCGAAGAAGCCCAGGACCGCGGAGGCTCAAGTCGGTAGCCTCCAACGTTCTGCCGCCCGACGCATCTCTGCAGCATGCCCACCGTGCCTGACTCCGCCGCCATCCAGACCCGCCAGCTCACTTGATCCTACGGCGATCTCGTCGCCCTGAAGCCGCTCGATCTGACCGTGGAGCCCGGCATCATCTTCGGGTTGCTTGGACCCAACGGGGCGGCGAAGAGCACCACGATCAAGATGCTCACCACCCTGCTGCCGCCGGTGGCGGCACGGCTGAGGTGGCTGGCCATGATATCGTGCCCGATCCCAAGTCGGTCCGCCGCCACATCGGCTACGTCCCCCAGCTCCTGTCCGCCGACGGGGCCCTGACCGGACGCGAAAGCCTGCTGCTCTGTGCCCGGCTCTACCGGGTGCCGAGCGGCAAGGGGAAATCACGTATCGAAGAGGCGCTCAGGTTCTTGGAGATCGTTTCAGCGGCGGATGATCTGGCAGCCAGGCTAGGCTCAGCGCCGGCACCACCTCGAAGCCTTCCATTTCACGTCGTTTGCGTGATGCCGCCAGCGGCCGCCCAATGGATCCGGATTGGCTGGCTGCGGGGCCACGGGACGTCGCGCATTCAGCTCCAACAACAGCGCCGAGCCCGGTTCGGGACCACGTCATCCTTTCGATTGACCTGAGAATGAGTTGGATTGATTCCAATTGCGCATCACTATTCGGCGGGGTAGCTATCCCCGCCTCGCCAACCGTCATGCCTGCCCTTCCGAACTGCCGGCTTTATCTGGAGATCACCGATGGAACATGCCGGATCCGCGCGTCGAGGCCTCAGTGCCACCGTGGTGACCCGCGGACTGTGCATTGTCATCCTGGTCCTGATGGCAGCCGCGGCCCTGTATGGCGCATCCATGGCCGTCCGCTATTTCGGGCAAATCAGTGTCTAATCGGGAGGGCCTGTGACGAAGCGGCAAACGCGCGCGTTTTTCCTCGGCTCCACCGGGGTCTTTTCCCTGATCTTTCTCGGGCTGACCGTTGACAGTCACCGGCAGTTTCCCGCCCTCACGCATTCGGACAAGCTGACGCCCGAGGTCATCGCGGGCAAGCATGTCTGGCACCGGATGGACTGCATCAACTGTCACACGCTGCTGGGGGAGGGTGCGTACTACGCCCCTGACCTGACCAAGATTGCGTCGCAGCGGGGCGCGCCATATCTGCGGGCCTTTCTGACCGACCCTTCCAAGTTCTACAATGAGGAACGCGACCGGCGGTTGATGCCGACCCTCAAGCTGTCGCCACAGGAAATCGACGAACTCATCGCGTTTCTCGACTGGGTCGGGAAGATCGACAACCACGGCTGGCCGCCGCGCCCGCTGCTGGTATCCGGAGCGTCGATTCCGGGCAGCAACGTCGGCGGAGCGCCACCACAGGCAGCGTCCGGTGACCCGGTGGCGGTCGGTCAGGCGTTGTTCGGAACGGCACCGCCGGGCTGTTTCGCTTGTCATTCGACCGCGCCCGGGGTGAACCTGGTCGGGCCCTCGCTCGCCGGGATCGCGGCGCGGGCGGAGGAGCGCGTCAAGGGGGCGGACTACCACGGCAAGGCCACCGATGCGGCCGGCTACATTCGCGAATCGATCACCGAACCCGGCGCCTTTGTGGTGCCGGGGCCGACCTTCTCCAGCAACGGTCAATCGATGATGCCTCCCGGGTTCGGGCAGTCACTGGGGCCGGCGCAGGTGGATGCCCTGGTCGCCTATCTCATGACCCTCAAGTAGGGAGAGCGCCCATGCGCTATCGCACGCAACGAATCGCGTATGCCTACTTCGTGGTCGCCCTGCTGCTCTACGGGCTGCAGATGGTGTTCGGCCTGCTTTCCATAACCAAGTACCTCGGCCCCGATCCGATCCGCGCCCTGCTGCCATTCGACGTGAGCAAGGAGATCCACACCAATGTCCTGATCGTGTGGGTGCTCACCGGGTTCATGGGCGCGACCTACTGGCTGGTGCCCGAGGAGTCGCGGACCGAGATCTGGTCGCCGCGCCTGGCCTACTGGCAACTCGGGATCTGGACCGTGGCGGGGGTGGTCTGCGTGGTCGGATACCTGTTCGGCTGGACCGAAGGCAACAAGCTCCTCGAGCAACCGCTGCCGATCAAGCTTGGCATCGTGGTCGTGATGCTGATGTTCCTGTACAATATCGGCATGACGATCTGGACATCGAAGCGGCTGACCACCACCGAGGGAGTGCTGGTGGCCGGCCTGGCGCTCACCGCCATACTCTACTTGCCCGCGCTGCTCACCTACGACAACTACACCGTCAGCATCTATTACCGCTGGTGGACGGTCCATCTCTGGGTCGAGGGGGTCTGGGAGATGGTGCAGGGTGCGCTGCTGGCCTACCTGCTGATCCGGCTGTCCGGCGCCGATCGCGAAGTAATGGAGAAGTGGCTGTACGTGATCGTCGGACTGACCTTCATCGCCGGAATCCTCGGCACGGCGCACCACTATTTCTGGATCGGTGTGCCGGGTTACTGGGTGACCTTCGGTGGATTCTTCAGTGCGCTGGAGCCGCTGGCCTTTCTCGGGATGGCGGTCTACGCCTATATGGCCATCCGCCGCTCCGGGCTGGCTCACCCCAATCGACTGGCGCTGCACTGGACCATTGGCAGTGCGGTGTTCTCGGCTCTTGGCGCGGGAGTGCTCGGGCTGGCCCATACCTGGCCATCGGTCAACAAGTGGACCCACGGCACCATGATTACCGCCATGCACGCTCACATGGCTTTTTTCGGGGCGTACGTCATGATCGTGCTGGCCATGATTACCTATGCGGCGCCGGGCCTCCACGGGCATGACCAGGAGACCGCCGAATCGCCCGCCGGACTCTGGGCCTTCTGGCTGCAGATGGCCGGCATGTTCGGCATGACCATGGCCTTCGCCGCCGCCGGTATCACCCAGACCTATCTGGAACGGATCATGGGCCTCGGTTACCTCGATACCCAGCGCAAGATTCAGGTTCACTTCCTCATGGTGCTGGCCACGGGGCTGGTGTTTTGCCTCGGGGTCGCCCTGTACCTGTATGATTTCTTCTTCCTCGGACCGAAGCGGCGGATCGCCCCGGCGACCTGGCCCGCCTCCCCCGAACCGCCAGCGTAGCGCCATGACGGTGCAGCGTATGCCGACGGCGGTGCGGGGTCTTCCGGATGGACTGCGGCATCCCGGCATCGGGGAGCCGTTCTACCTTCCCGCCGGCAATGAGGTCGAAGTGTTCGAGGAGTGTCATCGACGCGGCCTGGCGGTGATGCTCAAGGGGCCCACCGGCTGCGGCAAGACCCGCTTCGTGGAGTACATGGCCTGGCGGCTCAACCGCCCAATAGTCACGGTGGCGTGCCACGATGACCTCTCGGCCAGCGACCTCACCGGCCGATGGCTGATCCGCGGCGGTGAAACGGTCTGGCAGGATGGTCCGCTCACCCGGGCCGCGAGGCTTGGTGCGCTGTGCTATCTCGATGAAGTGGTCGAGGCCCGCCAGGATGTGGTCGTCGTCATCCATCCGCTGACTGATGACCGCCGGATGCTGCCAATCGAGAAAACCGGTGAACTGGTCGAGGCCGCCCAAGGATTCCAGCTGGTAGTCTCGTACAATCCCGGGTATCAGCATGTGCTCAAGGACCTCAAGCCCAGCACCCGGCAGCGATTCGTGTCCCTGGAGTTCGACTTTCCGCCAGCCGAGCTGGAGCGGCGGATCGTCATGCACGAGGGCGGAGTGGATGACGCGACGGCCCGTGCCCTGGTCGAACTGGCCACTCGAGTGCGCCGGCTGAGGGATCGGGGGTTGGCCGAGGTTCCAAGCACCCGGCTGTTGATTTCGGCGGGGCGGCTCATCGCTGGCGGGATTCCCGGGGACCAGGCCGCGCGGGTGGCGCTGATGCTGCCGCTGACCGACGATCCCGACCTGCTGGCCGCCATCGGCGATCTCATCAGCGCCAGTTTTTGAGTCATGGCGGAGCCGGAGGATGTCCTCGCGGAGGGGGCGCTCCTGGTCACTCGCACCGTCCGGCAGTTGTGGCTCCGGGCGTCCCCCGCCGGTCTCGACCCGCAACCGAGGCTGATCGACCTCAAGCGTCGTCTCGAGCTGTTTCTGGCTGCTGTCTTTGCCGCTGCGCCCGAGATTGCGACGGCTGAACCACCCGCTCCACGAAGCTTCCTTGCCCGCCTGGCCCACCGCCGGACCGCACACCTCGACAGTCCCCATGCCATCGCAAGCACCGACGGGGTCGGCATCCGCCTTCCGGCCGAGCTCGAGGGAATACCCCGAGCGGAAGTTGCGGACCGGTATCGGTTGCTGGCGCTGGAGCAGGTCACCCGGATTGACCGTGGCACGATCCGGTGCCTGCCGGACGAGCAGCTTACCCGGGATTTCTATCTGCTCGCCGAAGCTGCCGCGATCGATGCCAGCCTGGCGGCGCTGTTTCCGCGGCTGCGGCCTGCAATCGTGGCGGCCCGCCGGGAAGCGGCGATGTCCCGGCCGGTGGTGCGTCACCCATCCGCCCTGGATCTCAAGCTTGAACGGATGCTGCTGGACCTGCTTGCGGCGGAGCCGGCCGTACCGCCTTCAGCCATTCCCGACTCCGCAACGCCCGAAGCATCCCGGCAATGGGCTCAACTCCAGCGAGATCGGCTTGACGGGTCGTACACTGGTTTGGCGCCGGTTCCGCTCTGGGGCATCATCGCGATGGTTGAGGCCGCGACCGCGACTCCGGGCCCCGGACAGGAGGGGAAGCCGATCGCGCCTGGCCGGACTCGCAGTTTGCCCAGGCGCCCCAGAGTCCGGGAGGCCGCGGCGGACGAGGATGACGCCGAGTCCGGGACCTGGATGGTGCGGGCCGACGACCTGCAGGAAAAGGCCGAGGATCCGGCCGGGCTGCAGCGTCCCTCCGATCGCGACCAGCAGGCTGATCCCGGCGCCCTGGCTGATATGCTCTCCGAACTGCCTGAACTGCGGCTGGTGCGCGTACCTGGCGCGGTCCGCGAGGTGCTGCTGAGCGAGGATCCCATCCCTCGGCGACCCGGGCCTGCCGCCGAGACAACTCCAGCAGGGCTGGCCTACCCCGAGTGGGACTGGAAGCGCGGAAGCTACCGACCCAGGGCGGCGGTGGTGCATGAGGTTGCCGCAGAGTCGAGGGATGACGGCTGGGTCGAGGCCATGCTCCGTCGTCAGGCCACGATGCTCGCGGTTGTGCGCCGGGATTTCGAGCGTCTGCGTCCACGGCGGGCGGCGCTGAACCGCCAGTCCGAGGGAACCGATCTGGATCTGGATGCAATCGTGGTGGGCCTGGCCGACCGCCGAGCCGGCGGAGTGCCGGATGACCGCTGCTACATCGATGCCAGGCCCAGACGGCGGGACCTCGCCATCGCGATCCTGGTCGATGCGAGTGCCTCGACCGATGGGTGGGTCACGGGCGACCGCCGGATCATCGACGTGGAAAAGGAGGCGCTGCTGGTGGTGTCTGAGGCGCTCACCGCGCTGGGGGATCCCTGCGCCATTCTCGCATTCGCCGGTGAGGGTCCGGGTCGGGTGGAGGTCAGGGTCATCAAGCGTTTCGATGGGCGGGAGACTGCGACGGTCATCCGTCGTCGGATCGGCGGACTGGAGCCGGGTGGCTTTACCAGAGCCGGTGCGGCCATCCGCCATGCGACCGCGGGCCTGGCCCGCCAGACCGCCCGTCATCGACTGCTGCTGCTGCTGTCCGACGGCCGGCCCAACGATGTCGATCAATACGAGGGGCGCTACGGCATCGAGGACACCCGGGTGGCGGTGGCGGAAGCCCGGCTGCAGGGGCTTTCCTGCTTCTGTCTCACGGTCGATCGCGAAGCGCCACGCTACGCTGCCCGAATCTTCGGGCGGGAGTATGCCGTGCTCACCCGGGCGGAGCGGTTGCCACTGGTACTGACCGCCGTGCTACGCGACCTGGTGCGGCGGTGAGTCGAAGTGAGGCAGTGCCGGATTACCCCGGCATCGCGGAGCTGCGGATTGTGCGGGTGATTGGCCTCCGCGCCGGCATCAGCTTGATGTGGTTCTCGCCAGGCTGAGCGGGCGCGAGTAATGACTGGAGCAAGGTGTTGCAGGCCCCGCACCAACAGTCGGTCTCGCGCGGCTTTGTCATTCGGGCTGGACGACGATGAGGCGGTGCTGAATTCACCGCTGGTCTGTCGATCGTGGCGCGGGTACTGTTCTCGCACCCTCTTCTGCTTGGAGCCTTGATGCGCCGTGCCAACCTGATTCTGTCGTTCCTCGTCTCTGCCGCCATGGGTTGCGGCGGCTCCAGCGGCGGCGGCAGCACGCCCGTGACGGCCACCGTGCATGACTTGCAGACCGGTGTGGTCACCAACGGCCACGAGGTCATCCTCTCGGACGTCGTGGTCATGGCCATTTCCGTGGCGAGTGACCGGGTCTGGGTATCGGACGGGCTAACGGCGTCGGCTCGATCGGGGGTGGAGGTCTACCGGGGCGGGAACCCAGGCGCCCTGGGTGCCTCGGTCGGGGACCATATCCGGGTCGAGGGCACGCTGCAGGAATTCGGGCAGGGAGCGGGCGGCACCGTGACCCAGGTGGCAAGTCCCACGGTCACCCTGCTGTCGGCGGCCACATCAGCTCCGGTGCCGGTCACCGGTCTCAACCTGGCCAGCATCACGCAGGATGCCACGGGAGAGGACTACGAAGGGGTACTGGTCACGGTGACCAATGTGAAGGTGACGGCTACCGCTCCCTACACGCTGGGCGACGGGGTCACCGACTTCGGCGTCGGCGAGCAGGTTGCTCCGTTCGTCCAAACGCTCGGCACCTGCTTCGCGACCGTCACCGGGATCTGGAACTACGACACCTCGCGGGATGACTGGATCATCGTGCCGGTGGCGGGAGGGCTGGTGACCGGAGCAGGGTGTTTGTAAGCCGCAAGCCACTACCCTAGGCCGTCAGCAACTGATCGCCTGTCAGTGGCGGGCATGCGTCTTCGCTGCTCGTACGAAATCGGCCAACGCCCCGCGGGCATCATCTGCCAGCGGGGCTTCTTGCTGTCTCGGCACACTGAGACGAGGCACCCGAGAGCAAACGAGTGCGGCGGTCAGCTGGTGCTCTTGCCGCGCCGCCGCATTCGCCTGATTGAGGATCGGTCACTCTCGTCGCGCTGAGTCGGGCTCGGATGGGATGATATCGGCGACGGATGACAGGGGGATGACGGGGCCTGCGGGCGAGTCCTATGTTAGTCTCCCCTTTTCACTCCCCACCGAGGACCGGATGACACGATACCGACTGGTTGCAATCCCTGCGCTATTCGCGGCTGCCCTGTGCCTGCCGAGCCTGGGCCAGGCCCAATCATTCACGGTGGCCAGGTTCAGCATCGGTGGCGATGGAGGCACCGACTACCTGACGGCCGAACCCGGCACCGGCCGAGTCTTTGTATCGCGTGGCACCCACGTCATGGTCATCGATGGCCCGACGGGCAGGGTGCTGGGGGACATTCCCGATACACCCCGGACTCACGGCATTGCGCTGGCACCCAAGTCGAATCATGGCTTCATCACCAACGGCGGTGATTCGACCGTCACCATGTTCGATCTCAAGAGCCTGGCCGTCATCAGGAAGATTCCCATTCCGAACGGCGGTCTCGACGGCATCATGTACGATGGCTATTCGGACCGGGTCATTCTGACCAATCACAGTCATCCGATCGGCACCGTGGTCGCGCTCGATGCTGGAACCGGCAACATCGTCGGCTCGGCCGAACTCGAGGACGATGGACCGGAGGGAGCGGCCAGCGACGGCCACGGCAAGATCTTCGTCAACAACGAAGGCAAGAGCACCATCCAGGTCATCGAGGTCAAGACCATGAAGGTGCTGGCCTCGTGGCCGCTGGCCCCCTGCGAAGGACCCACCGGCATTGCCTATGACACCAAACACGACCGCATTTTCGCCGGTTGTGGCCAGAACTCCGTCGTAGTGGATGCCAAATCCGGTAAGGTGGTGGCCACGATCGTCAATGGAGATGGGGTCGATGCCCTGGGGTGGGATCCTGCCGACAAGCTGATCTACATCCCGGCGGGCAGGGACAGCAACGTGACGGTGGTGCACCAGGACGGGCCGGACAAATACACCGTGGTGGGCACCGTGCCCACGATGGGCGGGGCCAAGACCATCGCGGTCGACCCGGTGAAGCATGTGGCCTATCTGTTCCAGCCCGAGTATGGCCCGGTCCCGCCCCCAGCTCCCGGCAGCCCCACGCCACCGCCGCCACAGCCAGGTCGTCGTGGTCCTCGGGGGCCGATCATCGGGACGTGGTTTTTTGCGATTACGCACTGAAAGGCAGTCGTTCGCCGTTAGTTGTTAGCCGTTAGCGAAAAGCTACCGGCTCCCCGCTGTCTGCAGGTGGAATGCGGAGCCCTGCGAGGACGATTCGTCTCGCGGGGCTTCGCCGTTTGCTGGATCTTCAACCGCCTGAGGTCGTCAGTGAGCCATTACCGTGTGGTCCGACCGCTGAAAGGCGCAAAACTCACGAATGGCCGCCAGCGCCTCCGGATCGGAGGTGGTGATTCGAACCTGGCCGCCGCCGGATACCGGATTGAAGGCATACTGGATCTGATCGTGTTGGCGGGCCATGACTGAGGTTCCGGGAACCGTGGTGTCGTGCACCAGCATCGGAATCGCGAAATTGCCCTGATCGAACGCCTGCGCAATGTGTCCCAGGTGCATCCGGATCATCGCCACGCAGGCGCGGTCATTGGGGTCTTGCACCAGGACAATGCGGCTACCATCCGGCAGGTCGGTGAATTCGTGGGTCGAGCTGTTCTGATCCACACCCATGTAGTGCTCGCCGCGGTGCTGCAGCGCCGCAAAGGCGCCGTCGCCATGGGCGTGCTGGGACAGCAGCAGGGGGGCCTTGAGGGCCGCGGCGAAACCTATGGCGAGCAGATTCGAAGAGTTCCGGCACATGCGGCCGCTTCAGTTCGATGAACCGGCACGATAGCCCTCCGCTTCCCCGCGCGCAGGAACATCGGTTGCACCATGATCGACCAACACCAGCTCGCCGCCCTTCCCCTGTTGTCCGGCGTGAAGCCCGCTGCCCTGGCGGCGCTTGGCCGGTACGCGAGGGAACGCCGATTCCAGTCCGGGGATCTTCCGGGCCGGAGCCCAGGCCGACCATTTGCTGGTCGTCACTCAGTGGCATGTTCGGGTGGTCCGCGGCCGCGAGCACCGACAACTACTAGCCCACGATGAAGGAGTGGGGGGCGCCCTGGGTGTGGTTCCCCTGTTTGTGGGAGGGGGATACCCGGCGACCGCGATCGCCAGCGAGCCCACTCGGTGCATCGAGATCAGCCTCGAGGCGCTGCGGATCGCCATCGCGGCCGATCCGGGACTCGCCTTCGTCTTGCTGCGTCGGCTGGCCGATCGGGTGAGCTCCCTGGTCGAGCAGGTTGAGCGACTCGGCGGGCAGAGCATGACCGCCCGGGTTGCGGCGCTTCTCCTCGCCCGGCATGCCCTCCGCCCGACGGGAGTTCCCTTTCTGCTCGGCCGTACCCAGACGGACGTGGCGGAAGACCTCGGCACCGTGCGTGAAGTCCTAGTCCGCATTCTCGGGGAATGCGTCTGGAGGGCGCAATCGAGGCCACGGGCCGGGGGGATTACCGGGTCAAGGAC
>JBEPVA010000101.1:0-13264 GCA_041691295.1 Gemmatimonadota bacterium
CGTTCCTGATGCCGGTCGAGGACGTGTTCTCGATCACCGGCCGGGGCACGGTGGCCACGGGCCGGATCGAACGGGGTCGGGTCAAGGTCGGCGAGGAGCTGGCGCTGGTGGGGTTCAACTCGACCAAGAAGACCACGGTGACGGGCGTCGAGATGTTCCGCAAGCTGCTGGATGACGGCCAGGCGGGGGATAACGTCGGGCTGCTGCTGCGGGGCGTGGAAAAGACGGAAATCGAGCGGGGGATGGTGCTGGCCAAGCCGGGCAGCATTACGCCGCACACGCAGTTCCTGGCCGAGGTGTACGTGCTGACCAAGGAAGAGGGCGGGCGGCACACGCCGTTCTTCAAGGGGTACCGGCCGCAGTTCTACTTCCGGACCACGGACGTGACGGGCAATGTCGAGTTGCCGGCGGGCGTGGAAATGGTGATGCCGGGGGACAACATCCAGATGACGATCGAGCTGATCACGCCGATCGCGATGGATGAGGGGCTGCGGTTCGCGATCCGCGAGGGCGGCCGGACGGTGGGCGCCGGCGTGGTGACCAAGATCCTGAAGTAGTTAGGAGTTGGCAGTTGGGAGTCAGGAGTTCGGCCTGATCGAGACTCCTGACTCCTGACTCCAAACTGAACGCGATAGCAGTCCCGGTACGAACCGAAAGAGGTTCTCATGGCCCAGAAAATCCGCATTCGTCTCAAGGCGTTCGACCACGGCGTCCTCGACCAGGCCGCCGCGGATATCGTGCGCACGGCTGAGAAGACGGGCGCGCAGGTCTCCGGTCCGATTCCGCTGCCGGTCAAGATCGAGCGGTGGACGGTGCTCCGGAGCCCGCACATCGACAAGAAGAGCCGCGAACAGTTCGAGCTGCGCACTCACAAGCGGCTCCTGGACATCCACGACTCCCGCCCGCAGACCATGGACGCGCTGACCAAGCTCGACCTGCCCGCGGGTGTCGACGTCGAGATCAAGGTCGAGTAGCCATGCCGACTGGACTCATCGGACGCAAGCTCGGCATGACCCGGGTCTTTGCCGAAGACGGCACCTCGGTGCCGGTCACGGTCATTGAAGCCGGTCCGTGCCGGGTGGTGCAGGTCCGCGATAAGGCGGTGCAGCTGGGCTTTGGCGCCCAGAAGGCCCAGCGGGTGTCCAAGGCCGAACTGGGTCACGCCAAGGCGGCGGGCCTCGAGGCGGCGCCGTGGATTCTTCGTGAATTCGAAACCGGAGAAGCCACCCACCAGGCTGGCGAGACGGTCACCGTCGGGATCTTCGTGGCGGGTGAGCGGGTCAAGGTCACCGGCACCACCAAGGGTCGCGGCTTCCAGGGTGTGGTGCACCGCTACGGCTTCCATGGCGGACCGGCCACCCACGGCAATACCCGCCACCGCAAGCCCGGCTCGATCAGCCCCGGCACCGATCCGTCGCGCGTGATCAAGGGCAAGAAGATGCCCGGTCACATGGGCGATGAGCGGCACACCGAAATGGGTCTGACGGTCGTTCGGATCGACGCCGAGCGGAATCTGCTGTATGTGCGCGGTGCCGTTCCCGGCGCCCGGAATGGGGTGCTGATGGTCACCAAGCAGAAGAACAGGAGCCGTCATGATTGAGGCCCCGCATTACTCAGCGGCCGGCGCCAAGAAGGGCGCCGAGTTTTCCCTGCCGGGCGAATATTTCGACGGCGATGTCAACGAAGCGGTGCTGCACACGGCGGTTCGGGCCTACCTGAACAACCAGCGGCAGGGCACCGCGGCGACCAAGACCCGGAGCTTCGTCTCCGGCGGCAACCAGAAACCCTGGAAGCAGAAGGGCACTGGCCGGGCCCGCGCCGGTTCCAGCCGTTCGCCGATCTGGCGGGGCGGTGGCATCGTGTTCGGCCCGCAGCCGCGGGACTACCGCACCGATATCCCGCGGAAGGTCCGGCTGCTGGCCAGGAAGTCGGCGCTCAACACCCGCGCGGCCACCGGCGGCATGCTGGTGGTCGAGGGGCTGAGCTTCAACTCACCCAGGACCGGTGAGCTGGTCGCCCTGCTGGCCAAGCTCGGCGTGGCCGAGAAGAAGGTGCTGATCCTCACGCACGGAGTGCACGAGGCACTGTACCTGAGCAGCCGGAACCTGGCCAAGGTTCATGTGATGAACTACGCCGAAGCGGCGGCCTACGATATCCTGTGGGCCGACGTGGTGGTGGTGGAAGAGGGCGCGTTGACGGATGAGGCCACTCCAGCGCCGCGGACCTTTACCCCGACGCCGCGCCCGGTTCGGGATGATGCAATGCCGGTGGTGCGCAAGGCGCGCCCTGCCTCGAAGCCCAAGGCCGAGAAGAAGGCCGCCAAGCCGAAGGCCGAGAAGCCGAAGGCCGCAGCCAAGCCGGCTGCCAAGAGTGCGGCCAAGGCCAAGCCGAAGGCCGAGAAGCCCAAGGCTGAAGCCAAAAAGCCGGCCGCCAAGCATGGCCCGAGCAAGAGCGAGAGCAAGGCCGCGCCCAAGAAGAAGGGGGGCAAGTAATGCCCGCGATCCATGAAGTGATCGTCCGTCCGGTGGTCACCGAGAAGAGTTCGGCGGCGTTCCAGGCGCGCAAGGAATACACCTTCGAAGTGCATCCGGACGCCAACAAGTTCCAGATCCGGGCCGCGCTCGAGCAGCTGTTCGATGTGACCGTCACCGACGTGCGGACCATGCAGGTCCGGCGCAATTCGGTGACCCGGGGCCGGACCCGCGGTGTGACGTCGCGCTGGAAAAAGGCGATCGTCACCGTGAAGGACGGCCAGACCCTGCCGGTCTTCGAGGGCTGAGGCACACATGAGCATCAAGAAATTCCGCCCGATCACGCCGGGCACCAGATTCCGGTCGGTCTCGGGGTTCGACGAGATCACCCGGTCGACGCCCGAGAAGTCGCTGCTGGAGCCGTTGCGGAGCCAGGGCGGCCGGAACAACCAGGGCCACGTGACCTCGCGCTACAAGGGCGGCGGGCACAAGCGGATGTACCGGATCATCGACTGGAAGCGCAACAAGTACGGCATTCCGGCCAAGGTCTCGGAAATCGAATACGATCCCAACCGGAGCGCCCGGATCGCGCTGCTGGTGTATGCCGACGGTGAGAAGCGCTACATCCTGCACCCCAAGGGTCTGAACAAGGGTGACTCGGTGATCTCCGGACCCGGCAGCGACGCCCGCAACGGAAACGCGATGCCGCTCGGCGAAATCCCGGTCGGCTCCGCGGTGCACTGTGTCGAGCTCAAGATCGGCAAGGGCGCCCAGATGATCCGGACCGCCGGGGGCAGCGCCCAGGTCGTGGCGCGCGAAGGCGAGTACGTCACGCTGCGGTTGCGCTCCACTGAAATGAGGATGGTGCACGCCCGCTGCTTTGCGACGATCGGGGAAGTCGGCAACTCGGAGCACGAGCTGCTGTCGGTCGGCAAGGCGGGCAAGAACCGCTGGCTGGGCAAACGGTCCAAGGTGCGTGGCGTGGCCAAGAACCCGGTCGACCACCCGCTGGGTGGCGGTGAAGGCAAGACCTCGGGCGGACGTCCGCCGGTCTCACCGTGGGGCAAGCCCGAGGGCCGCAAGACCCGGGGCCGCAAGAAAGCGTCGAACAAGCACATCGTGCGCGGCCGCAAGCGCGGCAAGGCCACGACGTAGAGAGCAGCCATTAGCCATAAGCCGTTAGCCATCAGCTAACGGTCCAGGCTAGTGGCTAACGACTAAAGGCCAAAGGCTACCATGGCACGCAGCGTCAAGAAGGGCCCGTTCGTTCTGGAGTCGTTGCTCCTGAAGGTCCAGGTCCTCAACAGCAAGAACGACAAGCGGGTCGTCAAGACCTGGAGCCGGGCCAGCACCATTCTGCCCGAGTTCGTAGGCCACACCTTCGCGGTGCACAACGGGAACAAGTTCGTCCCGGTGTACGTGACCGAGAACATGGTGGGCCACAAGCTTGGCGAGTTCGCGCCGACCCGGCTGTTCCGCGGGCACAGCGGCAAGCTCGTCGCCGACAAGAAGGCCAAGCCGGAGTAATCATGGAAGCCCACGCGATCCAGCGGCTGGTCCGCCAGAGTCCCCGCAAGATGAGGCTGGTCGTCGACCTCATCCGCGGCAAGAACGTCAACGAGGCGATGGCCATCCTCAAGTTCAACAAGAAGCTGGCCGCCAAGCAGATCGAGAAGACGCTGCGGTCGGCGGTGGCCAATGCCGAGCAGAAGGCGGCCCAGGCCAACACCGCGTTTGACCCGGATCAGCTGTTCGTCAAGAAGATCCAGGTCAACATGGGCCAGCCGCTCAAGCGGTTCACCGCGGCCGCGCAGGGCCGGGGCACGCCGATCCGGAAGCGGACCAGCCACGTGGAAATTCACGTGGAATCGAAGGAGAGCGAGTAATGGGACAGAAAACTCATCCGATCGGCTTCCGGCTTGGCATCGTCAAGCAGTGGAAGTCCCGCTGGTACGCCACCAAGGAAATGCCGGCCCTGCTCAAGGAGGACGAGCTGATCCGGAAATACCTGCATGCCCGTCTGGGCCACGCGGCGATCGCCGAAGTGCACGTCGAGCGGAAGCCGGGCAAGGTGACCGTGACGGTGCACACCGGCCGGCCGGGCGTGGTCATCGGCAAGCGGGGCGCCGAGGTCGACAAGCTGCGGTCCGAACTGGCCCAGCTGACTGGCAAGGAAGTGGCGATCAACGTCGAGGAGATCAAGCGGCCCGAGTTGTCGGCCCAGCTGGTCGGCGACAACATCGCGCACCAGCTGACCCAGCGAATCTCGTTCCGCCGTGCGATGAAGCGGGCGGTGCAGGGCACCATGCGGATGGGCGCCCAGGGCATCAAGGTCCGGGCAGCCGGACGGCTGGGCGGCGCCGAAATCGCGCGGACTGAAGGCTATCACGAGGGCCGGGTGCCGCTGCACACCCTGCGAGCGGACATCGATTACGCCACCAGCACCGCGAAGACGACCTACGGCACCATCGGGATCAAGGTCTGGATCTTCAAGGGCGAGGTCGTGGCTGACGTCTCCGGCAAGACCTACAGCACGGGGAGCTGACCGAGATGCTGTCGCCGAAGCGGGTCAAGTTCCGCAAGATGTTCAAGGGCAAGACCGGGGGCATCGCGTCCCGGGGCAACACGGTGGCGTTCGGCGAGTGGGGGCTGATGAGCCTCGAACCGGGCTGGATCACCAACCGGCAGATCGAAGCGGCGCGTATCGCGATGACTCGCGAGATGAAGCGCGGCGGCAAGGTCTGGATCCGGATTTTCCCGGACAAGCCGATCACCAAGAAGCCGGCCGAAACTCGCATGGGCAAGGGCAAGGGTAATCCCGAAGGCTGGGTAGCGGTGGTCAAGCCGGGCCGGATGCTGTTCGAGCTCGAGGGCATCAATGAAGAACTGGCGCGCAAGGCGCTGGCCCTGGCCCAGGCCAAGCTGCCGGTGCTGACCCGGTTCGTGAAGCGGCAGGAGAGCTGATCATGAAGATGGAAGAACTGAAGGACATGAACCTGGACGAGCTGAACGCCAAGCTGGCCGAGTTTACCGACGAGCGGTTCCGGCTGCGGTTCAGTTCCGCCACCCAGGTCCTCGAGAACCCGATGCGGCTGCGCGCGATCCGGAAGGACATTGCCCGGATCCACACGATTCTGCGTGAGCGGCAGGCCCCCGAAGGAGCAGCCTCATGAGCGAGACCGAAACCGAAGTCCGCAGCCGCCGGAAAGTCCGGACCGGGGTGGTGACCAGCGACAAGATGACCAAGACGGTCACGGTGTCGCTGACCCGGCAGTTCTCCCACCCGGCGTACGGCAAGCAGGTGGTGCGGACCAGCTCGGTGAAGGCCCGCGACGAGCACGGCGCCAAGACCGGCGACACCGTGAGAATCATGGAAACCCGGCCGATCGCGAAGAGCGTCTGCTGGCGGGTCCTCGAAATCGTCGAGCGGGCCAAGTAGGGGCCGGTCATGACCGGCCCAGACGGGCCGCTCGACGACCGGACCAGAGCGCAGGCATAGAGAGAGGCTGACATGGTACAGCAGGAGAGCATCGTCAAAATTGCGGATAACAGCGGCGCCCGGCGCGCGCTGGTCATCCGGGTCCTGGGCGGCAGCCGGCGGCGGTATGCCGGGCTCGGGGACATCGTGGTGGTGGCGATCAAGGATGCCATTCCGACCGGCCAGGTGAAGAAGGGCGACGTCGCCAAGGCGGTCATCGTGCGGACGGTGAAGGAAACCCGCCGCAAGGACGGGTCCTACATCCGGTTCGACGAGAACGCCGCGGTCCTGATCAACGATTCGGGCGAACCCCGGGCCACCCGTATCTTCGGCCCGGTTGCCCGCGAGCTGCGCGAGAAGAAGTACATGAAGATCGTCTCGCTCGCGCCGGAGGTGCTCTAGCATGAAGCCGCTCGTCTACAAGAAGCGGAAGCGGATCCGGCACGCGCCGCCGGTGCGCCAGAAGCTGCACGTTTCCCGCGGGGACACGGTGCAGGTCATCTCCGGCGACGACAAGGGCAAGCGCGGCCGGGTGCTCCAGGTGTTTCCCAAGACCGGCCGGGTCAAGGTCGAGGGCATCAACATCATGACCAAGCATGTGCGCGCCACCCAGCAGCAGGAGGCCGGCATCATCAAGCGCGAAGGCTCGATTCATCACTCCAAAGTGATGCTGATCGATCCCAAGAGCGGTGAGCCGAGCCGGGTCCGCCGCCGGCGCAGCACGGCCGGTACCACCGAACGGGTGGCGGTCAAGTCAGGGCAGCCGATTGTGAGGGTGCGATAAATGGCCGATACGACGACCCCGGACACCAAGCCGGAAGCCAAGGCCGAGGCCAAGCAGCCCCGGACCCCCAAGGCCAGCAAGGGCAAGGACAAGGGTGCCAGCACCCTGGTGCTCGACTCGAGCCCGAAAGCAGTCGACGGGGTGCCACGGCTCAAGACCTACTTCGAGAAGACGATCCGGCCGAACATCATGAAGCAGTTCGGCCTGGCCAATGCGCATGAAGTGCCGCACCTGGTCAAGATCGTGCTCAACGTCGGCCTCGGCGAGGCCAACAAGAATCCGAAGTTGCTGGACGCCGCCATCGAGGAGCTGGCCCTGATCACCGGGCAGAAGCCGGTGACCCGGCGGGCCAAGAAGGCAATCGCCAACTTCGGGTTGCGGGCGGGCATGCCGGTCGGCGCGAGTGTGACGCTCCGCAATGCCCGGATGTACGAGTTCCTGGACCGGTTCATCAATGTGGCGCTGCCCCGGGTGCGGGATTTCCGGGGCCTGCCGCTCAAGTGCTTCGACGGACGGGGCAACCTGACCGTCGGCATCAAGGAACAGTTGATTTTTCCCGAGATTGATTTCGACAAGGTCGAGAACATTCACGGGATGGATATCACGGTGGTGACGACAGCCAGCCGCGACGACCTGTCGCTGGCGTTGATGCGGGAATTCGGCTGGCCGTTCCGGGGCGAGCTGCCCGTCAAAGTCGCGTAAGGACTGAGGAGAAACGATGGCCAAGACCTGTTGGATTGAACGGGCAAAGCGGACGCCGAAGTTCAAGGTGCGCGCGGTGCGCCGGTGCCAGCGGTGCGGACGATCCCGCGCCGTCCTGCGCAAATTCGGCCTGTGCCGGATCTGCTTCCGCGAACTCGCGCTCCGGGGCGACATCCCGGGTGTCCGCAAGGCCAGCTGGTAGGGAGACTCACGCATGAGCATGACAGATCCTGTAGCGGACATGCTGACCCGGATCCGGAACGCCTGCACTGCGGGCCACCGGCGGGTCGACATGCCAGTGTCCAAGCTGAAGCGCGAAGTGGCGCGGCTGCTCCTGGACAACCATTTCATCGCGGACTTCAAGGTCCTGGACGACGGCGCGCATGGCGTGCTCCGCCTCTACCTGAAGTACCACAACGAACAGCCGGTGATTCGTGAGCTCCGCCGCGTCTCGGCGCCCGGCCTGCGCCGGTACGTCAAGTCGCGCGAGATCCCGCGGGTGAAGAATGGCCTGGGCATGGCCATCGTCTCCACCCCCAAGGGTCTGATGAGCGACCGGGACGCGCGGACGGCCAACCTCGGCGGCGAGTTGCTCGCCGTCGTCTGGTAGGAGGCGGCATGTCTCGAATCGGCAGACGGCCGGTGGTCGTGCCCAAGGGCGTGACCGTCACGATCAAGGGCAGGCTGGTCCAGGTAAAGGGTCCCAAGGGCGAACTGTCCCGGACCTTCCCGCTGGACATCTCGCTGGCGCAGGAGGGGGAACAGATCAACGTGACCCGTCCGAGCGACGAGCCGCGGCACAAGGCGCTGCACGGCCTGTCCCGCACCCTGATGGCCAACATGGTCGAGGGCGTCAGCAAGGGCTACCTCAAGCAGCTCGACATCCAGGGCGTCGGCTACAAGGCGGAAGCCAAGCCGTTCGGCCTGCAGCTGGCCCTGGGCTTTTCCCACCCGGTGCAGTACAAGGCACCGGCCGGGATCAAGTTCACGGTCGACAACAACACCCAGGTAAAGATCGAAGGCGCCGACAAGGAGATGGTCGGCCAGGTGGCGGCGGAAATCCGCAACCTGCGGCCGCCGGAGCCCTACAAGGGCAAGGGCGTGCGCTACCTGGGCGAACAGGTCCGCCGCAAGGCTGGCAAGACGGGAGCCAAGTAAATGCGCCGCATTATTTCCCCCAAGACGCGCCAGGATCTGCGCTATCGCCGGCACCTCCGGGTGCGCAAGGCACTGGCCGGCTCGGCCGAGCGCCCGCGGCTGGTGGTGTACCGCTCGCTGAAGCACATCTACGCGCAGCTGGTCAACGACGATCTGGGCGTGACCCTGGTCGGCGTGTCGGATACGAGCGAAGGCCTGGCCGTCGACGGCAAGGGCAAGGTGGCCAAGGGCAAGGCGGTCGGCATCCTGCTGGCCGGCAAGGCCAAGGCCGCTGGGGTCACCAAGGTCGTGTTCGATCGAGCCGGATACCGGTACCACGGTCGCGTGCAGGCCGTCGCTGACGGCGCCCGCGAGGGCGGATTGGAGTTCTAGAATGAGCGAAGAGACCACACAGGGCGCGCCGAGCGGCGCACCGGCTGAAGCTCCCCGGGGTCGTGGCGGTCGCGGCGGCGGTGGTGGTGGCGGTGGCCGTGGCGGCAACGAGCGCGGCGGGCGGGGCGGTGGCCGGCGG
Source organism: Gemmatimonadota bacterium (assembly GCA_041691295.1). Lineage (GTDB taxonomy): Bacteria > Gemmatimonadota > Gemmatimonadetes > Gemmatimonadales > GWC2-71-9 > DATEHG01. The sequence goes on from JBEPVA010000101.1 coordinate 9,105, forward strand.
GACCGGAACAACGAGCAGGCCAGCGAGTTCGTCGAGAACGTGGTGGCCATCAACCGGGTCGCCAAGGTGGTCAAGGGCGGCCGCCGGTTCTCGTTCAACGCGCTGGTCGCGGTCGGCGATGGCAAGGGCAAGGTCGGTGTGGCCACCGGCAAGGCCAACGAAGTCTCCGAAGCGGTGCGCAAGGCCGTCGAAGCGGCCAAGCGCAACATGGTCGAGCTGCCGCGGATCGGCGCCACCATTCCGCATGAAGTCCTGGGTCATCACGGCGCCGGAAGGGTCCTGCTCAAACCCGCTGCCAGCGGCACCGGCGTCATCGCCGGCGGCCCGGTCCGCGCGGTACTGGCCTGCGCCGGCATCACCGACATTCTGACCAAGAGCCTCGGCTCCAACAACCCGCACAACATGGTGCGGGCGACGATGAACGGCTTGCAGCAGCTGGTGACGGTCCGCCAGATCGCCCGGGAACGGGGTATCGAGGTCGACCAGCTGAACTACCGCTCGCCGCAGGAGGTCTGAACCGATGGGCCGTAATCCAGTCGTGGGCCGCCAGGGCCCCGCGTATCACCAGGCCGAGATTCCCGCCGAAAAGTCGGCGCCGTTGCTCAGCGTGAAGCAGATCCGTTCCGAGATCGGTCACGCCGAGACCATGCGCCGCACCCTGCGGGCGCTGGGCCTCCGTCATCACCAGATGACGGTCCAGGTCAAGAACACGGCGTCCGCCCGCGGCATGCTGTTCAAGGTCCGTCACCTCATTGAAGTGACGAAGGCAGAGGAGAGCTGATGGCCAAGGAAACCAAGACCGCGCGCCGGGCGCCCAAGTCGGGGCATATCGTCACGCTGTCCAATCTCAAGCCCGCCAAGGGATCGACCCAGTATCGCAAGCGGGTCGGCCGCGGTCCGGGCTCCGGACTCGGCAAGACGTCCGGCAAGGGCCACAAGGGCTCCAAGGCGCGGGCCGGTGGTTCAACCAACCCGGGCTTCGAAGGCGGGCAGATGCCGATGTACCGGCGGCTGCCCAAGCGGGGCTTCACCAATCCGTTCAAGGTGTCCGCGGTGCCGGTGAACCTGAAGACGCTGGCCACCATCCAGGGCAACGACGTGACGGCCGATTCGCTCTACGCGGCAGGGATCATCACCCGGCTCGACCAGCGGGCCAAGATTCTCGGCACCGGCGATGCCGGCCGGGCCTTCACGGTCCGCGGCCTCCAGGTTTCTGCCTCCGCCAAAGCCAAGATCGAAGCGGCAGGCGGCAAGGTCGAGGCGTAAGTGACCGCCCCCCGCCTTGCCCGGACGTCCATCGATCCGGAGCTCCAGAGGAAGGTCGGCTTCACCCTCCTGGCCCTGCTGATCTACCGGATCGGCGCGCACGTCGCCGCCCCGGGAGTCGTGGTCCAGGCGCTGGCCGACTTCATCAAGAACTCGGCGGCAGCCGGGTTCTTCGGCCTGTACGACACCCTCGGCGGCGGATTGACCCGGGCCACGGTGTTCGCGCTGGGCATCATGCCCTACATCTCGGCCTCGATCGTCTTCCAGCTGGCGGGCGGTATCGTCCCGTCGGTCGGCAAGATGCAGAAGGATGAGGAAGGGAAGAAGAAGCTGACGCAGTGGACCCGGTACCTCACCGTGCTCATCGCGTTCCTGCAGGCCTACACCTTCACCCTGTTCACCGAGTCGATCCCGGGCGCCATGCCAGGAGCCGGCTTCGTGTCCCGCGTGATCATGGTCCTCACCCTGACCACCGGCGCCATCTTCGTCATGTGGCTTGGCGAACAGATCACCGAGCGCGGCATCGGTAACGGAATGAGCCTGCTGATCTGCTTCTCGATCCTCGACCGGCTCTGGCCGGGGTTCCTCAACCTGATCCAGTTCATCAAGAGCGATGTGGTCAGCATCCCGAAGGCGCTGTTCTTCCTGTTCGTGCTGGTGGCCGTCATCGCCGCCGTGACCCGGATGACGATCGCGGCCCGGCGGATTCCGATCCAGATTCCCCGCAAGGTGATGGGCCGGGGCCGGATCCGTGAAGGCCAGAAGACCTTCATTCCGATCGCGCTGATCACGGCCGGCGTCATGCCGATCATCTTTGCCCAGACCATCATCATCGTGCCGGGGACCCTGGCCAGCTTTACCCAGAACGAATACCTGCGGGATATCGCCGATTTCTTCACCCCCGGTAACCTGCCGTACGATATCGTCTTCGCGATCCTGATCGTGGTGTTCAGCTATTTCTACACCTCGATCGTGTTCAACAGTGTCGACCTGTCGGAGAACCTGAAGAAGCAGGGTGGATTCATCCCCGGCGTGAAGCCGGGGGCCAGCACCGCCGATTACATCGACAGTGTGCTGGCCCGGATTACCCTGCCTGGCTCGCTGTTCCTTGCGCTGGTCGCGGTGATTCCGGTCATCCTGACCCGCCAGGCCGGCTTCCCGCAGCAGTTCGGCGGAACCTCCGTGCTGATCGTGGTCGGCGTCATGCTGGACACCATCCGCCAGATCGAGCAGCACCGCACCCTGCGCAAGTATGACAGCCTGATGATGGGCGGCAAGGTCAAGTTCCGCGGGCGGCAACAGCGGTTCATGTAGTCGGAAGTCGAGAGTCGAGAGTCAAGAGTCGCGAATCCCCGGGCTTCACGCTCGCGACTCGCGACTCGTGACATTTCAGGGGCAATGGCTCCCCAGACAGGCACAGAGCATGGACATCCTCCTGATGGGTCCTCCCGGCGCCGGTAAAGGCACCCAGGGGGCCATCATGTCCGAGCGGCTCGGGCTCCCCAAGTTTGCCACCGGTGACCTGCTGCGTGACGCGGTCAAGCGGGGCACTCCCCTCGGCCTCAAGGCCCGGTCATTGATGGAAGCGGGCCACCTGGTCAGCGATGAACTGATCATGGGCGTGGTGCAGGAAGAGCTGGGCAAGCCGGAAGCCGCCAACGGCGTCATCTTCGACGGTGTGGTGCGCACCGTACCGCAGGCTGAAGGGGTGGCGCGGATTCTGGCTGAACGCGGCCGCCGGATTGATTTCCTGCTGTTCTTCGATGTAAAGGATGAGGAAATTCTGGGCCGGCTCGACAAGCGCCGCTCCATCGAGGGCCGGGCTGATGATGATCCGGCGGCGGTCGCCACCAGGCTCAAGGCCTACCGGGCCCAGACCGCGCCGGTGGTCGAGTGGTATCGGGCCAAGGGTGGAGTCCATCAGATCGACGCCGTGGGCGAGATCCATCACGTGGCGGACCGGGTCAAGAAGGTTCTCGGACGATAGCCGTAAGCCGCAGGCCATGAGCCATCAGCTTGTGGCCGGTCGCTTATGGCTTAAGGCCTATGGCTTAGCGCTCATGATCACCCTCAAATCCCCCCGCGAAATCGAGATCATGGCCCGGGCCGGCCACATCGTGGCCCGCACGCTGGCTCGGGTGGCGGAGCATGTCCGTCCCGGGATCAGTACCGGGGAGCTGGACGACGTGGCCGAGGAGTTCATCCGCAGCCATCCGGGGGCCAAGCCGTCGTTCAAGGGACTGTACGGCTTTCCCAAGACCCTCTGCACGTCGATCAATGAGGAGATTGTCCACGGCATTCCCAGCCGCAAGCGGGTACTCCGCGAGGGGAATATTGTGAGTGTCGATGTGGGTGTTTTCCTTGAGGGGCTCCACGCCGACTCGGCCACCACCATTCCCGTCGGTGAGATCTCACCCGAGGCCACCCGGTTGCTTGACGTGACTCAGCGCTGCCTGGCCGCGGGAATCAGCCAGGTCCGGGCCGGCGGTCACATCGGGGACATCGGGCACGCGGTGCAGACCTTGGCCGAGTCGGAGGGATTTGGCGTGGTGCGGGAACTGGTGGGACATGGCATCGGCACGGAGTTCCATGAGGAGCCGCAGGTGCCCAACCACGGCCGGCCCAATCGTGGTCCGCTGCTGCGGGAAGGAATGACGATCGCGATCGAGCCGATGATCACCCAGGGGGATCACACCACCAAGACCCTCGGCGACAAGTGGACCGTCGTGACCTCGGATGGGAGCCTGTCAGCCCACTTCGAGCATACCGTGGCGATCACGCCGAACGGAATTCGGATTCTGACCGCATAACTACAGATTCGGCGCTGGCTCTGACCGTAAATTCAGCTCGTCTCTCGTCTCTCGTCTCTCGTCTCTCGTCTCTCGTCTCTAGCC
>JBEPVA010000102.1:0-13223 GCA_041691295.1 Gemmatimonadota bacterium
CACAGACCAAGAACTGGCGGTATCCCGGCTGGCGGACCACCTGGATCGTCGGACCCCGGACGGTGATCGACGCGGTGTCGAGCAGCGGCTCGTTCCTCGACGGCGGCGGCAGCAAGCCGCTGCAGCGCGCCGCCCTGCCACTGCTCGAGCCAGGACATGCGGCGCTCGAGGCGTCAGCCATTCGACGGGCCTTTCAGGACAAGCGCAAGCTGATGCTGGAGGGGCTGACCAGCGCCGGCGTCCGGTTCGACCTGGCGCCGGAAGGGACCTTCTACTGCTGGGGAGATGTCTCGGCCCTGCCGGCCGGCCTCCACGACGGGATGTCGTTCTTCAAGGCCGCGCTCAAGGAAAAAGTCATCTGCGTGCCGGGGGAGTTCTTCGACATCAATCCGGGCAAGCGCCGCAGCGGACGGCCCAGCCGGTTCAGGAACTACGTGAGGTTTTCGTTCGGGCCGGAAGCCGCGAAAGTGCGCGAAGGAGTCGAGCGCATTCAGAGGATGGTGAGGAGTGAGAAGTGAGAGGTAACAGGTGAGAGGGCGTTCCGCCCCTCTTACCTCTCACCTGTCACCTCTTACGCAGTTGCCGTTCCCCGTTTGACCGCCAGGTAGGCGGGATAGCTGAGCCCCAGCAGCCCCAACGACAGCAGTGTGTTGTTCCGGTCCCCGATGTACACCCCGACCATGAACAGAATCGCGATGATGGTCAGCAGCACCGGCACCACCGGATACCCCCACGCCCGGTACGGCCTCGGCGCGTCAGGCTCGCGCCAGCGCATCACGATTACCGACACGAACGCCACGGCATACTGCAGCACGTAATAGAACGCGGCGATCGCGATGGCCCGCTGGAAGGTCCCGCTTACGATCAGGGCCACCGTCGCCGCCCAGGTGACGAGCAATGACAGCGTCGGGGTGCCGCCCGCGTTGAGATCGCCAAGCCGGGCCGGAGCCAGGCCGTCCCGCGCCATGGAACAGGGAATCCGCTGCACCATGAGGATGATGGCGTTGGCCGCGCTGATCAGCGAAATGAGGATCACGACGCGGACGACCCGGTCGCCAATCGGCCCGAACACCGCCTGTGCGGCAGTAGCGGCGACCAGGTTCTGTCCGGCCATGCCAGCGAGGCCGAGCACGTGAGAAAAACCGAGGATAAGGAGCATGTAGACCGCGACGACCAGCAGGACGCCACCCGCCATGCCGCGTGGCACATTGCGGCCGGGGTCTTTCACCTCACCACCGAAGTAGAGCATCCCGTTCCAGCCGTCGTAGGTGTAGATGACCGCCTGGAGCGCGAGGATGATCGCGCTGAAGGTGACGGCGGTGGGCAGCGCGACGGCCGCCGCGGGGGGCATTGCCTTGACCGGCAGGACAAAGCAGACGAGGGCCACCCCGGTGAGCACGATCATCTTGAGCAGACTGGTCAGCTGCTGGACCAGATCGCCGATCCGGATGCCGCGCCACTGGATCAGCGCCAGCAATGTGGTGACCACCACCGCGATGAGCGCGGCTCTGCCCTGCAGGGCGGGCACCAGTCCCTCGGCATATTCGCCTAAGGCGATCGTGATGGCCGCCACGGCGGCACAGGTCGAAATCGTGTCGGTCCAGCCGATCGCAAATCCGGGATAGCGCCCCAGGCCCCGCAGTGCGACGATATACATCCCGCCTGACTTCGGAATCATCGTGCCCGGCTCGGCCATCGTCATGGCGCCGAACAGGGCATACAGCCCCCCCGCAATCCAGACGCCGATAAACCAGGGCAGCGTCGGCAACAGCGCCGCCACATCGCCCGGCGTCCGCATGATGCCGACACCGATGGTATTGCCGACGATGATCGCCAGGCCAAAGGCAAAGCCAAGGACCTGGAGGAAGCGGCCTTTGGGTGCTCGGGCCGTATGCTGAGGAGTGGTCACAACTGACGATCGAAAGACGAGAGACGAGAGGCGAGAGGAAAAACAGGTTCCGGTCTCAACGCGGAACGCGGTACGCGGAACCTCTTACTCAATGTTCTGCCCTGGCTTTGCGGACTTCTTCGGTGAGTCTGGGCAGGATCTCGAACAGGTCTCCCACAATCCCGTAGTCGGCCACCTTGAAGATCGGGGCGTCCTTGTCGCGATTGATGGCGACGATGACCTTGGCCGTGCGCATCCCGGCCAGGTGCTGAATGGCGCCGGAGATTCCCACCGCGATGTAGAGACCGGGGCTCACGGTCTTGCCGGTCTGCCCGACCTGGGCGCCGTGATCGCGCCAGCCGGCATCGACCACCGCTCGGCTGGCTCCGACTGCGGCATTGCCGAACGCCGCCGCCAGTGACTCCAGCAGCGCGAAATGCTGCGGCTCCTTGAGCCCCCGGCCGCCCGAGATGACGACTGGAGCCTCGGCTACGTCGAGCGCGGCACTGGGTGGCGCCTTGACTTCAGAAACCACGACCCGGGCCTCGAACGAGGGCACCGCGAACGATTCGACTGTGCCAGCCCTGGCCACTGAGACTGCCGCAAAGGTGTTGGGCCGGACTGAGACCAGTGCCGGAGAGCCGGAGAGTTGCACCCGCTGCAGCGCCTTGCCGGCGTAGACTGGTCGCGTCGCGATGACCGTGCCGCCTTCGACCGCCAGCGCGGTGACATCGGTGGCGCACGAGACGCCGAGCCTGGCCGCCACCCGCGGGGCCAGGTCGCGACCGGTGGCGCTGGCCGCAAAGACCACCGCGGCGTGACTGGCGGCGGCCGCCGCCACGGTCGCCGCCTGGCCATCAGGCGAGTACAGCGCAAAGGCGGGATGAGTGGCCAGCCATACCCGATCCGCCCCAGCAGCGCCGAGGGCATCGGACCCGGCCACCGCGCTTTCGGCGCAGAGCAGGGCGTCGACGGTGCCACCCATCGCGTCCGCCAGCTGCCGGGCAGCGGCGATGACCTCCAGCGAGACTTTGCGGAGGGAGCCGGAACGGGACTCCAAAACAGCGAGTACGGTGCTCATCCTGGTTGCCTTTGGCCTTTGGCCGTCGGCCGCTAGCAGGCAGTCAGCCAAAGGCTAACGGCCAATGGCTAACGGCTCAGAGTACTTTCGCTTCCGTCTTCAACAACTGGATCAATTCCGGCACCGCCTCCACCCCTTCGCCGACGATCCGGCCCGGCTTCCGTTCCGCCGGTGGCGTGAGGGACAGCACCGTCGTGGTGCCGGGGCCGAGTGTGGTGGGCTTGAGCTCGAGCGGCTTCTTCTTGGCGGCCATGATGCCCTTGAGGGCCGGCAGCCGCGGGGTGTTGAGTCCCTTGTCGCAGGTAATCACCGCGGGCAGTTGGCAGCTCGACACTTCCACCCCGCCTTCGATTTCACGCTCGGCGGTGGCGGTGGTTCCGTCGAGCTTGAGGGCCACTACCGCCGTGATGCAGGGCCACCCGAGCAGTTCGGCCACCATCACGCCGACCTGGTGGTGATAGTCGTCGACCGAGACCTTGCCGCAGAGCACCAGATCGAACCCACCATCCTTGAGCTCCGCCGCGATGGCCCGGGCCGCTTCCAGCGCATCGGAGGCACCGGTGGCCTGCAGCAGCACTCCGCGATCGGCACCCATGGCCAGGGCGGTGCGGATCGTTTCCTGGGCCTGGTCGGCACCGAGGCTCACGACCACGACTTCACCGCTGCCGGCCGCATCCCGCAGCTTGAGCGCCTCTTCGATCGCGTATTCGTCGTAAGGATTGGCCACGAACTTGACACCGGCCTCGCTGATCGACTTGCCGTCGGCCGCGATGACGATGCTGGTGGTGGTGTCGGGCACCCGCTTGAGGCAGACCGCTATTCGCACAATGAAACCTCGGTCATCCGGAGTGAATCGGCGCGTGAAATTAGCCCCGGCAGGCGGGAGCCGCCAGTCAAACGGCGTCGGCCGGACTATCGAGCAGTACCCGGATCCGTGAGGCCAGATCGGCCAGCCGGAACGGCTTGGCCAGGAAGGCCACGCCGGGCTGGCGGATCAGCGCCGGCGGCACTTCGCGCTCAACGAAGCCCGAGACCATCAGGATCCGGCAGCGCTGGCCATCAGCCCGCATTCGTTCCGCCAGCTCGAGGCCGCCCATCCGCGGCATGACCAGGTCGGTCACCATCAGGGCAATGGCATATGGCGTGTCGGCCACCAGGCGGAGCGCCTCCTCGCCGTCGGTGGCATCCAGCACGGTGTAGCCGAGCCGCCGGAGAAACCGGCCGGCCAGGGCCCGCAACTGCGGTTCGTCCTCGACCAGCAGGATCACCTCATTGCCGCCGGCAGTCGGTACCGAGCGGGCGGCCGGCACCTCGTCGGACTGCTCCAGCGTCCGGGGCAGCAGAATCCGGAAGGTGGAGCCTATCCCCGGCGTGCTTTCGATGACGATGGTGCCGCCGCTCTGCTTGATAATGCCGTAGGAGGTGGCCAGTCCCATGCCCGAGCCCTTGCCCACCTCCTTGGTGGTGAAGAACGGCTCGAAGATGTGAGACAGGTGTTCCGGATTGATGCCGGTGCCGCAGTCGCGCACGGTGAGCTGGACATACGCCCCCGCCGCGACCTCGACCCCACTGATCATCGTATCGAGCGGCAAGCTGAGATCACGGGTCTCGATCCAGAGCTTGCCGCCCGAGGGCATGGCATCGCGGGCATTGGCCACGAGATTGATGATGACCTGCTCAATCTGGACCCGGTCCACCTTCACATTGTGCAGCTCTTCGGCCGGGAGGGTGACGATCTCGATGCTGGCGCCGACGATGCGGCGCAGCATCGGATCGAGGGCCAGGACGATGTCGTCGACGCTGAGGATCTGGGGATTGAAGATCTGGCGGCGGCCGAAGGCCAGCAGCTGCTGTGACACACCGGCGGCCCGCTCGGCCGCCAGCCGGATCTCCCGGGCATCCTCGCGCAGGTCGGGCCGGTCGTGCGCCGCCTCTTCGATCAGCTGGGCATAGCCCAGCACCGCCGTCATCAGGTTGTTGATGTCGTGCGCCACGCCGCCGGCCAGCCGGCCGACACTCTCCAGCTGCTGGGCTTCCACCAGCTGCCGCTCCAGCCGAGTCCGCTCGGCCAGCTCCATCTCGAGCTGCTCGGTCCGCTCGCGGAGCTGCTCGGTCCGCTCACCGACCCGGAACTCGAGTTCGTCCCGGGACGCCCGCAATTCACCGGTCCGCTCCATCACCTGGTCCTCGAGGCGCCGGGATTGGCGCACCAGCCGCCCGGTCCGCCAGCGGTATGAGCCGGCCGCTGCCACCGCGAGCAGCGTGGCCATCAGTCCCAGGAACCAGGACCGCTCGTACAGCCGGGGCGCCAGCGTGAGCTGCAGCGTGGCCGGAATGCCGGACCACTGGTCGCCACCCGATCCGGCCTGTACCGCAAAGGTGTACGGTCCGCTCGGCAGTGATGGATAAATGGCCTCCCGCACGGGGCCGGCGTCGATCCAGCTCTGGTCAGCCGGTTTCATCCGGTAGCGAAACCGGACCCCCTGGCCCCTGACGGACGAGATCACGGTGTACCGGATCGTGAGTCGGCCGCCACGACGGTCGAGCTGGTCCATCGCCGCGTTGGTCACCTCCTTGTCATCGATCAGGATCTGGTCGATGACCACGCGGGGCGCCGCGGTATCCGCCTTGAAGCGGCCGGGATCGACCTCGACCACCCCGACCGGCGACGGAAACCAGAGCCGGCCATCCGCGGTCTGCGATCCCGCCGCACCGCCGGTGGAATTGAACTCGGCGGTGAGCAGGCCGTCGTCGCGGTCGAAATCCTCGAGGAACAGGGTACTACCCAGTCCGGCGGCGACCGTGAGCAGCTCCCGGATCCTGAGCCGCTGCAGTCCCTGGTTGGAGGTGACCCAGAGGAAGCCCAGGCCATCGGGGAGGACTCGATGCGCTTCGCGCAGCACCCCAGGAATAGTGGTGGAGAACACGGTGAGCCGCCCGCCGGTGAAGAGCGCAATGCCATCCCGCGCCGTCGCGATCCAGAGCCGGTCCCCGTCTGGCTGCAGGTCCTCGATGCCGGCCAGCGTTCCGTCGGTGGGCCTGACAATGGCGTGGTACTGGCCCAGCGAATCGCGGCGGGTCAGGCTGTTGCTGGCCCCGATCCAGAGATCACCGTTGCCGCTCTCGCGCAAGACGAAAATGTCGGGATTGGACGGGCTGTCCACTCCAGTCTGCAGCCGGAAGGTGCTTCCCTCACGCCGATAGAGGCCCTGGTTGGTCCCCAGCCAGATCGTGCCATGCCGATCCTGGAGGATGCTGCGGACTTCCAGACTGATCGGACCGGCCAGCGGCGCTTCGTACTTGAAATCCCCGTCCAAGTAGCGACCCAGCCCTCCGCCTCGAAATGCAAGCCAGATCGAGCCATCGGAGGTCTGCATCAGGGCGGAAACCTGGCGGGGCGGGAACGGTGTCCGGCTGGGCACCAGTGAGAGCTTCCCGTCGATCAGCCGTGAAGGACCCGCTTCGTTGGTGGCCAGCCAGATCGAGCCATCCAGCACCGGCCAGAGCTGCCAGACGTAGTCACGGGCCAGGTTGCTGCCGGTGCGATAGGTATTGAACCGGGTGGGCCAGACGTGGGTCAATCCATTCAGCGATCCGATCCACATCGAGCCATCCACTGCCGGCGTCAGCACCCGCACCGCACCGGCTGCCAACGTATCAAGCGGTGTAACCTCCAGGAAACGGTGATTGTCCCAGCGGTAGACCCCGGCTCCGTCGACCCCCACCCACACGGCGCCGTCAGTGGCGGTGGCCAGCGCGCGGATCGATCCGGTTGGAAGGCCGCTGCCCTCGGGAATGGACTGATAGGTCCGCCCGACGGAGGTGGGACTGCGAATGGCCAGATGCGAGTAGTCGCTGACCCAGAGGCCGCCGGTGCTGTCGATCGTGAGGGCCCGTTCGTTCTGCAGCGCGGTAAAGGTGGTGTCCGGATGGAAACCACCACTGTCGAGCGGATAAAGCGAGCGGCTCAGCGCCCAGACCTGGCCGGTCCGGGTCCGGACCAGAGCCTGGGCGGCTTCCGGGGCAGTCAGGGCAGGAACCCCGTCGGCCTGGCCGACAGTAAAGACCCGGTCGGTGGTGCCGACGACGACTCCGCGTCCCGGCGTGGCCAGTAGCGAAACGATCTTCAGGTTGCGCAGCGGTTCGGGCATCTCGACCGGGACGAACCGGCCGAGTTGGTACCGGGCCAATCCGCTTTGCGTCCCGATCCAGATCGTGCCGCTGCTATCCTGTGCCAGCGCCAGGATTTCATCCGACGGGAGCAACGGATAGTCAGCGTGGGTGTAGGTCCGGAACCGGTCCCCATCGAAGCGGGCCAGCCCCTTACGGGTCCCGATCCAGAGAAACCCTTCCTGGCTGACGAGGATGGCGGTGAGTCGGGAATCAGGCAGCCCGTCGCGAACCGACCAGCTCTGCGAAAGGAAGCGCTGTGCGAGAAAACCCGCTGGTTGCTGCGCACGGAGGTGGGTCGAAAGGAGGAGTACTGCGAGGAACCAGGTCAAACGTCGGGTCATCACGTCACGATCGAGGGGGACTGCCTCCTGCACACTGGCGCAAATCTACCCCGTGCCAAAACCAAAGACCACGGTTGCGACCGCGGCGCTGCACCTCAATCATAGGAGCTCAATCGTCGCTCACTCCACCACCAGCACTGCTGCCGCCAAAGGCTCGGCGGACCACCAACCGGAAGGTGAGCTTCTGGCCCGGAGTCAGGAACCGCTCAAGCGTGTCCCCGGCGGGATTGCCCTGGTTGACGTTGAAGGTGCCGAAGCTGGCGTACATGGTATTGAAGACGTTGTTTACCAACCCGCTGACTTCCCAGGGACCGAAGTGCACGGTGGCCCGGGCATCAGTCACGAAATAGCCCTTGAGCGGCGCATCCTGATTGGCCTCATCGCCGCGGAGATACTGAGACCCGATGTAGCGGGCATCGGCGCCGACGCTCAGGTGGCGGCCGGCCTGCAGGTTGAGCCCGAACTTGACCTGGTGCTCGGGCACCAGCGGGATCTTGTCGCCGACCGCGGTGGTGTTGACATCGGAGCGCGGGCTCTGGATGGCCGCCACGGCCTGGAAGGTGGCCTGGGTCCAGGCGTAGTTGATGTAGGCCGAATGCCCCCGGCCAAATCCGAAGTTCAGGCCGAGTTCAGCCCCTTCCCGGCGGGTCTTGTCGATGTTGCCGAAGTAACCCTGGATGGTGGAGCCGTCGACGGCGTCCGGGCTGGGAAACAGGTAGATGTCGTTCTTCACATTGGTCCGGTACAGCGAAGCAGTGAAGTATGCCGGGCCGACCGGCAGCTTGCCGCCGATCTCGAACGTGGTCGCAACCACCGGCTTGATCGGCGGATCGTCGCCCAGGGAAAACGGCAGCAGGCAGGGCTGGTCCGGATCAGCGCAGGCGATTTCGATGACCGCCGGTGCCCGGAAGTTCTGGCCCACCGAGCCGTAGATCGACGCGCCCCGACCCGCATCGACGCTGATGCCGCCCTTGGGGCTGACCCGCGAAAAGTGGCTGGTGGTGTCGTTGGTGTGATCGAGCTGGTTCTGGAACGGCACCTTGATGTAGTCGTAGCGCGCGCCGCCCGAAAAGGTCACTCGGCCCACGGTCAGATCCGCAGTCGCAAATCCCGCAGCATCCCACAGCGGCGCCTTGATGAAGGTGGTCTGGGTTTGGCCGCCGCCGAACTTGGACGAATCGGCGAACAGCGCCACACTGGTCCGGTTGACAGTACCATCGGCGCCGAATCGGAGACCGAGCACCGCACTGCCGATCGTCTTCCCGAGCCGATAGTCGAGACTCCAGCCGAGCGTCGAGTTGCGGCTCTTGCCCAGGGCATCCGGGTCGGCTGCCTGATTGCCGTTAAACCGGTCCGCGGTATGCCGCCGATAATAGACCCGGGCCGACGCTCGGCCATTGCCGAGCAGCCGGTAGGCGGTGAGTGAGGTCTGGAACAGATCGAGGTTCTCGTAGTCACCCGGGGTCAGGTTCGAATCGGGCTTCACGTCGTACACCGATTCCGGCAGCGAGCCGGCCGTGTGGGCGTCGCCGTTGGCGCCGAAGGCCTGGAAGCTGATGCCCCAGTTATCCGTAAGCCGGCCAACATTCAGCAGCCCATTGTATTGATGCGAGTTGGTGCCCTGGCGCCAGCCGTCCTCGCGGTTGTAGCCGCCGCCGAAGTAGTAGTCGATGCCGCCTTGGCTGACCCCGCCGATCGACCCGTTGCCATCGAAGTTGTTGAACGAGCCGCCCTGGACTTCCAGTTCACCGTGAAGCGGTCCTTCGCCGCGCTGGGTGACCAGGTTGATGGCCCCGCCCAGCGCATTGCGTCCGGTCAGCGATGCCGTACCGGCGAGCAACTCGATCCGCTTGATGTACTGCATCGGCAGCAGGTCGAAATTGACCTGGGCCGCGTCAGCCTCGTTCTGGCGCACCCCGTCGAGGAAGACCGACACGCCCTGCGGCAATCCGACCACCGGCGAGGCAAAGAATCCCCGGGTCGAGAGGTTGGTCTTGTAGGGGGAGCCGAGGTCATCGTACATCGAGAAGCCGGGCTGCTGGACCAGCACGTCACCCAGCACCCTCGGCTCGTTGGCATCGACCTGCTTGCCGGTCAGGATCGTCACCCGGGCCGGCACGCCCGAGATTACCCCGGGATTGGCGGCCGGCTGAATCGATCCGACCACCTCGATCGGAGCCAGGACAACGACGGTATCCCGTCTTGCGTGGGTGCTATCAGGCTGTTGGGCTTGGAGGAGACTGGCTGCCGCGATGAAGAGCGCACCATGCGCCGCGGCCCAGAGAACAGTTCGCATCGAAATCCTTCGAATTGGCCCTGCGGTGGAAAGGGAAGTTGAGCCCGGGCGGTTCAGCGAAGCACCGGCAGCATCTGTCCGTCGTTCTCGAAGATGGCCGCGGCCGCGATCTTGTCCGGCGCGGATCCGATGATCAGCAGACCGTCGTCCGACTTGCCGCCGCCATCGTAGTCGAGGCAGCAGAGTTTTTTGACTCCCAGGCCGGCCGACAGCACCGGGGTGACGATCGGATCCTTGCCGCGGGTGAACCGAACCGTGTCGGCGGCCGTCAGGGTGCCGCTGTGGTCGCGATCTTCATAGATCGTGAGGCGGCGGACGGTTTCCCCGGCCCGGGTTGTCACCGCAATCCCGTCGTCAGCATCACCGCCGCCATCGAGGTCGAAACAGCAGCGGTCGATGGTGCTGACCCGCAAATTGGGCAACACGGCCTGCCAGAAGATGGTGACGGCGGCGCCTAGCAGCAGGGTGGCGGCCAGCATCACGCCGATCGACCAGGAGGAAGCGGCCGGCCCGTCGCGCAGCGATCCACCCTGTGGACGCGCGCCCCAGAGTTCGGGACCCAGCGATGCCCGGGGTGAGAAACGCACCGAGCGGAGCAGCCGGTCGATGTCTTCGATCGAATCGGGCGACTTCCGGCCCGGCCCCTCGTCCCCGGGATGGCGGTGGTCCGTCACGGCCGCTCCTCCATCACCCTGCGCAACCGCTTGAGCGCGCGCCAGAGCCGGGTCCGCACCGCCGACTCCTGGATGTTGAGCAGGGTGGAAATCTCGCTGGTCTCGAGATCGCTGCCGTAGCGGAGGCCGATCAGCTCGCGGTCGCGCTCGGGCAGGACCGAGACGGCGTCGAGCAGCTGAGCCACTTCTTCTTCCCAGAGCAGCCGTTCTTCCGAAGACGGCGCCTCGGCCACCAGGTCGCGGAGCTGTCCGAGGGAGGTGTGACGACGGAGCCTTTCTCGGCGCTGATGATCATGCAGTGCGTTGCGTGCGATCCGGAACAGCCAGAACCGGGGCTCGCCCTTCGATGAGTTGTACTTCGAGGCGCCCCGCACCGCCTTATAGAAGGTCTCCGCCATGACTTCCTCGGCCGCGTCCGCCGACGGGAGGTGGAACCGGAGATAGCTATAGATCTGAGTGCCGTAGGCCTGGTACCACTGCCGGCACAGCCCCTCCTCAGCCTCGGCGGTCATGCCGTGGGCCGGAGCGGTAAGTGCTTCTGGCGAAACAGATTCGGCCATGTCTATCGGGGCCCGATGCCCAATCCCAGCGCTGCCCTTCGTCCGCCCAGAGGTCTACAGGACCACGGAGAAAAGGCAGCACTGGAATCAGTTGGATAGAGAGAGAGCGTGATGTCTGCAGCTATAAGTACGCAGGAAAGGCGGAACTGTCACAGGGCTGGCTGGGCCGGCCGAAAATAAAGCGCACCTCATCCCGAGTGAGCGAAGCGAGCGAGGGACCTTGCTCGTAACGGTCGAGGGTCGAGGGTCGAGGGTCACCAACCTTGCCACGCCGAGCCACCTCGATCCCACTGACGGCCCCCCCATCGGGAGACTCCGGTCGGGCAGGCATCCAATCGTCGGGTGCAGAAAATCGGGAAGCGGATAGCTTGATCGGCACCCTTCCCCACGGAACCTCGACCGGTTGGCCGGTTCCTCGATCTTTCTCAGTCACCGCACGAGGCCCGCATGGCTGTTTTCACCGACTCCGGTATCCAATTCGACTACACCTTCGACTCGATCATCACCGGGCAGCAACCCCAGCCTAACATGGCTGGCCGCTGCACCGTCGTCCTGAACACCGCCTTGAGCACCTTCCGAGCCTCGGTCAGGGCCACGGCGCTGTCGAACAACCCCGCCGAGATCAACCATGGCCGGTGGCGGGCGGGATTCATTCAGGAGATTCAGTCCTCCTGCCGGATCGGCCACTACCACAAGGATGTCCGCACGGAGCATCGTCTCTGGGGGGTGCCGGCCACGTTCGGGGCCCCGGGCAGCAGTATCAGGGATTCTTCGGGCGGGGAAGAGCCGTACGACGGCCATTCAGCAGACCTCGTCCATGGGCAGCCGGTAGGCATGCAGTCGGAGGATGACCCCGCGCTCGAACTGCCCCTCGAGCTCGTCATCGACGATGTCAGTCGCACGCTCACCGGAGTGACCGGCGGTGATCGGTTCACCATCTGGCTGGCGGCCACCCGCGATGCCGCACCCAAGCGGCTCGTCATCCTCGGCCGGATCGAGTGGCGGGTCAATTGGCGGGCCGTCGTGTCGGGCAACCGCAACACGGCCATGATTCCGCTGACACAGCTGGTGGCGCACGAACCCGCGGAATTGGGCATCGCGGCCGCGTTTGGTCATGGCCCACTCCCCGCCGGCTTTCCGCAGGACCTGACCGACATCGAAGGCCAGGATCTGTTCTACCGGATCACTTTTTTCAGAGGAATCGAGATCAACCGCAACGAAATCGACATTGATCCCGCCGAACCATCCGCCGCCATGGCTCAGTTTCCGGTAATGCGTGCCGAGGCGTCGCCCTGGTGGTAAGGTGGACACAATCCGGGAATTTGCGGAGAAGCGCGCAGTTGCGTGGGTCTGGATGAACAAGCCCGATCGCTCGATGGCGGGCCCCAGTGGGGCCGGTCTTTTTGTTACCGTTCTGTCATTGCGAGGAGCGAGCGCAGCGAGCGACGAAGCAATCTTGCTGACTGGGGTTGAGGGCCCCAGGCTAAGTCCCGAGTATGGTTGAGCAGCTTGCTTAGGCCCGGCTGAAGCCGAGCCTCGCACTGACGTGGGCGTCTGTTCAAAGGCCGGCCCCAACGGGGCCGGCCGCATTATCGTCTGCCGCCGTCATTCCGAGCCCCGAACGCGGTGAGGGGCGAAGCAATCTGCCCCGCTCAATGGGTGCATCGGCAGGAAATCGCTGCGCATCGGAGCCAAGCGGGTGCCTGAATTGAGAGCAAGCGATCGGGGCTTCAATGTCGAACGGTTGGAGCCCAGCCCCAATGACCATCGAACAGCCGCCTCGGACGCGCTGAGCCCAGCCGCGCAGTGCAGCCGTATCCCGCCCGGCAGGGCCCTTGTGCCCATTCAAAGTGGGGGAGATTGCGCGTCGCTCACTGCGTGAACTCCGCGCAATGACTCGGCCGCCCTCCCTTAAGGCCGGCCCCGGAAGGGGCCGGCCTATGCGTTTCCGCCTGCAAACCTCGGCCTGACACGCTCTGCCGGCTAGGGGCCCCCTACCATCGATGGTAGTAGTGCGGGAGCGAACGCGGTGCAGATTATTGCTTGGAGCTGAGTCGCGAGCGCCGCAGTGTCAGAATGGCCGCGACGGGACACCTCGGGTGAAATGCCTGGGAGGGATTGGAGTGAGTGTAGCCGAAGAGGCAGGGTGGAGAGCTTGGGGCTCCTATCGCTGCAATGGGTTGGCATCGTCTGATGCGAAAACTAGTTAG
>JBEPVA010000103.1:0-13219 GCA_041691295.1 Gemmatimonadota bacterium
ACCTGGCGTCGGGTGGAGTGGAGCACTGGTATCAGGGCGCAGGGTCGCGGGCCGCGGCCGGTTATTCCGCCGCGGGCTCAGTGCTGGTCGCCCTCTTCCTCAACCGAGAAACCGTTGCTATCTGGCGGGTGACCGCCCCCGGAAAGGCCGTTCCGCTAGGACAGATTCCCCGGCCGATCAACTGGCTCGACTTGACCGCCACCGGCGACCTCCTGTCCGTGCTGACTACCGAGACGCACGGCGACCTCTGGCTGTCACGGCGGGCCAACCCCGACCATTGAATCCCGACCGGTTTCCCGGTATTTTGTCGGGCTTATGGCAGAAGAATTTCTGGTGGTCCGTGGTGCCCGCGAACACAATCTCAAGAACATTTCCGTCTCGATCCCACGTGATCGGCTGACCGTCATCACCGGGCTGTCCGGCTCGGGCAAGTCCTCCCTCGCATTCGACACGATCTACGCGGAAGGCCAGCGCCGCTACGTGGAGTCCCTCTCCGCGTACGCCCGGCAGTTCCTCGGCCTGATGGAAAAGCCCGATGTCGACGCGATCGAAGGGCTGTCTCCCGCGATTTCAATCGAACAGAAGAACGCCAGCCAGAATCCCCGCTCGACGGTCGGGACCGTCACCGAGATCTACGACTACCTGCGGCTGCTCTGGGCCCGGGTCGGCGTGCCTCACTGTCCCAACGATGGCAGCCCTGTCGAACGTTCCAGCGCGGCCCAGATCACCGATACAATCGTGGCCTGGCCCGAGGAAACCCGGATCGAAGTCCTGGCTCCGCTGGTCCAGGGGCGCAAAGGCGAGTTCAAGGACTTGTTCGAGGACATCCGGCAGCGTGGCTTCGTCCGGGTCCGGGTCGATGGCACCATCTACGACCTGAGTGATGTGCCCAGCCTGAACAAGCGCCAGAACCACGACGTGGCCGTGGTGGTCGACCGACTGGTGGTACGGGCGGCCGATCGCAGCCGCCTGGCCGACTCGATCGAAACCGCGCTCAAGGCCGCCGACGGTGTGGTAGAGGTGGTGGTCCACGGCGCGGCCGCGAAGGGAGAGCGCGCCGGCGGCAAGGATGCGGTTCCCGCTCCGGGCTCCCACCTGTTCAGCGAACGCTTTGCCTGCCCGGTCTGCGGTCTCTCGCTGCCGGACCTCGAGCCGCGTCAGTTCTCCTTCAACAGCCCGTTCGGCGTCTGTCCCGACTGTCACGGACTGGGCACTCGTCGTGAAGTCAACGCCAGCCTGATCCTCGGCGATGCGAGCATCTCGATTCTTGAGGGCGTGGTATTGCCCTGGGGAGAGCCGAGCGGCTACCTGCGCAAGGTCGTGCTGCCGACGCTCGCCAAGGCGCTCAAGTTCGACCTGGCCGCGCCATGGGGTGAGCTGCCGGAGGCGGCCCGCAAGACATTGCTGCACGGTGCCCCCGGCAAGCACTTCAAATTCCAGGTCGAGGGCACTCGCAGCCGGGATGACTACGAGAGCGAGTGGGAAGGCATCATCAAGAATGTCGAACGCCGGTATCGCGAGAGCTCCAGCGATTCGGTGCGGGGGGCGCTCGAGGAGTTCATGATCCTGATGCCGTGCGCCTCCTGCGGCGGCAAGCGGCTCAAGCCGGAGAGCCTGGCCGTGCTGGTCCACGGCAAGGGCATCGGCGAAATCGTCGACCTGCCGGTCCACAAGGCGGTCGACTTCTTCGAAGGGCTGCCGCTCAAGCACGGCAAGGGCAACGGGCTCGAAGCCGATGTGGCCGGGCCGATCCTCAAGGAAGTGGCCGACCGGCTGCGCTTCCTCCGGGATGTCGGTCTCGACTATCTGACCCTGGGTCGCTCGGCCGGATCGCTGTCCGGCGGCGAGGCCCAGCGCATCCGCCTGGCCACCCAGATCGGCTCGCGACTGGTGGGGGTGCTGTACATCCTCGACGAACCCAGTATCGGTCTGCACCAGCGGGACAATGACCGGCTGCTTGAAACCCTTCGCGGCCTGCGCGATCTCGGCAACACCGTCATCGTCGTCGAGCATGACGAGGACACTATCCGGGCCGCCGACCATGTGATTGACCTCGGTCCCCGGGCCGGCCGGTTCGGTGGCGAGGTGGTGAGCGAAGGCACGCTCGTCGATGTCCTCACGCACCCCACCTCGCTGACCGCGCGGTATCTCCGCGGCGAATTGCGGGTACCGCTGCCCTCGGGCCGCCGCAGCGGGCCGGCCGACCATCGGCTGCGGATCGTCGGCGCCAAGGCCAACAATCTCAAGAATCTCACGGTCGACATTCCGCTGGGGCGGTTTGTCGCGGTCACCGGCGTCTCAGGCTCGGGGAAGTCGAGTCTGGTCACCGACATTCTCTATCAGGCACTGGCCCGGCACTTTTACCGGGCCCGACTGGTTCCGGGCCAGCACACCCGGATCGAAGGGCTCGATCAGATCGACAAGGTCATCGATATCGACCAGAGTCCGATCGGCCGGACGCCGCGCTCGAATCCGGCGACGTATAGCGGGCTGTTTACCCCGATCCGCGAAATCTTTACCCAGCTGCCCGAGGCCAAGATGCGGGGCTACGGTCCCGGCCGGTTCTCGTTCAATGTCAAAGGCGGCCGCTGCGAGGCCTGCCAGGGCGACGGGCTGGTCAAGATCGAGATGCACTTCCTGCCCGATGTGTACGTCCCCTGCGAAGTCTGCAAAGGCCGGCGCTACAACCGGGAAACGCTTGAAGTGCGCTATAAAGGAAAGAGCATCGCGGATGTGCTCGACCTGACCGTGGCGGATGGACTCGACTTCTTCGCCAACCAGCGGCGGATCGCCGAGAAGCTCGAGCTGCTGAACGACGTGGGTCTGGGGTACGTCCACCTCGGCCAGTCGGCCACCACCCTTTCCGGCGGTGAGGCCCAGCGAGTCAAGCTGGCCACCGAGCTGGCCAAGCGCGATACGGGCCGGACGCTCTATATCCTTGATGAGCCGACCACCGGTCTGCATTTCGAGGACGTCCGGCTGCTGCTCGAAGTGTTGCACCGCCTGGTCGACAAGGGCAACAGCGTCGTCGTCATCGAGCACAATCTCGATGTGATCAAGACGGCGGACTGGATCATCGACCTCGGTCCCGAGGGCGGGGAAGCCGGCGGGCAGATCGTGGCCGAGGGCACGCCCGAGGATGTCACCGAGATCGCCGGAAGCCACACCGGCCGGTTCCTCAAGCAGCACCTGTCTCGCCGCTGACCGGCCGAAACCGGGACGCCGCCGGGTACGTCCGGCCGCCACTCGGTCGATGCCTCAGGCTGAGAGAATTGGTTGCGCGGCCTTTCCACTGGAGCGCCCATGCAGGGACCAGAATTCCTCATCCCGATCAGCTTCTTCTTCTGCCTCGGCGCGGTGATTGTGCTGCGGGGTCCGCTGGGAAGAGCCTTGGCAGACAGGATCGCAGGCCGGACCGGCGCCGATGACGGAGAGGTCCAGACTCTCCGGGTTGATGTCGATGAGCTCCGCACCCGCCTGGCTGAGACCGAGGAGCGGCTCGATTTTGCCGAGCGGCTGTTGAGCGCGCAGCGGGAACCGGACGCACTGCCCCGGAGGCCCGGCCCGGGCTGAATGATCAAGCGCTCCGCTTCCCGTCCAAGGCCCGCCCGGTTGTGGCGGGCCTTTTCGTGACAGGATGCGGCGTTGCAGGGGTGCCAGTTCCGACCGACCGGGCAGCTATCGTGGCGGATGTCCGCCCCTTGCGCAAACCCTGACGCCGAGCCGATTCTGTGGGTATGCCAGCGCTGCAATTCTATTCGGCGGAACGGGTCCGCAGCTTTCCCGAAGACGGCAACCGGTACGAGACCGTGCACGGGGAACTGCTGGTGACGCCGGCGCCCCGGGTCATGCACCAGGCCGTCGTGTTCAGGCTGGCGCACGCGTTGTCCACCTATTTGGCGCATGAGCCGATCGGGATCGTATTGGGTTCACCGGCGGACATTTCCTGGGCGCCGGATTCACTGGTCCAACCCGACCTGTTCGTGGCCCCGCGTGATGAAATCCGCACCTTGCGGTGGGACCAGGTGCGCACCCTCCTGGTGGTCGTGGAAATCCTGAGTCCGTCATCGGTCCGGGCCGATCGGTTCACCAAGCGGCGGCTGTACCAGGAAGCTGGGGTCCCGCTCTACTGGGTGCTTAACCCCGAGGCAGGGCAGGCCGAAGTCTGGCGCCCCGATTCCACCTTTCCCGAGCCGGTGGTCGAGGCGCTGACCTGGATTCCGAAAGGCGCCAGTTCCGGATTCCACCTGCTGCTGGAGGAGCTGTTTCGGTCACTGTAGCATTCCATCGGGCGCTCTCCCTGCGTTCCGCCAGCTGCTTCCCTTATCTTCAGCCGCCCCGCCGGTGTTCCGGCTTGCGTCGAACCCCTGACCTCGGACTCACAAGTGCCCGCGACCGGAATTCTTCGCTCCCTTCCATCCGTCCTTGTGGCTGCGTGCATCGGTGCTGCGCCGGTCCTGGCACAGACCACACCGCTGGACTCCAGCTACCTCTCGGTCAACCGGATTTACGGCTCCGCCGATTTCAGGCCCGAAATCTTCGGCCCGGCCAAATGGCTGGCCGACGGAACGGCATATACCACGCTGGAGCCGTCGGTCGAGACCAAGGGTGGCCAGGACATTGTCCGCTACGAGGCCGAGACCGGGGCCCGCAGCATCCTGGTTCCGGCGGCCAGATTGATTTCCTCCGGCTCGTCGACTCCACTTGCGATCGAGGACTACAGCTGGTCCGATGATGGTCGCCAGCTACTGGTCTTCACCAACAGCAAGCCGGTCTGGCGGACCAACACCCGCGGCGACTATTGGGCGCTGAGTCTCGACGGATGGGCCCTCAAGAAACTGGGCGGTGACGCGGCTCCCTCGACCCTGATGTTCGCCAAGTTTGCGCCCGATGGCCGGCGGGTGGGCTACGTACGGGATTTCAATCTTTACGTTGAGGAGCTGGCCAGCGGCACGCTGACCAAACTGACCCGGGACGGTTCACGGGTCACGATCAACGGCACCTTCGACTGGGTCTACGAGGAAGAACTCGGCCTCCAGGACGGTTGGCGCTGGAGCCCGGATGGAAAAAATATTGCCTTCTGGCAGCTGGTCGCCGACAGCGTCCGTAACTTTGCCCTGATCAACTACACCGACTCGCTCTACCCCGTCGTCACCGAGGTCCAGTATCCCAAGGCCGGCGAATCGAACAGCGCGGCCCGGATCGGGGTCGTCTCCGCCACCGGCGGGGATGCGCGCTGGCTCGACCTCCCCGGCGATCCGCGCAACTACTACGCGGCCCGGATGGAGTGGGCGGCCAACTCCGAGCAGGTCGTGGTCCAGCAGCTCAACCGGCTGCAGAACGCCGACGTGCTCTTTCTCGGTGAGCGGGCCACAGGAGCGGTGCATCCGATTCTCACCGAACGGGACAGCGCCTGGGTCGACGTGGTGCGTGATTTCGAATGGCTCGACGGCGGCAAGAGTTTTCTCTGGACCAGTGAGCGGGATGGTTGGAAACATCTCTACGTCGTTTCCCGGGATGGCCAGACCGTTCGCCCGATAACTCCAGGCAAGTTTGATGTGGCCGAGGTGACTGGCGTCGACGAGAAGAGCGGGTACGTCTACTATCTCGCCTCGCCGGACAACGTGGCCCAGCGCTATCTCTACCGGGTCCGGATCGACGGCAAAGCGATAGCCGAGCGGCTCTCTCCCGCCTCGCTGCCGGGGACCCACGGGTATGTGATCGCTCCTGGCGCCCGGTACGCCTTTCACAGCTACTCGAAGTTCGGAGTCCCCGGCTCGACGGACCTGGTCCGCTTGCCGACCCACGCCAGCCTCCGGCCGCTGGCGGCCAATACCACCCTGATCAGCAAGATCGCCGGACTCACGCACGGGCCGGCCGAATTCTTCCAGGTCGACATCGGCAACAACATCAAGCTCAACGGCTGGATCATGAAGCCGCCCGGCTTCAGCCCGAACCGCAAATATCCGATCCTGTTCACCGTCTATGGCGGCCCGGGCTCACAGACGGTGCTCGACAACTGGGGCGGCGCCAACTACCTCTGGCACCTGATGCTGACCCAGCAAGGCTATCTCGTGGCCAGCGTCGATAACCGCGGCACCGGTATGCGCGGCCGCGACTGGAAGAGGGTCGTCTACGGCCAGCTCGGCGTGATCGAAACCCAGGACCAGGCCAGCGCGGCCCGGGCCATGGGCCGCTGGAGCTATGTCGATTCGACCCACATGGGGATCTGGGGGTGGAGCTACGGCGGGTTCATGACCCTGAATACCCTGTTCCAGGCCAACGATGTCTACTCGATGGGAATGGCCGTGGCACCGGTCACCCAGTGGCGGTTCTATGACAACATCTACACCGAGCGCTACAACGGTCTGCCGAAGGACAACGCGGCCGGCTACGACAAGGGCTCCCCGCTCAGCTACGTTGACCAGCTCAAGGGCAAGCTGCTGCTGGTCCATGGCTCCGGCGACGACAATGTCCACTATCAGAACTCGCAGTCGCTGATCAATGCCCTGGTCAAGGCGGACAAGCCATTCGAGATGATGGAGTATCCCAACCGGAATCACGGGATCTTCGGCGGCAACACCCGGGTCCATCTCTTCGATCTGCTGACCCGTTTCCTCCACGAAAATCTTGGCCCCGGAAATCTGGATCGACCCAACAGTTGAAGCACCTGATTCGCCGGATCCTTCTCACATCCCTGGTGGTGGCCGGAATGGTTCCGGCCGCCACTTTCCGTCTGGCGGCCCAGCAGTCCGCCGCCCGGGTGGCGCTCTCCCCCGCGGACATCCGGCAGGGCACCATCATCCGGGTGACGGTGATGCCCACCGATTCGGGGGCAGCGCGCACCCTGCTCGTGGCGGGACGTCTTGCCGGCGAACCGCTCCATTTCCTGCCGAATCCGGACCAGAGCTGGACGGCACTGGCGCCGGTTCCGGTGGGCGCCGCCGCCGTCCTCACCGGTCATCTTGCCCTCATCGGGGCGCGCAGCTCCGACACAGTGTCACTGGTCATTCCGGTGAGCGACGGGCACTTCACCACCGACAACAAGCTGACCGTGGCCCCCAAATTCGGGCGGCCACCCACCTCGGCGGAGGCGAGGCGGATTGCGGCCGACAATGCCACGGCGCGCGAGGTCGGCCGCCACGCTCACGACACTCCGAAACTCTGGCGGCTGCCCTTTGCGCTGCCTCGGGCCAGCCGGATCACCGCCCATTTCGGTGACGGGCGAGTCTTTAACGGCCAGGTCCAGAGCCGCCACCTGGGGACCGATTTTGCCGGGCAGGTCGGCGAGCCGATTCACGCGGCCAACCGCGGGGTGGTGGCCCTGGTGGCAGATTTCCAGCTGGCCGGACGAGTGGTCTACATCGATCATGGGGCCGGACTTACTACCGGCTATTTCCACATGAGCGAAACCGAGGTGAGCATTGGCGACACCGTGACCCGCGGTCAGGAGATCGGCAAGGTCGGGCGGTCCGGCCGGGTCACCGGCCCCCACCTGCACTGGGTGTTCCGCTACGGCGGGGTCAACCTCGACCCCGCCAGCCTCGCGCCGCTCGGATTGCTGGTGCTTCCCCCCTCGCAGGCGCCAGTCGCGCACGATAGCTTGAGATGACCCCTGCGGAGCGATCGCCATGGATTACGATGAGATACTGGCCGTGCTCCGGTACGCTGGTGACCACGAACAATCGGTTCGAATTCTGACCTCCTCCCAGGTCGAGATCACCGGGGTACCGACTACCCTCGACACCCATGTGACTGCCTATGAGGTCTATCTCCGGCCGGACCTGGCCGACGACACCGAAATTGCCCTGTCGCTTTCGGAGATCAGGGCAGTAGCCCTGATCTAAGTCTGTTTTGAGCCCGTTTCGCCGTGAAACATTTGCTCAGAGGCCGGCGTAATGGGCCGGTCGCCGACTTCCAATCGGTTTTTCCCGACCGCTGATTGCCAGAGGAGTCGCTGTATGGAGAGTCTGGTTCCGGTTTTCGGGATATTGGCGGGGCTTGTCTCGACTGGATTCCTGGTCTGGGGATTCGTCCAGGTGGCCAAGGGCCAGATCGGGGACGCCGTGGCGCGGTGGATCGGAAGTCAGGGGGGCCAGTTCGGCAATCCGGAGCTGGCATCGGACGTGGCCGCGCTCCGCGAACAGGTCGAGCGTCTGGAGCACCAACTGGTCGAAACCAACGAGCGGCTCGATTTCACCGAGCGGTTGCTGGCCCGCGGCGGGTCGAGCGGCAGCGCAGGGGGAGACTGATGGAAGACATCCTCGCAATCGTTCTGATTTTCGGCGGCGCCACCGTGGTCGGGCTGTCCTTCAGCCCGGTGGGGCGGGCCATCGCCGAACGGATCCGGGGCCGGGTGCCGGACGGCGGCGACACCGACCCGGCCGTCATCGAGGAGCTGGAGCGGATGCGCCAGGAGCTGTCGGATGTGCAGGAGCGGCTCGACTTCACTGAACGGCTGCTGGCCCAGAAACGGGAAGCGGGTCAGATCGGTTCCGAGCTGTCATGAACGAGGACCAGAAGTTCGGGATCGTGATGTCGCTGATCTTCGGGGTCATGCTGCCGGTGATTCTGGGGTTTGGTATCCCGTTGATGAAGGCCTGGTCCCGGCGGCTCGAACGGGGCGGGCAGCCCGACCACGATACGGCGAGCGAGCTGGATGAGCTCCGCCACCGGGTCGCGGAACTCGAGGAACGGGCCGATTTCAGCGAACGACTGCTGGCCCAGGCGGACCAGCAGGAACGTCTCAAGAGCTGAGTGGAATATGGATCCGGGCACCGCGAAGTTCGTCGAAGTCGTTGTGATGATTGTGGTGCTGGTGGCGGTTCCGATCGCGGGGTACGCGGCGATCGCGGCCACCCGGGCCATCTGGCTCAAGGCCGAGCCCGGCACACCTGGTGATGCCGCCGAAATTGAGGAAGAGCTCGAACAGCTCAGGGCCCGGGTGGCCGAGCTGGAAGGAGTGCCGCAGCGGATGATGGAACTGGAAGAGCGGGTCGATTTCAGCGAACGGCTGCTTACCAGTCATCGGGACAGCGCCAGACTTCCGGGAGGGCAGGCATGACAAGGCTCCTGCAGGTGGTCGTCGGAGGAGGAGGCCAGACTTCGGAGGTCATCCAGATCGGTCACAGCCCGATGCCACCCGAGGCAATATTCACCTTCGGACTGGCGGTTCTGGTGGTGGTCGCCATTGTGCTCTGGCCCCTGGTGCGGGCCTGGTCCCGGAGGATCGAAGGCCGCGGCCAGCCCGATCAGGCCGTGCTCGACGAATTGGACCAGATGAGGCAGCGCCTCTCTCAGGTTGAGGACCTGCCGCACCGGGTGGCGGAACTGGAGGAGCGGGCCGAGTTTGCCGAGCGACTGCTGGCGCAGAGCCGGGATCCCGAGCGGCTGCCGGGACGGATCGGCAGTTGACCATGGGGCAGACTCCGGCGCCCCCGGCGCCACCGCCACCGACGACGGTCTACACTCAGGTGAGTGAGGCTCCGTCGGTGCCGTTCTGGATGATGATGTCGCCGCCGGCACTGACCATCATCTCGCTCAGTGTCATCCTCGGCGCCGTTGTGGTCTTTCTGCCGCTGATGCGGGCGCTGGGCCGCCGGCTTGAGGGCAAGGCCATCGCCGATCCGGCACTGACCACGGAACTCGAGCAGCTCCGGCAGCGGGTCGGCGAGCTTGAGGAGCTGCCGCACCACGTGGCTGAGCTCGAAGAACGGCTCGACTTTGCCGAACGACTGCTGGGGCAGCAGCGTGAGGCGCATCGCCTCGAGCGAGGCAACTCCTGATGGAAGCGGCGGGGTTTGCCTTCTTCATCGCCATTGGGGCCATCGGGACGGCCTTTCTACTTGGTCCGATGGGACGGTCCATCGCCAAGCGGATCGCGGGCCGGGATCCGGTACACCTGGACGATGATGCCACCGCTCGCCTGGCGGAGGTGGAGCAACGGCTGGTAGAGGCGGAGCAGTCCAGCGCCCGGATCGCCGAGCTGGAAGAGCGGCTCGATTTTGCCGAACGGATGCTGAGTCGCCCAGGTGGTGAGGCGCAGGACTCTCCCCGACTGCCGCAATGAGCCGGGGTCGCCATGGATAACCGCCTCCTGATCGAGAATCTGGCCACGATCATCGCCATTACCCTGTTGTTGGGGACCGTCGCCCTGGGACCAGTCGGCCGTGCGCTGGCCCGGCGGATCGAAGGCAAACGAGCCGACGGCGCGGATGCAGGGCTGCAGGATGCCCTGGCCGACACCGAGCACCGGATGGCTGAGCTGGAGGCCCGGCTCGACTTTGCCGAGCGGATGCTCGGTGAGCAGCGGGATCCACAGCGTCTCGAAGGGAGGAGCTGATGGCTGTCTCGGGCGCCACCACAGGGGCCACCGCCAACGCTGAACGCCGGTCCGGTCCGGTGGTGGAGGAGACCAAGCAGTCGCTGGCGTTCGGAGCGACAGCGGTCGGCCTCGCCACGATCGCCGCGTATGTCGGACTGTCGGTGCAGCTCGGCGCGGGGTTTGGCATCGTGGTTGGCATCCTGCTCGTCTGTGGCGGCACTTTCCTCGGCGTGCTGCGGGGGCCGGTCGGACGGGCGTGGGCCCGCCGAATCGATTCCGACCGCGGCGGCGCGGTGACTGCCGAGGAACTCGACTTGCTGCATGCCAGGATCGAGGATCTCGAGTCGGGGCACCAGCGGATGGCGGAGCTGGAAGAACGGCTGGACTTTGCCGAGCGCCTACTGACCCGGAGCCGTGAGGAGTCGCGCGCGCCTGAGGGGGAAGGATGAGCAGGTTCCGGATCATCGGGATGGACTGGTTTGACGTGGTGGTCCATATCGGGGTCACCATCACAATTGCCGTGGCGGCCAGCATGATCTTCAACGGGCAGGACCGCGATCTCGCGGCCTCGGCCGTGCTGGGCGGTTCGCTGTTACTCCTCGGTATCCGCCGCAAGAAGGCGCTGGCGGAACTGCCCGATACTCCTGCGGATCGCCAGCGGGTGGAAGAGCTGGAATTGAGGGTTGCCGATCTGGAGCAGGTCCAGTGCCGGGTGGCGGAGCTGGAGGAGCGGGCCGACTTTGCCGAGCGGTTGCTGGCCCGCGGCCGCGACGAGGCTGCCGCAGGCCTTCCGGAAGGACGTCGATGAGCAAGTTCCGGATCGCCGGGATGGACTGGTTCGACGTCCTGATCCATGTCGGGATCACGATTGCGGTGGCGGCAGGCACCAATATCATGTTCGGCGGCAACGAGGGCCGGCCCTCCGGGGATGTGGCGGTAGCGGCCACCTTCGCGGTATCGCTTTTCCTGCTGGGTCTGCGCCGCAAGAAGGCCATGGCCCACGGACTCGACACCCCGGCCGACCAGCAGCGGGTCGACGAGATCGAGGCCCGGCTCGCCGACCTGGAGCAGGTGCAGTTCCGGGTGGCGGAGCTGGAGGAACGGGTGGACTTCGCCGAACGGATGCTGGGGCAGGCGCGGGAGCAGGAGCGGATTCCGCGAGGTTGATCGGGCAGAGCACAGCGGGGACTATTACATTTGGCGGCAACTGAACCGCACCGAACGGCGCTGGTTCACGACAGGGGCTCCGGGCGCACGCGCCTGGCTCGACGAGGTCATTCCGCACATGGGGATCTTCGACCGTTTTTCAACATTGCTCAGGTCCAACATCAACGACCTGATTTCCCGGGCCGAAAACCCGGAAAAGATGTTGAATCAGCTGATCGTGGACATGAAAAGCTCGCTCGCCAAGGCCAAGCAGGAGGTGGCCGGGGCCATCGCGGACGAGAAGAAACTCCAGGCCGATGCGGAAGCCCTCAAGAAGCAGTCGGAGGACTGGGAGCGGCGCGCCATGCTGGCGGTGCAGGAAGGCCGCGACGACATGGCCAAGCAGGCGCTGCTGCGCTACAACGAGACGCTGCAGGGGGCCCAGCAGCTCCACGAGACCTGGCTCAAGCACCGCGCCGAAACCGAAGCGCTCAAGGGTTCGCTCCGGACCCTGAACGACAAGATCGAGGAAGCCAAGCGGAAGAAGAATATCCTGGTGGCGCGGGCCAAGCGGGCCGAGGCCCAGCAGCGGATCCAGGAAACCATGTCCGGCATGTCGGACAAGAGCGCCTTTGACTCCTTCGAGCGCATGGCCGAGAAGATCGAGGCCAACGAGCGCAAGGCCGTTGCCTCCGCCGAGCTGCAGGAGGAGTTCTCCGGCGACCAGCTGGCCAAGCAGTTCGAGGCCCTGGAGTACAAGGGGTCGATGGACCAGCAGCTGCTGGAGCTCAAGAGCAAGATGGGGATGATCGGACCCGGCGGCGGTCCCGGTGCCAAGCAGATCGGCGCCGGCGAGACCGTGCACGATGCCGAGATCGTCGACGACCACGATGAAGGATCCACGAAAGGCACCTGAACGGGCATGCACGGTACCCGCTTCCTGATTCTCGCCGACGGCGAATTCGGGCCTCTCACCTCCAAGACCGCCAACTCGATCATCCGCTACCTCCCCGACCGCACGGTCGGGGTGGTCGATCAACAGCACGCCGGGCAGACCTGCCAGGCGGTGCTGGGTTTTGGCGGCAAGATCCCCGTTGTCGGCAGCATGCGCGAAGGGCTGGCTTTCAAGCCCGATGCAATCCTCATTGGCATTGCCCCGGTCGGGGGCAAGCTGCCGGATCGCTGGCGCACCTGGCTGGCCGAGGCCATCGACGCCGGCTGTTCGATCTGGAGTGGCCTGCACACCTTCATTAATGATGATCCGATGCTGGCCGAACGGGCCCGGCTGAACCAGGTCACGATCCACGACCTGCGCCGCCCGCCCGCCGATCTGCCAGTGGCATCGGGCAAGGCCAAGTACGTCGATCCCTACGTAATCCTGACCGTCGGTACCGACTGCAATGTCGGCAAGATGACCTCGCAGCTGCAGATCACGAAGCAGCTCAACGCACGGAAGGTGCGGACCCGGTTCGTGGCCACGGGGCAGACCGGGATCATGATCGAGGGCTGGGGAATCGCGGTGGACGCGGTGGTAGCCGACTTCATTGCCGGCGCGGCGGAGCGACTGGTGCTCGAGGGCAGCACGGATGCCGACATCCTGCTCGTGGAGGGGCAGGGGAGTCTCAATCACCCCGGCTACTCGGGCGTGACCTGCGGGCTGCTCCATGGCGCGTGCCCCGATGGCCTGATCCTGTGTCACCAGGCCACCCGGAAGTACATCGGCGACTACCGTGAGGCGGCGTGGCTCCG
>JBEPVA010000104.1:0-13152 GCA_041691295.1 Gemmatimonadota bacterium
CGGCGGCACCGCGTACACCGCCTCCAAGCACGCGGTGCTCGGCTTCAGCAAGTCGCTGATGCTGGAGGTCCGGAAGGACAACGTCCGGGTCATCGCCATCTGCCCAGGCACCGTGGACACGCCCATGATGCACGGACAGGACGCGATGCACCCGCGCCTCGACCACGTCCTCCAGGCCGATGACATTGCCGACACCATCATTGCCACGCTGCGGCTTCCGGCCCGGGCCATGGTGAGCGAGCTCGACATCCGCCCGACCGATCCCTGATCTTGTGAGCGGATTCCGGATCGACATGTGCGTCTGCCAGCGGATCACCTTTGCCGAGCTCAAGCCCAGGGCAGAGGCGGCGGGGTGGAACCTGGAAGCGCTGATGCAGGAAACCCGCTGTGGCGCCAGCTGTGGACTCTGCCGCCCCTACCTCAGAGAAATGCTCCGGACCGGCCGCACCGTCTTCGACGCCATCATCCTTGAATAGTCCACCCGGCACTGCTTCCCAGGCCAGCCGGCCGTCGCCGGCGGCGCTGATCGGAGTCGTGATCGCCGGGCTGGTCGCGTTCTGGCTGGCGTGGCAGGGACACACCATTGCCGTGGCCAGCGCCACCGCCGCCTTTGTGCTGCTGGTCAGCGCCTTTCAGCGCTACCGGAAGCTGACCCGAGAACAGGCCATCCTGCTGCAGGATGCGCTGGATGCGGCCGCCGGCCGGAACCTCGACCTGGCCCGGCTGCAGCGGGTGACCGCCGCGCTGCTCGCCGGTGACACGCTCGACCGGCTGTATCGCGAGGTGGCTGACGCCGCCGCGGTCCTGCTCGAGACCCAGGGCAGTGCGGTGACTCAGGTGGTGGAGGAGGGCCGGTTCGTGAAGGTCATGGCCGCCGCCGGCTCCTGTCCCGCGGTGGGCCACCTGCTGCCGGCCGACGGCTCGCTGCACGGCTGGGTGGTGACCAACGAAGTGCCGCTGATCTGCAATGATATCGCGGCAGATCCGCGCGACTTTCACATCGAAGGCGGCCATGAGAAGACCACGGTCATCGTGCCGCTCCGTTCCGGCGGGATGGTCATCGGCACTCTCAGCGTCCACGACCGGCTGGATGGCCGGCCGCTCGGGCCAACCGACCTGCAGCTGCTGCAGACCCTCGGCGACCAGGTCGTGGTCGGCCTCGACCGGGTCCACGCGCTTGATGACAGCCGGCGCAACGAGCTGGCGCTGGCGGAGAAGAACAAGGAGCTGCAGCGGGCCACCGAACTGAAGAGCCAGTTCCTGGCCAACATGTCCCACGAGTTGCGCACCCCGCTCAACGCCATCATTGGATTTTCCGACCTGTTGCTGACCGAAGACCTCGGGACCATCAACGAGACCCAGCGGGAATTTCTCGATTCGGTGCTCCGCAACGGCCGCCACCTGCTGGGACTGATCAACAATGTGCTCGATCTGTCGAAGATCGAGGCCGGACGGATGACGCTCAGCCTGTCGCCGGTCGATATCAAGGAGGCGATTCTCGCGGCCGTGGCCGACACCTCGAGTCTCCGGGCCGCCAAGGGCCAGCGCTGCGTCACCCAGCTCGACGACGAGCCGTTGACCGCCTATTGCGATGGCACCCGGATACGGCAGATTCTGTTCAACCTGCTGTCCAACGCCTCGAAGTTCACGCCGGACGGTGGTGACGTTTCGGTCAGTGCAGTCGCCACCAGGGCCCCATTACCGTTCCCGCTCGAGCGGGCCAGCGACCGGCCCAGGCTGGTGGCCCGCGAAGCGATCTGGATCTCGATCAGCGACACCGGCATCGGCATTGCCGCCGAGGACATGGCACGACTGTTCCAGGAGTTTACCCAGGTGGACAGCTCGCCCAGCCGGAAGGCCCAGGGCACCGGACTCGGTCTGGCCCTGTCCCGACGGTTCGTGGAATTGCACGGCGGCTCCATCGGGGCGGAGTCGCTGGTTGGCCGAGGCTCGTCGTTCTGGTTCATCGTGCCGGTGGAGGGACCGATCCGGCGCCCGGAGCCGGCGAAGTGACGAATGCTTGATGGGGGGAAGTTGGGATGGGGGGAATGCTCCGATGCAGGAGCATCGCCGGAGTGCGGGGTGGAGCCCGGAATATTCCCCCCATCCCCCCATCCCCGCATCAATTTCCAATCTCAACCAGGAGACATGCCATGAAGGTTCTCGTCCTCGGCGGCACCGGCACCGTCGGCTCCGCCACGGTTCAGGGATTGCTGGCCAGGAAGATCGACGTCACCGTGCTCACCCGTCACGCCGGCGCCGCCAAGCTGCCGGCCGGAGTCAAGGGAATCACCGGTGACCTGCTCGACATCAACGTGATCAAGACGGCATTCAAGGGATTCGACGTCGCGTACATCCTCACCGCGCTGCATGACAGCGAGGCCCACCAGGGGCTGCTGGCCGTCAACGGCGCGGTGATGGGTGGGGTCAAGAAGATCGTGTTCCTCTCGATCCATCATCTTGACCAGGCGCCGCACCTGCCGCACTTCGGCGCCAAGATCCCGATCGAACTCGCCATCAAGGCGTCAGGCGTTCCCTACACCATCCTCCGGCCGAACAACTTCTACCAGAACGATGTCTGGTTCAAGGAAGTCATCCTGGGTTACGGGATCTATCCGCAGCCGATCGGCAGTACCGGCATTTCACGGGTGGACGTCAGGGATATTGCCGACGTGGGTGTCACGGCCATCACCACCAATCAGTGCGACAACGAGACCGTCGACCTGGTCGGTCCCGAAGTCGTCACCGGCCCCTCAACCGCGGAAGTGTGGAGCAAGATGCTGGGCAAGCCGATCACGTACGGCGGGGACGATCTCGATGCGTGGGAACAGGCCAACCTGGCCTACTCACCAGCCTGGCAGGTGTTCGATTTCAAGATGATGTACGCCTTTTTCCAGAAGCGCGGCCTCAAGGCCAGCCCGGAAGCCATCGCGCGGCAGACCAGGCTGCTGGGCCACGCGCCAAGGGCATATACCCCGTTTGTGGAGGAGACGGCAACGAGCTGGAAGAGCTGAGCGCGGCATCCCCGATAGTGAGCAATTGAAGATTGACGGATTGCTGGATTTGCGGGTTCAAGGCTGGTCGAGCCCCCAATTCACCAATCCTGCCTACCGTCAATTTTCATATGGTTCCATATGTATCAGCACTCCGCTCACCCCGGGCACCGCGGCCCGGATCGCGCTCTTCACCTTGCCGCTGAGGATGTGGGCGTCATGCAGCGACATGACGGGATCAGCCTGGACGTGAAGGTCGACAAAGTATTCGACCCCCGCCTTCCGGATCTTGAGCTTCTCGATGGCCAGCACGCTTTCCACGCCGACAGCGGCGGCTGAGATCCGGCTGGGCAGGTCGCCGGCGGGAGTGCGGTCCATCAGGTCCGCCACCGCCGGCCGCAGCAGCCCCACCCCGTTGTACGTGATGATCGAGGCCGCCACCAGCGCGGCCCAGTCGTCTGCCATTTCCCAGCCCGGCCCGCCGATCAACGCCACACTGATGCCGATAAAGGCGCAGCCGGAGGTGATCACATCGGCCCGGTGATGCCAGGCGTCCGCGTGCAGTGCGGTACTCCCCGCCTCTTCGCCGGCGGCTGCCACCCGCCGGAATAGCGTCTCCTTGATGATCATCACGACCACCAGGACCGCCAGAGTGAATGGTGCCGGCGCATGGTGCGGCGTGATGATCTCGCGGACCGATTCCACCGCGATTGCGAGAGCCGCCGCCAGCAGCATCAGGGAAACGATCGCTCCCGCCAGCGCTTCCGCCTTGCCGTAGCCGAACGGATAGCGTTCATCGGCCGACCGGGTGGAAATCCTGAGACCGCTCCAGACCACCAGTGACGAGAAGATGTCGGCGGTCGACTCGATCCCGTCGGCGATCAGGGCATAGGAGTGGCCCAGGATGCCGGTGGCCAGCTTGATCAGCGCCAGTATGGCGTTGACCCCGATGCCGACCAGGGCCAGCCGCATCCCCCGGCGCAGTCGCTGGTTCATCCGATGGACCGGAATGACAAGACCCCGGCAGCGAGGCTCGCCACCGGGGTCGGAATCGAACTGGTCATGGCGGCTATTGCCGGTCCGCCTGCCACGTACCGGTAAAGTGGTAGTCGGTACCGTTCACCGTGTAGGTGCAGAAGCCGGTGCCGGTGATCCGGTTCGGGTTGCCGTGCTCGAAACTGCCCTGATAGGTGCAGATGTTGGTCTTGAAGCTGACCTGCATGGCGTTGACCAGTCCGCTGGTGACCTGGAACAGCTGCCCGTCCGACAGCGGACCGTTATAGGCATCGCCGTTCGAGTGCACACACGCCCCGGTCTGGTGTCCGGTGCCGCTGAACGTCCCGGCGGTCTGGGTCAGGTTGAAACTGCCCAGCGGAATGTGGCTGTCCCCGGTGGCGGAATCGGTGAATTGACCGCTCTGACGCCAGTTGCCGCTCAGCGAATAGTTCGGGGTATTGTCGGTGGCTGCCCGGCAACCGAACAGACTGACCGAAAGGGCCAGCAGCGCCAGACGCTTTGATACCATTTGGGGCCTCCCAAGAGCGGTTCTGGAATTGCCTTCCATAGTGGCACCTGCCATCAGGGGAGTCAAGCGCCGGCACCGGTAAGGACTTGGCGGGGATGTGCCTCGACGATACCTTCAATTCGTGCGTACCACCGGACTGCTCCGCCTGAAAGCCCTCGCGCTTGCGTTCCTCCTCGTCGGAGGTTCACTGGGGCTGCCGGCACTCGACCTGATCGTCTGGCACCTTGGCAGCTCTCATCCCGCCGCCGTCAGCCGGTCCAGCGATTCGCAGAACGGCTCGGATCACGACCGTCAGTGTGTCTTCACGCAGCAGATGCCCAGCTCGCGGCCGGCCAGTCCGGTGTCCGATGGCCTGGTGCTCACGTCACTCCGTTCGACCGCGCCATCCGATGAACCGATTCCGCGCCTGATTTCGGCCGAGGTTCAGCGGGCCCATCCTCCCCGAGCACCTCCCAGCACCATCGCCTGACACCGTCCCGCGCCAGCGGGCGGCCTACTCGCACGTCCACGGCACTGGGCCGTCCGTGCGGGCCCAGACTCCATCTCAGAGGATCGTTCACGATCCGGATCTGAACCCGCGCTCAAGCGGGGATGGAGCAGGCGCTGGACCGGGAGACTCCATTGCTGGACCGACCGACACCACAGCTGACTGTTTCCATTCTCTGCGCCGGGGCGCTGTGGTTCAGCCCGCGGGCAGAAGCGCAGGCCCCCGCCACTCTGGTTCTGACCCGGAGCCAGGCGGTCGACAGCGCGCTGGCGCACAACCCCTCCCTGGTTGTGCTGCAGGAGCAGGTCAGCCAGGCCCGGGCCCGCAAAGTTCAGTCGACCGCCTTTCCCGATCCGACGCTGTCGGTTGACTACGCCGGGCAGTCGGCGCTGCTCAAGCCCGGCACCAATACCGGCGGGGACATTGCAGTCGGCGTCACGGTGCCCTTCCCGTACAAGTTCCACCTCCTGGGCCGGGTCGGCCAGGCGGACGTCGACGCGGCGACGTTTACCCTGACCCAGGCACAGCAGCAGACTGCCGCGCTGACCGTCCAGGCCTACGATGCTCTGCTGGTGGCGCTGCAGCATCGCGACGACCTGACCGAAGGCAAACAGCTCGCCGAGCAGTTCCTGGCCAAGACCAAAAACCGTTTCGACGCCGGAACGGTGGCCCGGATCGACGTGCTCAAGGCCGAGGTCGATCTGGCCGCGGCCACCAATGCCCTCATTGCCAATACCCGTGACCTGGCCAACGCCCGCTCCGCCCTCGACCGGCTGCTCGGCCGGGCCCTCGGCGCGCCGGTCGAAGCCGCCGATTCGCTGACCGTCCCGCCCAGCCTGCCCTCGATCGACACGCTCCTTGCGGCGGCGAGGGCCAACCGGCCTGAATTGCAAAGCCTGATGAGCCAGCAGCGTGGCGCCGCGTCGGCCACCACCCTGGCCAAGGAGTTCTGGCTACCCGATCTGCAGTTCGGACTGGCCAGGAATTACGCCGATGGCGGCCCACCGAGCTACACCACTGGCGTCGGAATCACCGTGCCGCTGTTCTTCTGGAATCACACCCGCGGCGAAGTGGCGGAAACCAAACACCGTGAGCTCGAGCTGGTGGCGGCCTACCGCGATCAGGTGGCCGGCGTCGACCAGGATGTGCGGCAGGCCTACGCCAATGCCGCCACCGCCGCAGAGCAAAGCCGCTATCTCAGGGATCAGCTACTGCCTGAGGCGCGCCGAGTGTATGAGATCACCCTGACCAGCTACGGAATCGGCGGATCGTCGGCGCTCGACGTGCTGGATGCCCGCCGGACCCTGCTCGATGCCTTGAGCCAGTACGCCGATGCGCTGGGCGCCGCCAACGACGCCCGCGCCGACCTCGAGCGCGCGGCAGGCGGTCCTGTTTCTCCCGGAGATTCGAATGAGCACTAGCCGATATCTGCTGGCCGCAGTCGTGGCTGGCGCAGTGGCCGCCTCGGGCTGTGGATCCGCCGACAAGAGCGATGACGGTGCCGATCATGGCGGGCCGATGCTCACCGCCGCGCAGCGGCAACGGCTTACGATCCAGCCGGTGGCCAGGACCACATTCCGGCCGGCCATCGAGGTAACCGGGACCGTGGCCTTCGACGGTGATCGCAGCACCCAGCAGATCTGCCCGATCTCGGGCCCGGTCTCGAAGGTGCTGGTCGAACCTGGAGCCAGGGTACACGCGGGGCAGGTGCTGGCCCTGGTCTCGTCTCCGGACTATGCCTCGGCGATTTCAGGCTACCGCAAGGCGGAAGCGTCGGCCACCAATCTGCAGCGCATCGCCGACATGAATCAGAAGCTGTTCGACAACGACGCCCTGTCCCGCCGCGATCTCGAACAGTCGCAGACCGATGCCTCGAGTGCCCTGGCTGACCAGGATGCTGCGCTCGAACAGCTGCGCGGTATTGGAATCGACTCGGCCGCCGTCGAAGCCATCCGCAGTCATCGTTCCCGGCCGGGCGGACTCGGCGAGATCCGGGCGCCGATCGAAGGCACCGTGGTCGAGAAGCTGATCGCGCCGGGTCAGCTGCTCCAGGCCGGCACTACCCCCTGCTTCACCATTGCCTCGCTTGGCTCGGTCTGGGTCATGGCCAACGTCTTCGAAGCCGATCTGCCGTACGTCGCCGAGGGCGACTCGGTCGATGTCCGCTCCACTGACGATACCAGCCGGGTCTATCACGGCCGGGTGACCTACGTCGGCGCGCTGGTCGATCCCAACAGCCGGGCCACCTCGGTGCGCGTGGTCACCACCAACCATGGTGAGGACCTCCGGCGCGACATGTACGTCCGGGCCACCATCCATTCGCGCCGTGACAAGACCGGCACCCTGCTGCCGGCGTCGGCGGTGCTCAGGGACGACGACAACCTGCCATTTGTCTACATCGCCACCAACGACAGTAGCTACGCCCGCAAGCAGGTCACGGTTGGGCCGCACGTGGACAACCGGATCGAAGTCACCAGCGGCCTCGGGATCGGTGACCGGGTGGTGAGCGACGGCGGCCTGTTCCTGCAATTCGCCGAGAGCCAGTGAGCGAGCACCTCGAGTTGGAGCAGCCCAGCGCGGGCAACGTCTCGCTGATCCACCAGCTGGTCCGGTGGTCGCTCGAGCAGCGGTTCCTGGTCTGCCTGATGGCGGTGTTGATCCTGGTGGTCGGTGCCTGGTCGTTCTCGCGACTGCCGGTCGACGCCTATCCCGACCTCTCGCCGCCACTGGTGGAGATCGTGACCCAGTGGCCGGGACACGCGGCCGAGGAGGTGGAGCGGCTGATCACGGTGCCGGTCGAGATCGGGGTCAACGGCATCCCGCGGATGCATGTCATCCGGTCGATCTCGCTCTATGGCCTGTCCAGTGTCCGGCTCACCTTCGAGGACGGTACCGACAACTATTTCGCCCGGCAGCAGGTGTTCGAGCGGCTACCGGATTTCGGATTGCCGGATGGCGTGTCACCGTCGGTCTCGCCCCTCGCCTCGCCGTCGGGGCTGGTCTATCGCTACGTGGTCGAGAGTCCCGACCAGAGCGCCAAGGACCTGAAGATCATCAACGACTGGATTATCTCCCGTCAATTCACTGCCATCCCCGGCGTGGCCGACGTGGCCACCCTCGGTGGCGAGACGATGGAGTACCAGGTCCAGCTCGATCCGGCCCGCCTGGCCAGCGCGGGGTTGTCGGTCAGGGACGTCGTCGCCGCCCTCTCGGCCAATAACAGCAATGCCGGCGGTGGCTTCTACTCCGAGGGCGGGCAGTTCTACTATGTCCGCGGCCTGGGCCGGGTCGTGACGCCCGATGACATCGGCAACATCGTGCTGGCCAATCACAATGGCGTGCCGGTGCTGGTCCGCAATGTCGGCCACGTCGAGATCGGGCATGCCCCGAGGCTGGGGCAGTTCGGATTCAACAGCAACGACGACGCGGTTGAAGGAGTCATCGTGCTGCGGAAAGGAGAGCAGGCCCAGACGGTGCTGCAGCGGGTCGAGGCCAAGACCCGCGAGCTCAATGACAGCATCCTGCCGCATGACGTGAAGGTCCGGTCGTTCTACGATCGCAGCGACCTGATCGCGCTGACCACCCGCACCGTCGAGGACAACCTGCTGCGCGGCATCGTGCTGGTCATTGCGGTACTGATCCTGTTCCTGTACGACGCCCGGTCAGGGCTGATCGTGGCCTGCACCATCCCGCTGGCGCTGTTTTTTGCCTTCATCTGCCTCGACCTCAAGCACATCCCGGCCAACCTGCTTTCGATCGGCGCGATCGACTTCGGCATCCTGGTCGACGGCGCGGTTGTAATGGTGGAGAACATCCACCGGCAACTGGCCGAGCGGCACGGCACCCCCTATCACCTGCTCGACGTCATTGCCGAGGCGGCGGCGGAGGTGGACCGGCCGGTGTTCTATGCCGTGGCGGTCATCGTGGCGGGGTTCCTGCCGATCTACGTCCTGAGTGGCCCGTCGGGCAAGCTGTTCAGCCCGATGGCCGACACCACGATCTTTGCCCTGATCGGCTCGCTGATCCTGACCCTGACCCTGATGCCGGTGCTCTGCTCCTGGGTGCTCCGCAAAGGAGTGATCGAGCGGCGGAACCCCGGATTCGAGTGGGTCAAGCGTCACTACACTCGCGCCCTCGACTGGTGCCTGGCCCGGCCGAGGACCACGGTTGGCGTGTCCACCGGAATGTTCGCGGCCGCCTTGCTGCTGATGACCCAGGTCGGCGCCGAATTCATGCCCAAGCTGGATGAAGGCGCCATCTGGGTCCGGGCCACGATGCCGTACACCATTTCGCTCGAGGAATCGTCGAAGATCGTGCCGCAGGTCCGGGCCGCCCTCAAGTCGTTCCCCGAGGTGACCGTGGTGACCAACGAGCACGGCCGCGACGATGCCGGTACCGACCCGACTGGGTTCTTCAACGCCGAGTTCTACGTCGGGCTCCGGCCGTACAAGACGTGGCATGGGAACTACCACACCAAGAACGAACTGATCGCGGCCATCGACCAGAAGCTCGCGGCCTTTCCCGGCGTGATCTTCAACTACACCCAGCCGGCCGAGGATGCGGTCGACGAAGCCGAGACCGGGCTCAAGAGTTCGCTCGACGTGAAGGTGTCGGGACCCGACCTCGGCACGCTCCAGACCAAGGGGCTGGAGATCAAGCACGTCCTCGAAGGGGTCCGTGGCATCAAGCACGTGACCCTGGTGCGTGAACTGGGGCAGCCGAGCCTGACGGTGTCGATCGACCGGGCCAAGATTGCCCGGTATGGACTCAATGTCGACGACGTCAACGGATTGATCGAGGCTGCGGTCGGCGGAGTGAGTGCGACCCAGGTAGTCCAGGGCGAGCGGACCTTCGATCTGGTGGTCCGGCTCGAGGCCCGGTTCCGCGAATCGCCGGAGCGGATCGGCAATATCCTGGTGCCCACGCCCGGAGGCGCCCAGGTCCCGCTCAAGGAAATCGCCACCATCGAGGTGGCCAGCGGGGCCTCGTTCATCTACCGTGAGAATAATTCCCGCTTTATCGGCATTCAGTATTCGGTCGAAGGACGCGACTTGGCGGGAGCGGTGCAGGACGGTCAGCGACAGGTGGTCGACAAGGTCAAGCTGCCATCCGGCTACCGGGTGGCGTGGGGCGGCGAGTACCAGGATTACACCGCATCCCGGAGCCAGCTCCGGCTGGTGCTGCCGCTGACCTTCTTCCTGATCTTCCTGATCCTGTTCGCGCTGTACAGTAACTTCAAGTTCCCGCTCATCACCGTCGTGGGCGTACTGCTCTCGGCGCCGATCGGCGGCATCGTGGCGCTGGCGGTGACGGGCACGGCCTTTTCAGTGTCATCCGGCATCGGCTTCCTGGCGTTGTTCGGCGTCTCGGTCCAGACCGCCGTGGTGTACATCTCATACGCCAATAAGCTGCGGCGAGGCGGGGCGGAGATCGTGCAGGCGACCAGGGACGCGGCCCTGCTCCGGCTCCGGCCGATCATGATGACGGCGCTGGTCGCGGCATTCGGGCTGCTGCCGGCGGCGCTGGCCAGTGGGGTCGGCGCCGATTCCCAGCGGCCCTTTGCCATGGTCATCGTCGGCGGGCTCTTTTCCCGCCTGCTGATCAGCGTGTTCCTGATGCCGGTGCTCTACGCCCTGGTCAGCCGCCCCGGCGACCGGCTCGAGGTCTGATGACGCCGTTCGGCCATACCCCCGGCTGGCGCCGCATGCGGGCCCTGGTGCTCGCGGCGGTGGTCTTGGTCGGTGGATTCGGCCTCCCGGCCTTTGACGCGATCGCCTTTCACTGGCGCCCGCCGGCCAGCTCGCCGCTCTCGAGCGCCCCGAAGCTGCAGCAGTTCGGTGCCCCGCTCGAGCACTCGGTCCAGTGCGTCATCACCCACAATGCCCCGGCCCCGCGTCTGGCCGCGGTGTCGGGCGGCGGTCTTCGGCTCCGCTCCACTGAACGGGTCTCCGCTGCCATTCTCACCCCGGCCACGCCTCGCGCGGCCACCATTCATTCCCCGGTCCAGCCCCGCGCACC
The DNA here is from genome assembly GCA_041691295.1 of Gemmatimonadota bacterium. Classification (GTDB taxonomy): domain Bacteria; phylum Gemmatimonadota; class Gemmatimonadetes; order Gemmatimonadales; family GWC2-71-9; genus DATEHG01. The sequence continues at coordinate 11,024 of JBEPVA010000104.1, forward strand.
GCCAGTCCGCATCGCCTGATCGCGTCCGCGATCACACCCTGAATCGGTATGCCATCTGACGCGCCGCCGGGGGAGTTCCCCCGCGGCGGCGCCTGACCGCCTCCTGGAGCCAGCGATGCTGACCCTTGCCGTAGCCTTGTTGCTGCTGACGCCGACCACCGGCGCCGCAACCCACCATGACGTGCCCATCACTCCATCAACCACCACGGTCCTCGGCACCAACAACCTGTCGGGCACCGCAACCGACAGCAGCAGCGGACATCCGCTGGCTGGCGCCGATATCACGCTGCTCCAGGGCAGCCAGATCGTGGCCCGGACCACGACCGATCCCTTCGGCCGCTACATCCTGCACGATCTCGATCCCGGCAGCTACACCCTGTCGGCCCGCTTCGTCGGGTATCGCCCGGTCAATCAGCTGGTGACCCTGACCAGTGGTGTCCGCATGACGCAGAGCAACTTCGTGCTCGCTACGGTGCCGGTGGTCCTCGCCGACATCGAGACCGTCGGCAGTCTCCCCATTGCGGTCGATACCCGCACCGGTGACCAGACCTACAAACAGGATGACTTTCACGGCGCGCCCTCGACCACCACGTCCCAGATCATCCAGCAATCGATCGCCGGAGCTGTCCGGGCACCCACCGGCGAGGTCCATATCCGCGGCCAGCACGCCGAGTACACCTACTACGTGGATGGGGTGCCGGTTCCGTCGGGGATATCGGGCAGTCTGAACGAGCTGTTCGATCCATCGATCGTGAACAACATCAACTTCGTGACCGGTGCCTGGGACGCCGAGTACGGCAACAAGAACTCCGCCGTGGTGAACGTCACCACCCGGATTCCTCCCGGGGGGTTTCATTTCTCGGCGTCGGGGTACGGCGGCAGTTTCAACAGCAACGGCCAGACCCTGAGCCTCAGCACCAACGCTGGCCGGTGGGGGTTCTTCCTGTCCGGCAGCCGCCAGTCAACTGACATGCGGCGGGAACCGGTGGTGTTCGATACCATCGCCAGCAAGGGCGCGGTCAACTTCAGCAATCATGGCACCGATCTGTTCGCCTTTGGCAAAATCCGGTACACCGCCGGCGCCAACGACGTGATCGACCTCAACGGCAACTGGTCGCAGACCAGATTCCAGGTACCGTACGATTCCACCGGCGGGGTCCGGCTGGATGACAATCAGCAGGATCGCAACAGCTTCGTGAACCTGGGCTGGCGCCACCTCTTCGCCGCCCGGGGAGATGAGAGCTCGCGGGACGAGTTCTTCGGTGGCCTGTTCTACCGCCATGGCAGTCTCGACTATGTGCCCGGGGTGGACGATACGCCGTCGTTCGTCTTCTTCCCGGATACGCTGACCCCTTACAACCTGCGCGAGGCCCGGAGCTTCAACACCGTGGGGCTCAAGACCGACTATACCTGGCATGTGCGCCACGGACTCGAGTTCAAGACCGGCGTGATGGCCTCCCGCACGACGGGGCGGGAAGATTTCGGGACCGTTGATTCGGCGGGCACGGCAGGGCCGGCCTCGAACTCCGACCTGCAGGGGTGGGATGTCGGCGTCTATGCCCAGACCGCCTACTCACCGGCCGAGTGGTTCGAGGTGAGAGCGGGCGTTCGGTGGGACAATCACAACGCGCCGTTTGCCGGAACCCAGCACCAGGTCAGTCCCCGGATCCGGCTCAACTTCTTCCCCAGTCCGTCGAATACCATCTACCTGTACTACGGCCGCCAGTTCCTGCCGACCAACGTCGAGGATCTGCGCGCCATCACCAGTACCGCGCAAGGCGGAACGACGACGGTGCCGACCCTGCCGCAGCGCGACAACGTGTACGAAGCCGGCCTGATTCACCGGTTCCCGTTCGGGATGGTGACCAAGCTCGCCGGGTATCACAAGGACAGCAGCCCGGGTATCGACGACAACACTGTCCCCGGTTCATCGATCGTGACCTCGGTCAATATCGCCGAAGTGCATATCAGTGGAATCGAAGCGGTGCTCGAAGTCCGGCCGAAGGGGCCGGTCACGGGGTTCGCCAATGTGGCGCTGAATCACGCCTATGGAGCCGGTCCCGTCACCGGGGGGTTCTTCCCGACCGATAACCCGACCGGGTTCTTTGACCTCGACCACGACCAGCGGC
>JBEPVA010000105.1:0-13008 GCA_041691295.1 Gemmatimonadota bacterium
ATTCACGAGGCCCACGCCACCAGCCGGTATGTCAGTTTCGACCAGGACCGGTTCCGTCGCCAGGTGGCTCGACTCAATGGGCCGGCCATCGTGTTCATCCGGTACGGGCCGGAGCACGACCTCAATCGCAGCCTGATTGCCAATGAGCCCGACCTCGATGCGACGCATGCGTGGCTGGTGTACGACCGTGGCGCTGACAACCGGCGGCTGATGGCCCTGGCACCGGCCCGGACGCCCTGGCTTTACGATGAAGCCCGTCACCGGTTCGTGGCGCTCGATAGCCTTGGCGTACCAGTGCCGCGGGCGGTGGTGCCCGACTCCACGAGGCGACGGTGAGCCTGATCTTCAGCGCCGGCCCGCTGCTGCTGCCGCTGGCCCTGATCCTGGCCGCCGCCCTGCTGGCGGCGCGAATTCCACTCGGCGATGCCCGTTGGCTCGAGCCGCTGGGCCAAGGGCGGCTGGCGCCGTGGATTGTCGGAGGGCTGACCACCGTCACCTTCTGGATCATCTGGGGATCGCTGGCGCCGATCGCCACGATCCACGATGAGACCGCCTATCTGCTGCAAGCCAGGCTGCTGGCCTCCGGCCACCTGACCGGAACCGGCCGCCCGCTGCCGGAATTCTTCGAGCAGTTTCACGTCTTCGTCACGCCACTGCTGGCCGCGAAGTATCCGCTGGGATTCTCGCTGGCCATGGTGCCGGGAATCTGGCTGGGCTGGCCGGCACTGGTGCCGTTGCTGCTCCACGGCCTGAGCGGTGGGTTGTTGTTCGCGCTGGCCCGTCGGTTCACGACGCCGGCAGTAGCGGCACTGGCCTGGCTGCTCTGGTTGCTCGCCCCGGGGACGATCACCTATCACACCGCATATCTCTCGGAGGCGCTGTCGGGGCCGCTCTGGCTGATCGCGTGGTGGGCGCTGCATGAGTGGTGGCAGGCGGGCAGCCGGCGATGGCTGATCGTGCTGAGCATCGCCCTTGCGGCCTGTGCGATCACCCGGCCGCTGACCGCGGTTGCCCTGGCGCTGCCGTGTGCCGTAATGGTGCTGGCGGGCACGATCAGGGGAGGACGGTGGGCCGACCTGCTGGTGGCTGGTCTGGTGGGAATGGCCGTGATCTCGCCACTGTTGTACCAGAACAAGATGGTCACCGGCAGCTGGCGAGTGACGCCGTGGGAGCGGTACGCCGACATCTACGCGCCGGTCGACCGACCCGGCTTCACGATCGACGGTCGAGCGCCGCAGCGCGAATTGCCGAAGGACATGCGAGCGTACGTGGTCTATTTCACGGAAGCGCACATCGGCTTTCAGCCCAGTCACCTGCCCGGAATATTTGCCGCCCGTGCCGCGCAGGTGCTCCGGGACGCGTGGGGGGAATGGCTGCTGCCGATGGCGCTGTTCGCCCTCGTGGGGTCATGGCTGGCCGGCCGCGAGCTCCGGTTCGGGATGGCATCGGCGCTGACACTGATGCTGGTGCACCTGATCTTTGCCCATCCGGTCAACTGGAGCCTGTATTACCAGGAGGGCCAGCCGGCGCTGGCGGTGATCACCGCGCTGGGAATTGCGGGGGTGGCCAACAGCGTAAGCCGCCGGATGGTGGAGTCCGGACCGACGCCCCCCTCGGCCAGGAGTACACTGGCGGTCTGGCTCATCGTACTCTGCGCGGTGGGAACCGGCATTCCGATCGTGCTGGCGGCCCGCGAGCGTCGCGACAAGATCGCCAGCTATCACGAAGCGTTTCATGAACTGGTCGCCGCACTGCCCGGCCGGTCGATAGTATTCGTGCGGTACGCGCCGAACCACCGCTTCTACACCAGCCTGATCGACAATCCCCCCGATCTCGACTCGGCGCAGAGCTGGATCGTGCACGACCTGGACAGCGAGAATCCCCGGCTGCTGGCAATGGCCCCGGACCGGACGCCGTACCTGTACATCGAGCAGAAGAAGGTGATGGTGCCGCTGGGGACCGACGGAGTGCCGCTGGCTACGCCGGCTTCCGCGCGATAAGCAGCATGGCAGAGGTGGGAACGCCGAGGGCCCCGCGAATCTTGTCGAACCCGGTGGCCGCGGCCAGGGCCAGGAGTGAACCGCCCATCGGGTTGAAGTGGGCCGCCAACCCGGGATGCGGAGGCGCCCCGTAGCGCAGCCGGTGGTGAATGGAGTAGAGCCAGAACGAATGCCCGGTCTGATATTCGACGGTGACGACGTCGAGGCCGGCCGCCGTCAGCAACTTGGCCAGGGTATCGGGCGTGAACAGATGCCAGTGCCGCGGAATGTGATACCCACCCCAGTAGTGGTCCCGGAACAATCGGGCGTCCCAGCTGTTGAGATTGGGCGTCTCGAGCGCCAGCACCCCGCCCGGCGCCAGCCAGTCGGCCAAGTGGCGAATGACGGCATCGGGTCGGTCAACATGTTCGATAACGTGGAACATGGTAGCGAGATCGATGCTGCCGGCGGGAATATCCTGGCACTCCTCCACCCGCTCACAGAACGCCTGGTACCCCCGGGCCTTGAGCCGGTCGACCGTGGGCTGGTCGAGCTCGAGTCCGTACAGCCGTTCGGGCGGCAGGCCGCGTTCGGCCATCAGGTCGAGAAACCGGCCATTGCCACAGCCGACATCGAGGTAGTTCCTCGGTGGCCGCGCCAGGTGAGTGAGAATTCCGGCAAACTTCCGGCGGTCGAGCCAGGCCTTGGCCATGCGGGCCAGCGGCGAGACCTGGGTATCGTAGTTGTAGGCGTAGTAGTTCGAGGGATAGATGACGCCGAGGGTATCGGCCCGGGGGCGGGGGTGGAGCCGGACGTGATCGCAGCTGGAGCAGGCCACGAAATGCCAGCGATTGCGGCAGGTCCTGAGTTCGTAGTCGAAGCCGTCTGCGAAGGGGCTCCACTCTCGGCTGCCGCAGACCGCACAGCTCTCCACCGGGTCCACGGCAATCCGCGGAATCGATGGATCCTCGAAGCCGGGAGGCAGTACGGCGGGGGAGACGAGTGGTGGCTCGGCAGCGGTCATGTGCTCAAGGACTAGATGCCCGCACGGAGCGAGTCAAGTAGAATCCACGCATGGAAACCGCCGCCCGCAGCCGCACCACTGCCTACAACCCGTGGCGCCGCATCCTTTTGCCACCCGAACAGGTCCGGGAGCTCTCCCAGCTCCGGCCCGGACGAGTGGTATTCGGCACCGCGCGGTCCTGGCTGCTGATCGTGGCGGGATGGACGCTGGTGGCCTGGCATCCGTCGCCGCTGACGGTGCTGCTGGCGATTCCACTGATCGGATCGGCGTTCTACGCCCTGTTCATCATCGGCCACGATGGCCTGCACCGGCGGCTGTTCCACGGCCGCTCGACCAACGACCGGTTCAACGACCTCTGCATCCTGGGCTCGATCGGCGCGATTACCCGGATCAACAACCGCAATCACCTCGATCATCACGAACACCTGGCCATGCCGGACGATCCCGATCGGTACAAGTACGTCTGCTTCAACAAATTCGAGCCGGGACAGCTGGTGGCCTACCTGAGCGGAGCCTCGACCCTGTTCACCTCGGTGCGCAACGTCTTCCTGACCAATACCGCCCTCCGACCCCGGGATCCCGACAGCCTGGCCACCGAGATCAGGCCCTCGGGCTACACGGTGGCGGACCTGGCTATTCTCGCCGTCTGGCAGATGGCGCTGATCGGGGGGCTGAGCTGGTGGATCGGCTGGTGGGCGTATCCGCTGCTGTGGCTGTTCCCGGTGTTCGCCTTCACCTTCCTGATGGACAACCTGCGGACCTTCTGTGAGCACTCCCAGCCGGAGGCGGACGCCTCGGCCGACAGCCACCGGCTGATCAGTTATCTCAGCCATCCGCTGGAGCGCTGGTTCATCTCACCGATGAACATGAACCTGCACGCCATCCACCATCTCTGGCCGTCAATTCCCTACTACAACCTGCCCGAGGCCACCCGCCGGGTCCGTGCCTCCGCCGTTCCGAATCCGCTCGAGTGGCGCACCAGCTACCTGGCTTACCTCTGGCGCTACTGGCGGGCGCTGCCGCTCGAGGCCTGTCGCGCGTCTAACGCCCAGGCCGCGTAAGCCGAATCGCGGTTGACCAGGTAGAATGACGGAGGCTGTCCTTCCGCCGAGGTGGCCGGCTTGAGCAGATAGACCGGGCGATCGCGCAGGGCGATGAACAGCAGCGAGTCCCGGGCGTGAAGGTCGCGGAGGTAGAAGTTGTCGCCGTTGGCCAGCAGCAGCGGCGGATAGAGCGTGAACCCCTCGGTATCCTCCTGCTGCCGACTCCGGCAGAGTGGCGTGTATACCTGCCCGGGCAGCATCCGAGCGGTTGGATCGGGAGAATCGGGGTCCCGAACAATCCTGCCCTGTTCCGCCAGCGCCGGCCGGATCCGTTCGATAAAGGCCGCCTCGGGGGCGCCAGTCTGCTCGGCCCAGGTCAATGCCGTCTCCAGTTCACACCGGTCGACCACCGCATAGAGCGCCTCGGCGTTACTCCGACTGACACCCATTGCCCAGAGCCGCGCCATCAGCTGAGCGCCCCAGCTCTCCCGGACCAGCACCAGGGCTTTGTGCACCCCTGCCTGCGCCGCGGCGCTGTCCGGATCCCACCGCATGGTCAGCAAACCCCGATGATACTGACGCACGCGCGATGGAACCGCCACCCCGAACGCGGCCACACAGCTCAGCGCGCCACTCCACACCATGACCCGCCAACCCAGTCGCTGCCCCCAGCGGGCACGCACGGCCGTGAAGGACCGCGCGGTCCACAGCGCGAGCACCGGCACCAGTGGGTACACCAGACGCGGGCCCAGGAAAAAGCCGTCATGCCAGTAGGCCGAGTAGAGGAGCAGGAACAGCAGAACAGACAGATTGAGGTAGCGCTCGTACGCAGTGGTGCGGTCGATGAGCCACAGCCCGGCGAGGGCTGGAATCAGCGATGGCACCGGGGTCTCGAACAGGTAGGTCTCGAGGCGGAGCAGATACAGGTTGATCAGCTCAAGGCCCTTCACCGGCGTGTGAGTATCGCCGCCGGGCATGGTGCCGAATCCGAAGAACTTCGTGTCGCCCCACATCACATCGTAGCCGAAGCGAAGCGGGCTACCTGTGGTCCGATAGTTGACCCAGCAAAGCAGCGCCAGCGGCAGCAGGATGCCGATGCCGGCGGCCACCAGGTCGATCCAGCGGCGAGGATTCCGGATGGTACGCAGCAGATACCAGGCGCCGGCCGGCAGCGCAAACGCCACGGCATCGACCGGCCGGATCGTGGCGGCAGCGCCGAGTGACATGCCACACAAGAGGGCGGCCAGGGGACGCGGGTTGTCCGAGTCCATGACGATCGACAGCGCCAGCGCCGCCGCGATGATGGCGGTCAGCACCGTCACATGGCTCATGTGCGAGCCACTCATGAACAGGGCGAATGGCGCAAAGGCAAACAGCAGGGTGGCACCGAGGCTGGTGCCTGGCGTCGGCGCGATCCGCCGGGCCAGCCAGCCGAACAGGAGCACGCTCAGCGCACCAGCCAATGGGCCCACGATCCATTCGGCGCCAACCATGGTGCCGAGCGCGGAGAGCGCGGGACCGCCGGCGGGAAACTGGCCGTAGAGCTTTCCGCCCCAGTCGATCAGGTGCATGCTACTGGAAAATTCCGGCCAGCTCGGCTGCCGGCGCCAGAGCAGTCCGGCCGAAAAGGTCCGGCCCTGGAAGGTCTGGATGATTTCGTCGATCAGCAGCGGGCGCGGGCCCAGTACCCGAAGCGCGACCCAGTTGTATGCCCCGAACGCAACGCCCGCGATCAGCAGTGGCCCGGCTCGACTCGAGGCCTGCCAGCGGGCGATCAGCGGATCGAACAGGCCAGGCCGCCAGAGCAATGGCAGTGAACGGGACAGGATGGCCAGCACCACGCCGGCGCCGGCCACGATCATCGATCCAGTCAGCCAGCCGGACGAGGTGATGGCATACCAGTCAGCCGAGTGACCACCGGGAATCCAGTTGACGATGGGGAGGAGAGCGAGCGCCGCGAGGCAGAGCACGGCGAGCCGCCGCAGCGGCCGGCCCACGGCGGCTTCAGGCACCTGGTGCGGGCAGGCGCTTGGGCGGGAAGAAGTTGAACCGCAGGATGTGGAAGAACGCGGCCACGCCATCCTTCCAGCCGATCTTCTTGCCCTCGGCGTAGGTCCGGCCGTTGTACGAAATCGGCACTTCCCAGATCCGGGCATCGACCTGGGCCAGCCGGGCAGTGATCTCGGGCTCAAAGCCGAACCGGTCGCTGGTGAACACCAGTGACTTCATCAACGGCGCTCGGACCATCTTGTAGCAGGTTTCCATGTCGGTCAAGTTGAGATCGGTGCACATGTTGGACAGCAGGGTCAGCAGCCGGTTGCCGATCGAGTGATAGAAGTACAGCACTCGCCCGCCACCGCCAAGGAACCGCGATCCGAACACCGCATCCGCCTTGCCTTCCATGATCGGCGCCAGCAGCCGGCCGAATTCGTGCGGATCGTATTCCAGGTCGGCGTCCTGGACCACGATCACTTCACCAGTGGCGTGCTGGATCCCGGTGCGGAGGGCAAAGCCCTTGCCCCGGTTGACCGGCTGGTGCACGACGATATCCACCAGGCTGGCGGCCTTCATCTCGTCGAGGATCGAGGCGCTGGCGTCCCTGGAGCAATCGTTGACGCAGATAATCTCCATCGGCAGCGGCACGTCGCGGAGCGCGCTGATGATGGTCCGAAGGGTCCGTTCCTCGTTGTACACCGGGACAATGACCGACAGCTTCGGAATGCCGGTCATTTTTCGGTTCCGGCCGCCGGTGCCTCATAGCGGCTCAGCTTGCGATACAGGGTCGATGGGTCGATGCCGAGGGCCTCAGCCGCCCGGGTCTTGTTGCCACCTTCCGCCTGCAGCACCCACATGATGTAGGCCCGTTCGATCACATCGAGGGTCGGGTTTTCGTAGATCCGCTCGGAGACCAGCGGCTCCTTGCGGCGCCGGGTGATCCGGTCGGGCAACTGGCCCGGCTCGATGGTGCGCCCCGGGGTGAGTGCCACCGCGTGCTCGAGGGCGTTTTCCAGTTCGCGAACGTTGCCGGGCCAGTCATAGACCATGACGGCGTCCAGGGCATCGGCCGACAGGGCCTTGGGTTCGGCGTTCCGCTCGATGGCCAGGCGCTGGAGGAACGACTCCAGCAGCAGCACGATGTCGTCACGCCGGTCGCGGAGTGGCGGCAGCTGCACCGGAATGACGTTGAGCCGGTAGAACAGGTCCGAGCGGAATGCGCCGCGGCGGATTTCCTCCTCGAGATCACGGTTGGTGGCCGCGATAATCCGGACATCGACGCTGACCGCCTCGGTGCCGCCGACCGGAATGGCCTCGCGCTCCTGCAGCACCCGGAGCAGCTTGACCTGCAGCGAGGGCGGCATTTCGCCGACTTCGTCGAGGAAGAAGCTGCCGCCCTTGGCGGCCGAGAACAGGCCCTGCTTGTCCCGCACCGCGCCGGTGAAGGAGCCCTTCACGTGTCCGAACAGTTCGCTCTCGAGCAGATTTTCCGGCAGCGCCCCGCAGTTGATTGACATGAAGGGGCCATCGGCCCGGCTCGACCGGTCGTGGATGTAGCGGGCCAGGACTTCCTTGCCGGTGCCGCTCTCGCCCTGGATCAGCACGGTGGACTCGGTGGGCGCCACCTGGTCGGCCAGCCTGAGCACTTCGATGAACCGGCGCGACTTGCCGACCGGATGATCCGAGCCGCCCCGCTCCCGGCGACGGATTTCCTGCTTGAGATTCTTGTTCTCGACCCGGACCGCGCGGTAGTCCGTGGCTCGGCGCAGGATGGCGATCAGTTCGTCGTTGGCGAACGGCTTCTGGATGTAGTAATAGGCCCCGGCATTCACCGCTCCGATGGCGGTCTGCAGCGAGGCCTGCGCCGTCATCAGGATGACCGGGGTCAGCGGATCCTGCTCGCGGACCGCGGCAAGAATGTCGAGCCCCGACACCTGGGGCATCCGGATGTCCGAGAGGACGATGTCGAAGGTGCCGCCGCGAATCAGGTCCAGGCCGGCCTTGCCGCCCTGTGCCGCGGTCACCTCGTAGCCTTCCTTCTTGAGCAGGATGCGGAGCGAATCGAGAATGCCGGATTCGTCGTCCACGATCAGCACGGTAGGTTTCTGGGTCATGCGGCTTCCTCTGCCGACCAGCGGGATGGAAAGAATATGGTGAAGGTGGTGCCGTTGCCGGGCCGTGAATCGACCAGGACCAGGCCCCGATGCGCCTCGACCGCGCGCTGCACGATGGCCAGCCCCAGCCCGGTGCCGCCGGGCCGGCCGGTCACGAACGGCTGGAACAGCCGGTCACGCAGCTCTTCGGGAATTCCGGGACCGTTGTCCCGGACCTCGAGCCGTACCGGGCTGTCGATCCCGGCGCCGGCCGGCAGATCGCTCGGCCGCGCGGGACCTACGGTTACCCGGATGTCGGCGGCGCCCTTGCCGGCCTGCACCGCGTTGAGCATCAGGTTGACCATGACCCGGTTCAGCAGATCTTCGTCGGCATCGAGCAGGGTGGCTCCGCCCTCCACCGTGATCCGGACCTCCGGAGTGCAGTCAGGATGCTCTCGCACCAGCCTGGCGGCTGCGGTGGCGACGCTGAACAGGTCGACCGGCACGAAGCGAGTGGCCCGGACCCGGCCGAAGTCGAGGAACTCACTGAGCAGCCGGCTCAATCGCTCACTCTCGCGGACGATGAGCTGGGCCAGCATCTGGTCGTCCTCGTCGGCGTGCGCGCTCATGGCCAGCTGCTCCACCGCGCTGCGGATCGAGGCCAGCGGATTGCGAATCTCGTGGGCCAGCGAGGCCGACAGCTCCGACACCGCCTCCAGACGCTCAGCGCGCAGGTGGAGGTCCTGCAGCCGCTTGAGATCAGAAATATCGGTGAAGATGGCAGTCACCGACGGGGTGGTGTCCGACTCCCGCTCGAAGGTGGTGGTGCTGAGGCCGATCGGGAATGACCGGCCGCTCTCCAGCTGTACCAGCCCTTCCCCGCGACTGACCTTGTGACCGTGACGGATGGCCGCGACCATCGCCGCCCAGAGTTCGGGGGAGCGCAACTTGAGGAAATCGAGCACCGGCCGGCCGGTGAGTTCCGCGCCGTTCATGCCCAGCAAGCGTTCCGCCATCGGATTGATGAAGGCCAGGACACCATCGCTGGCGATGGTGATGACGCCCGACCGGATGTGCCGCAGGATGTCATCGGCCTCGAGCCGGACCCGGCGGAGCTCGGTGACCAGCGTTTCCTGCTTGACCCCGGCCACCCGGAGCCGGGAGACCAGCGCGCCGATGATGGCGTAGAAGACCAGGAACACGCCGATCTGGACCCAGAAGGTCAGTCCGGGACTCGACTGGTGAATCTGCCAGTACTCGACGTAGTACAGCACCGATGTGGCGACCGGCACCAGGATGCCCGGACTGAACCGCAGCAGCAGCGCGTAGGTGCTGATGACCAGGATGGCCAGCGCCGGGAAGAAGCTGTCGAGCGAGCCTGACAGGTGCACGAACGCGGTGACCAGCGCCAGGTCGGTCAGCGCCTGGGCCCAGAGGAACAGCAGCCCCGGGCGGCCGCCGCGGAGCGCGGTGGCCCAGTAGCCGTAGGCAGTGAGCGTCAGGGCCAGGATGACGGCGATACTGACGATGAACGAGAGCTGCGGGTCGGTGGTCCAGAACAGGGCCGCGCCCACCAGAATCCCGGCGGCGGCCAGCACACGGACGGCGAACACCCAGAAAAGCAGGGTGCGCTGGTCCGGCAGGGTTTGATCGGTGCGGTGGTCCTGCGGCGAGACCTGCATGGCCAAAAGGTAATTACCTTTGGCGCTCGATGCCGTGGTTTGTGTACCTGGCGCGATGCCGGGATCTGACGCTGTACACCGGGGTCGCGACCGACCCCGTGGCCCGGCTCGCCGCTCATAACCGCGGACGCGGCGCCCGCTATACCAGGAGCCGCCTGCCGGTCTTCCTGGTCTGGCTGGAACGAGCCGCCACCCAGGGCGATGCTCTCCGCCGAGAGTACGCCATCAAGCAGCTGACCCGCTCGGCCAAGGAACTTCTGGTGTCCACGTCCTCCATCACCGCGCTCGAACCATTCAGCGGATTCCGTCCCGCCGCATTCTCCTTTCTCCGCCAGCTCAAGCGCCACAACGACCGGGGCTGGTTCGAGAGCCACCGGCCGGTCTACGAGCACGAGCTGCGCGACCCATTCCGCGCCCTGGTCGAGGAGATCGATGTCCGGCTGGCGAAGTTTGCTCCCGAAATCATCGGTGATCCCCGGAGGTCGCTGTTCCGGATTCATCGTGATGTGCGATTCTCGAAGAACAAATCGCCCTACAAGACCAATGCCGGCTGCTGGTTCTACCACCGCGATGCGGGACGCGGAGTGGGTAGCGATGCCGAAGGTGGCGGGGCCGGATTCTATTTCCACCTCGAACCGGGCCAGTGCTTCGTGGCCGGCGGGATCTGGATGCCGCCTCGGCCGGCGCTCAATCGAATTCGTCAGGCGCTGGCCGAGGATCCCCGGGGATTTGCCAGAGTAGTTTCCGCACCGGCGTTCAAGCGCCAGTTCAAGCTGTCGGAGGAGAGCATGCTCACCCGGCTGCCGCGAGGCTATATGCCCGGGCACCCGGCCGAGCGATGGCTGCGCTACCAGTCGTTCACCGTGTCGAAACAGTTCAGCGAAGCGCAAGTGACTGGCAGCAAGCTCCCGGCGCTGGTGGCGCGCGAGTTCAGCAAGATGACACCGCTGGTGCGGTGGCTGAATGCGGCGATGGGGTATCCGGCGTCGAAGACGAGACTATGACCGGCACTTCATCCCGAGCCGCGTTGCGGCGAGGGATCGAGTTGTTGACTAGCCGATCCCTCTCTCGTTTCACTGCCTGAGACTCTCCCTCGCCACGCGAGGGACGACGACTCGGGATGAGGTGCAAAGCATGGCCGCGATTCATCCACTCCGCACACTCGGCCGCGCCATCCGGCTCAAGTGCCCCCGCTGCGGCGGCGGGCCGCTGTTCGAGCACTGGCTCAGGATGCGCAGCAACTGCCCCGTCTGCGGTCTTCGGCTGGAGCGGGGTGAGTCGGGTTATCAGGTTGGATCGTACATGTTCAATATCGTGCTGTCGGAAATGCTGTTCGCGGCGGTCTTCGTGGTGGTGGTGGCCTGGACCTGGCCCTCGCCGCCGTGGGATTTCCTGCAGTACGGCGGGGCGGCGCTGATGCTGGTCGCTCCATTCGCATTGTTTCCCTTTTGCCGGACGCTGTTCCTGGCTTGCGACCTGATCATCCGGCCGAATGTCGACACGCCCGACCGTCCGTGGCAGGACACCGAGGACGCGAGACAGGAGACCGGCACGAGATGAGCCCCGCGGAGCAGTCGTTGATCGATGGGGTCCGGCTCGACAAGTGGCTCTGGGCCGCCCGATTCTACAAGACCCGCGCGGTCGCCGTGGAAGCGATCGACGGCGGCAAGGTCCAGGTCAATGGAGATCGGGTCAAACGCGCCAAGACGATCCGCACCGGTGACGAAGTCCGGATGCGGCAGGGACCCTACGAACAGATCGTGATCGTGAAGGGGTTGTCGGAAAAACGGGGGCCCGCCGCTCAGGCGGTGCTGCTCTACGGAGAGACCGACGCCAGCAAGGCGCAGCGCGAACGGCTGTCTCTCCAGCTCAAGGCCGTCCACTCCGCTTTTCTCACCGACGACAATGCCCGCCCGACCAAGCGGGACCGCCGGAAGCTGGAGAAGTTCAGGGGGAGGGAGTAAGGGGAAGGGAGCAAAAGCGATCGACTCACGATCCTCCGCGCACCCTACTTCTCTCCACTCAGCAGCGCTCGCTTCCGGTCAACTCCCCAGCGATACCCCGTGAGCTCGCCATTCTTGCCGATCACCCGGTGACAGGGGATCAGGACCGCCGCCCGGTTGGTCGCACAGGCGCGGGCCACGGCCCGGACGGCACTGGGTTTTCCGATCGCGCGAGCCACCTGGCCATAGGTCCGGGTCTCGCCGCGGGGAATCTGCCGCAGCGCCTGCCAGACCCGCCACTGGAATGCGGTGCCGGCAATGTCGAGCGGCAGGTCGGTGTTTCCGATCCCATCGAGGGCGGCCCGTACGATCGTGCCGGCCCACTCCTGCTCCATCCGGTTGGCCGAACGCCGGCTGGCCGCCGGAAACTCGGCGGTCAGGTCGCCGGTCAGCGTCGCCGCGTCGGTGCCGAGAAATGCGGCACAGATGCCGCGGTCGGTCCAGGCCACTAGCGCATTGCCGGGAGCCATGGCGAAGATGGCAAAACGTATTTCCATCCCCTTTCCACCCTTGCCGTACACCGCCGGCGTCATCCCCAGTCGAGTAGCTCCGTCCTCGTAGATCCGGCTGGTCGATCCGAATCCCGCCTGATATAGCGCGGGGGCCACTGCGCGTCCGCTCTTGAGTGCCCGCTTGAAACGCACCAGACGGGCGGTGCGGGCCCAGCTGGCGGGTGTGAGGCCCAGCCGCTGCTGGAATAGCTGGCGGAGGTGCGCGGGGGTGGTGCCAATTCTCTGGGCAAGGCTGCCCAGGGCCAGCGGCTGACCGTCACCCTGCGACAGCAGGTGACAGGCCCGGCTCAGCACCTCGCGCTCGCGGCCACGGTCACTGGCCACTGATTCAGGGCGGCAGCGCCGGCAGGGACGGAATCCGGCGGCCCGGGCTGGCACCGGGTCGGGGTAGAATGCGACGTTGGTCCGGAGCGGCCGACGGGCCGGACAACTGGGGCGGCAGAAGATTCCGGTGGTCCGGACCGCGAACACAAAGCGTCCGTCCGCCTTGCGGTCGCGTGACAGGACCGCCTGCCAGGCCCGGGCCGGAGTGAGGTCCTGCGTGTCGTGCGATGAGGTTCCCGACATAGCGCCTCCTTGCCCGCAAAGATGGGGCGGCCGGCACCGAGGCGCTATCCGAATCGGTGGGTGAAACTCCGCGCCCGTCGGGTGATCAGAGGCGGTTCACTGTTCACGGT
>JBEPVA010000106.1:0-12944 GCA_041691295.1 Gemmatimonadota bacterium
TCACCCTGCTGAAGTCCGTTCTTCTGTAAACAACAACGACGATCCCGGCCTGACATTTCGAAAGCAAATTGCCGATCGGAGCGACCGGTGCCCTCCCACGATCAATGCTGCAGTTGCTGCCCCCGCCCCCCCGCCCCCCCATTTCGCTGAGCCGTTCATATTACGGGCACAATGCCTCGCCTAACTCTATCCCGAATTCTGCGCACGCTTCCGGCTTTCATCGGCCTGGCAGGCGCACTCTGGCTAGGCGCCAAGGGCGCTGGGCCGCTGCCACCGGTGGGTCCGCTGCTCGACCCGTGGCGCGGGCTCTGGGCCGTCGCGGCCACAGCGGAACTTCCGGCCCGGGCCGACGCGCGGATCCCAGGGCTCGGCGATTCCGTCTCCATTCGGTACGACGATCGCGGTGTTCCCCACATCTTCGCCCGCCGCGAAGCCGACGCCTGGCGCGCCCTTGGTTTTGTGGTGGCACGCGACCGACTATTCCAGCTCGAACTGCAGGCCAGGGCCGGCGCCGGCACCCTGACGGCGCTGGTCGGCAAGGCTGCGCTGCCACTGGATCGGGAAACCCGGCAACTGGGACTGCCGCGGGCGGCGGAGCGCAGGATGGCGGCGGTCGACACCGCGTCGGAGGGGTGGCAGGCGGTGATGGCGTACAGCGCGGGCGTCGACGCCTGGATCGATCAACTCGATCAGCGCCATCTGCCTCTGGAATACCGGCTGCTGCAGAAGTGGCCGTCGCGCTGGCGGCCAATCGATTGCCTGCACCTGTTCGACCGGATGGGCCTCACTCTGTCGATGAGTCAGGATGAACTGACTCAGCTGGCTGCGAGTCACCTGGTGGGACGCGCCGCTGCCGAGGCACTGTATCCAATCAACGCACCGATCCAGGAACCGATCCAGCCCAATGGCCAGAAGGCGCCGCGATTCGACAACCGGAAGATTCCGCCGCCGGGTGCGCCGGATACGACCGTTGGATTGGCGGGGCGTACGGGCCGATCGCCGATCGGCCCCCACGCCCCTCCAGCCGGACCCGCCCTTTCCTTCGATGACGGCATCGGTTCGAACAATTGGGCCATCGCACCCCGTCGCACCCGCGAGGGGTACGCGCTGCTCGCCGGCGACCCCCATCTCGACCTGTCGCTGCCGTCGATCTGGTACGAGGCCCACCTCGTAGTGCCGGGACACCTCGATGTCTATGGCGTCACGATCGCGGGCGCACCGACCATCGTGCTCGGCTTCAACCGCCAGGTGGCCTGGTCGTTCACCAACACCGAGGGCGATGTGGTCGACTACTACCTCGAGAAGGTCGATGACCAGCGTCACCCGACGCGGTACCTGCTCGACGGCAGCTGGCGGCCACTGCAGATCAAGATCGAGGCGTACCCAGGGGTTCACGGTGACACGATTGCGCTCGACACGCTGCGCTTTACCCATCGCGGTGGCTTGCGGAAGATTGATGGTCGCTGGATCTCGACCCGGTGGACGATGCTGGAGACGGGATTCGACATAGGAGCGCTGGTCTCGGCGGCGCGGGCCGGCTCGGTTCGGCAGTGGCTCGAGGCCATGTCAGTCTGGGGCGCGCCGGCCCAGAACATGATCGTGGCCGACCGGGCCGGCAGCATCGCGATCCGCTCCACCGGCCGTTTCCCATTGCGGCCGGGCAAGGTCGCCGGCAATCAGCTCCAGGATGGCACCAGCAGTGCCAGCGACTGGACCGGCTACTGGCCACTCTCGGCTTACCCACAGGCCATCGACCCGGCCCAGGGATACCTGGCGTCGGCCAATCAGCAGCCGATCGATCCGAAGGTGAACCCGGCGTATTTCGGCAGCAACTGGGCCTCACCATGGCGAGCCGAACGCATCAACCAGATCCTCCGGGCTGACTCCGCGATGACGCCGGACAAGATCCGGCAGATGCAGACCGACCCCGCCAGCCCGCGTGCCGACCTGCTGGTCCCGTGGTTCCTCAATGCGGCCAATGTCGACCCCGGTGACGTTCAGTTGCAGCGGGCAGCCCGTACGCTGGAACAATGGGATCGACGTTATACCCGCGACAATCATCGCGCCATCCTGTTCGAAGCCGCGATGCGCGAGTTGAATGCCAAGCTGTGGGATGAGCTGGTGCCCGGCCCCGGCTTCCGGGGGCCTGATGGCACGTTGATGGAACCACCGCCCTACCCTGGCCTGATGGTCGTCGCCGAGTTGTTGCAGGATCCAGGGAATGCCTGGTGGGACGACACGCGCACGCCCGGCAAGGTCGAGACCCGCGACGATATCCTGGCGGCGAGCTTGCGTGCCGCGTATGTCAGAACCGTGGCGGAGTACGGCGACCCCGATCGGGGCGGCTGGACCTGGTCGAATCGCTGGACGATGCAGGTGCCCCACCTGCTGCGGCTGCCAGGGATGGCGTCACCGCCGGTATCGGTCCAGGGCGGTCCCTCGACCATGAGCCCATCGAGCCAGGGTGTGGATTTCGGCGCCAGCTGGCGGATGGTGGTTGAGCTGGGTCCAACGGTGCGGGCGTGGGGAGTGTATCCCGGCGGCCAATCGGGGAATCCGGCCAGCCCGCGGTATCTCGATCATCTCCAGAAGTGGAGCCTGGGTGAGCTCGATACGCTTCGCCTGCCAGCGGCGGTGGATAGTCTGCCCAGGGATCAAACCAGCGCCCAACTGACACTGACACCTTCGTCTCATTGAAGCAGCCATCAACCTATGATAACTATTGAGCGGAAGATGGATTCCGGGAGCAAGCCTGTGCACGGGTGGGCGCTGCGGATCGGGTTGCTGACGATGGGAATCATGGCAACGACGTTGGCGCTGCCATGGTGGTCAGTGGCGGTCGCCGGATTCCTGTTTGGCTGGCTCGTTCCAGCCGTCAGGGCGTGGCAGGCTGGTGCGGCGGGGTTGATTGCGTGGAGTGTCCTGCTGCTGGTCGCCTCGGTCGAAGGCCCCGTTGGAGTGCTCGCCGGCAGGCTGGGCGGGCTGTTTCATCTTCCGGGAGCCGTACTGCTGCTGGTCACCGTGCTGTTTGCGGCAGCGCTCGGATGGGGAGGGGCCGGTGTGGGCAGGGCCATGAGTCACAGGCCTTAAGCCGTAAGCCCTCAGCGAGAGTCATTCGTTCCTGGTCTTAAGTCGTTGGTGATTGTGCAGCCGAACTCGATAGAAATCCTGAACCTGGTTCTCGGTGCTCGAAACCCGGAACCTGGATCGTTTTATGTTAGACGCTCGCCAGTGTTTCGACCATTGAGGAGACTGATCATGGCAGCTGATTCGAACGCTTCATCAATCTTTCCAGCCGGCACCAGGGCGCCGGATTTCACGCTTCCCTCTGGCCTTGGCACCACGGTCAGCCTGAAGCAGTACCGGGGCAAGCCGGTCATCCTGGCCTTTTATCCAGCGGACTGGAGTCCGGTGTGCGGCGATGAGCTGGCCCTGTTCAACGAAGTGCTCGATGAATTCAAGGAGCACGAGGCTCAACTGATCGGGATCTCGGTGGATGGCATCTTCTGCCACATGGCATTTGCCGAGGCCCGAAAGCTCCGGTTTCCGCTGCTCGCCGATTTCGAGCCGAAGGGTGCCGTCTCGACCCTGTACGACTCTTATCGCACGGATGTCGGCTACTCGAAGCGCACCCTCTTCGTGATTGACGAGCAGGGCGCGATCGCGTGGAGCTACCTCTCGCCGGAAGGCAGCAATCCCGGCGCCGACGGAATCCTCAAGGCACTCGACAACCTCAAGAAGGGAGCAGCCAGGTGAGCGATCTCAATCCGCCCATCAGCAGCGACGATCACGCCGAAGGCCCGGCCGACGCACCGGTCACCCTGGTCGAGTACGGCGACTTCCAGTGCCCGCACTGCGGTCACGCCTTTCCGATCGTGCATGCGCTCCAGAAGGCGATGGGCAGCCGGATGCGATTCGTGTATCGTCACTTCCCGCTGAGCCAGGCCCATCCGGACGCCGAACCGGCGGCCGAAATGGCGGAGGCGGCTGGCACCAAGGGCAAGTTCTGGCCGATGCACACGATGCTGTTCACCCACCAGAACGCGCTCGACAGCGACCACCTGGCCGGCTATGCCGGCCAGCTGGGTCTCGACGCCGCGTGGGCCGGCCAAGCAGTGGCCAAGCACGAATTCGTGGACAAGGTGAAGCAGGATTTCAAGAGCGGGGTGCGGAGCGGGGTCAACGGCACCCCGACCTTTTTCATCAACGGGATGCGGTACGACGGGGCCGACGACTACGAAGCCATGCTCGAGGCGGTGGAGGCGGCAGCGGGGTGAACTGACACCTCATCCCGACTGCGCGTAGCGAACGAGGGACCTTGCTGGCCTGACCGGATACCGGTTTGGCGGGCAGGGTTCCTCGCTACGCTCGGGATGAAGTTGGACCTACGGCACTTTCCTTCGGGGACGAAAGCATCCGCTCGGTAAAATCCGCCCGGTTTTCCAGCTCGGCCAGACGGGCCGACATCTCGTCGATCTGAACCTTCTGCGCATCCAGCTCCTTGAGCAGCGGCTCGGCGTCGAACTCCTGACGCCGGCCGCCCCAGCGGTCCCGGTGCCGGCCACCCCGCCAGCCGGAGCGGCCGCTCCACATCCAGAAGCCAAGCACCGGCCAGATGATCCACCACATCGTATGATCGAGCGTGATCATATTGGCGGTCCCGAGTAGAAGTTCAGCCCTGGGTCCAGATCGCTTCGATGTCGGCCGCGGCCTTCTTGAGAATCTCGGCCAGCTGCATGAGACCCGGATCATCAGGGCCCTTCCGCCAGGCATGCTTGTAAGTGGTCTTGGCCAAGTGACCAAAGGCGCCGTTGATCTCGCCCATGGCGCCACCGGCAAAGTCACGCATGGTCTCGCGGACCCGGTCGAAAATCTCGCCCAGCACCGCCTTGTTTTCCTCCAGGTACTGCTCCCCCTCCGGCGTGACGTGATAGACCTTCTTGCCGTCGGTGTCGACGCCCTTGATGAAGCCCTGGTCCTCCAGTAGCTGCAGGGTCGGATAGACCGTGCCGGCCGATGGGGTATAGCAGCCGTTCATCTTCTCTTCCAGCGCCTTGATGACCTCATACCCGTGACGGGGCTTTTCCTTGAGCAGCCGCAGGATCACGAACTTCATGTCCCCGGACTCGAACATCCCGCCCCGGCGGCGCCGGCCCTCATGATGGCCATGACGCCCGCCACGCCCGCCTGCCCAGCTTTCCCAATCTCGACCCAGTCCGGCGAAGATCTCGCCTAAACCCCAGTCATCTCTATTGTTACGCATTGTGTCCCTCGATAGGTCTTGAGTTATATTGCACGATATATCTTACGATATGCCGGAAGATATGTCAAGGGACAGGAGATGGAGACAGGAGATGGGAGATGGGAGATGGGAGATGGGAGATGGGAGATGGGAGACGAAAAGCTGCCAGCCAGCGAAAGAACGCCCGGATCGCTACTCTAGATGATCGATCACCAACGACCATGACCAACGATCAACGACTCGCCAATCCATGAAGCGCATCGTCATCTTCTGCGACGGCACCTGGAACCTCCCCGACGAAACCACGGGCGACAAGCTGCCCTGCCCCACCAATGTGGTGGCTCAAGCGGATCTACGACGGGGCCACCGGCACCGGAATCTCGGCCAACATCCTGCAGGCCTACAGCTTCATCGTCGAGCAGTTCGAGGTCGGAGACGAGCTGTTCCTGTTCGGGTTCAGATCGGAGCTGCTCCGGCCGCCAACTGCGGAGCCACCAATCAGACGATCGACCCTCTGGTGATGACCCGCAATCGCTCGGATCCGGGGTACCGGCCAAAGAACCTGGTCGACTACCTCAAGCGGCATCCGGAGCTGGCGGCCTGAACCGCTGCACATGAGCCGCTACTTTTCGACCACCATGGAGACCATACTCTCGAGCGGCATTCTCGTGGTGCCGGCGGCCGCCGCGCTCTTGATCGTCGGCTTCGTCCTGCTCAAACCGCTGCTCACACGATTCATCAAGCGTGAGCTGAGTCAGGAGGACTCGGCCCCGGTGCCGGTCGAGTGGCTCCGGGACCTGGGCCAGCAGGTCCCGCTGACCAACGGCCTTGGCGCAGAGCGGCGCCAGTTGCTGCTGGCCCGGGCCCGCGAGCTGATCCAGACCTGTCACTGGGAGGGATGCGGTGGCCTGGTGCTGACTGGCCAGATGCAGCTGGTGATTGCGGCGCAGGCGGCACTTCTGGCGCTCGACCTCCCAGCCGATGCCTACGCCGACCTGCGCGAAATCCTGGTCTACCCGAGCACCATGGTCCCCCGGCGCGCCACTCCGTCGCGCGATCCCTATTCCGCCACCGAGGCGGGAGATCCGATTGCCGGTGAAGCGTGGAAGACAGGAACCGTCGTGATCTCGTGGGGTGCCGCGCTGCAGGGTGGCGTGAATCCCTCCGACGGACACAACACCATCCTGCACGAGTTTGCCCACATCCTCGATTTCCGGGCCGGGCTCACGGCGCCGATCGACCTCGAGCTTCGCCGATATGACCCCATCCTGCTCAGCACTGCCTCGACGCCCAGCACTCGCGAGGTCTGGCACAAGTTGATCAGCGAGAACTACACCCGGTTCTGCGACCAGCTCGAAGCCAACCAGCCATCGGTGATCGATGATTATGGGGCGACCAACGAATCGGAGTTCTTCGCGGTGGCCACTGAGGTCTTCTTCGAGAAGCCGGCCGAGCTGATGGCGCAGTATCCGGATTTGTATGCGGGACTGAAATTCTTCTACCGGCAGGACCCACTGCTGCTGCATTCCTCCGTTCACCACGCGGGGTGAGGGCGGAGGCTCAGCTTGATTTGACCAGCCGCCACTTGGTCCGGGTATAGGCAATCCGGAATCCTTTCCGCTCGGCATTCCGCTGCGAGGCCCCACCAGGCTGAGTACAGATCATCGCCAGGTCCGTTCCCTGCTCGACCGCTGACTCCAGCCGGGTCCTCAGTAGCGCCGCCTGAGCGGGGCGACCGCGCCACTCGGGAATGGTGCTCGCACCGGCCAGGAGCCCCACTCCTTCACGCAGTGAAAGAGCTCCAGCCGCGACCGCCACCTCATTCATCTCCGCCAGCCAGAGTTCAGTTCCGGTCACCAGCCCTGCGCACCGCGATCCCGTTCAGTTGAACGGCAGACGTACCAGTTACGGGCCGGAACAGCACCGTGCTCATCTCGATCGGCTGGTAGCCGCGGGCCGGCAGCAGTTCCAGCACCGACGGATCGGCCAGCGGACTCACCTCGTGATCGACATCGGCGCCGCGACTCTGGAAAAAATCCTTCAGCTCCGAGAGTGGGTCCGGAGTTACCGGAGCGCAGATGCCAAGCCCGAAAGTCTGGGTGCAGGGCGAACCTACTCCATCGAACATGGCCAGACCGCCGGCCACCTCGATCCAGCGCGCGCCGAATTCCCGGGCTACACGGATCCGGGCATCGACAAAGGCGGCGTTGCTCAGCGCCTCGGCCCGCTCGAGGCGGCGGGCCGGGGCGATGTCGGCCAGCGGATAGTCTGCCACTCACTGCTCTCCATTGCGAAGGTGGGTCAGCGCCACCGGATTCACCACATTGATCGGCTGGCCCGCCGCATAGGCCACGATCTGGTCGAAAATGTCGCCGAACTGGAGTTCATATTCATCCACGGTGACGTAGCCGATGTGCGGGGTGCACAATGCATTGGGCAAAATGAGCAGCGGATGGGATGGGTCGACCACCGGTTCCTGCTCGTAGACATCGACCGCCGCCTTGCCCGGCCGCCCGGCCCGGAGCGCCGCCACCAGCGCATCAGGCTCGATCAACCCAGCCCGACTGGTATTGACCAGCAGGGCGCTTGGCTTCATACGGGCCAGATCGGCGGCGGTCACGACGCCAATGGTGGCAGGGACCAGGCGGAGATGGAGGGTGGCCACGTCGACGTGCTCAAACCACGCCTCCCTGCTGGGTGCAACCGTGAAGCCATCCTGGCGAGCCCGCTCCAATGAGGCGCCGCTCGACCAGACCATCACCTCCATGCCGAAAGCGGCACCGTACCCGGCGACCGCACGACCGATCCGGCCATAGCCGTAGACCCCGAGCGTCTTGCTGCGCAGGGTATGGCCGACCCCGATCTGCCAGCGGCCAGACTTGAGGGCGGCCACCTGCTCGGGCAACTGGCGCATGGCGGCCAGGATCAGCCCCCAGGTCAGTTCGGCCGTCGCCCAGGAGGGCGCGCCGGCGTGCATGTTGGACGAAACCACGATGCCGAGCCGGGCGCAGGCGGCGATATCGATATGGGGATAGACGCTGCGCTGACTGATCAGCCGCAGGGCCGGCAGCCGCTCGAGCAGGCCAGCCTGTAGCCGGGTCCGTTCCCGGATCAGGACCAGGGCTTCGGTGTCATGCAGCCGCTCCGCCAGCGCATCCACGGCCTGAACGTGATCCTGCCAGATCGTCACCTCATGACCACTAAGTTTTTCGAAACAGCGGAGACCACGCAGGGTGTCGTGGTAGTCGTCCAGGATAGTGATCTTCATGGCCTGGGGGGCTGACGCCACTCCTTTGGAAGAAAATGCCGCCGGTAATGATCGATCACGGCTGAGAAAGATGCCCGCTCAAGGCCGCCGGGCCACGATGACCGCCCACAGAACGCCCGGTGCTGGCCGGCGGATCTCGATGCCGTGAAATCCTGAGCGGTCGAGTGCGCTCATCATTTCCTGGATGCTGCGGGTGGTAAAAATGTCGGTTGGCATCCGCAGCCGGTCCATATGCTGCTTGGGCAGAAAGCCGATGACCACTCGACCGCCGGGCCGCAGCACCCGGAAGATCTCGCCGAATGCCAGATCCAGGATCGGCCAGAAATAGACGGTGTTGACGGAATAGACCCAGGAAAATTCCCCGCCCTGGTAGGGCAGCGCCTCGACCTGGCCCACCCTGAATTGAGCGCAGCCGGCCGCCACCTGATCGGCGTAGCGTTTGTGCGCCATCCGCACGGCCGAACGGGAGCGGTCGAGACCGGCCACATGCCCGGCCCGGGTCAGCAGGTTGGCCAGGGCGGCACCGCCACCGAAACCGATCTCCAGCACCTGGTCCTTCCCGGCCAGGGCCACCTGCTCCAGTGCAAAGGCGTTGAGAGCGGCGTTGTGCCAGTTCATCAATCGCCCGAAGAGGGGCCCGAGCAGTCCTGATGGCCTGGCCAGTTGCTGCGCCACGAACCGGGGCGGCAACCTAGCGCCCGCCCTTCATGACCACTGGCTCGACGGCGCGAGACTGTCCGGTCCGGTCGAGCTGAACCAGCACAACGCCGATCACAATGGCGAGCACCAGGGTTCCCATGGTGGTTTCGGGCCCGGGTTTGATCGTCATCAGAAAGAGCATCCAGACAAAGATTCCGATCCGGAGCCAGGGGTGCCACCGCAGTACCGGGTCCTCGAGCATTTCCCGGATCGCCGGCGACACGCCACCCTCCTTGATGCCGGCCTCGAGAATCGCAAAGAGGCGCTGGCCGACGACCAGCCGTCCTGACAGGGCCATGACCAGGAACATCATGATGGCGCCGATGACCCATGCCGACGAATAGCTCCAGCGCAGATGGACCAGGTACAGGGCTGAGAGGAGCAGGATCGGTGAAATCATGCCCAGCGCCTTGCCGGTACGGTCGGCCAGGCCTACCCAGTACCGGAGCTGCTCGAGGGTCCAGGTGGCACCGATCCGGAATTCGCAGACGGTCATGATGCCAAGGGCCGCGGCCAGTGCCATGGCGCTGGTGACATGAATGAACAGCGCAAAGGCATACCAGTTGTCCATGATCCGACCTCCCGATCGAACGATGCGCGATGAAACAGGCTGAGCGGCTGATGATGGAGGCCAAGATAGGAATCGAAGTCATCCTGGGATCAATCGGCTGGATCGTGCCGATCACCTGCGAGTCAACTGGCGGCAACGCGCTATTTCTCAATGAGTTGAGCCGTTAGTTTGGAGCCCATGACAGCTCACCGCTCGGGCCGGCCGGCCCCTGACGAATTCGCGGAGTATGCCGCCGAGGACATCGCCGCGGTCGAGGGCGACGACGCCGCGCGCACTCTGGAACTGCAGGGGGAGACGGTGACCGGTTTTCTGGCCGCCTTTTCCGACCAGGAAGTCACCGGCAAACGGTACGCGTCCGGCAAATGGACCATGAAAGAGATTCTCGGCCATCTGGTCGATGACGAACGGATCTTCGTCTACCGGATGCTGACCGTGGCGCGGGGAGATCCGCTGGCACTGCCGGGATTCGATGAAAATCTGTATGTGGCGCATGCCGGTTTCGAGGCCCGGAACTTGACCGCGCTGCTGCAGGAGTACCGGATCACCAGGCAGGGCACCGTGGCATTCCTGCAGGGCTTGACGGCGGCCGGGTGGGTCAGACGGGGCACGGTGAATGGTTATTCAGCCTCGGTACGCGGACTCGCCTTTCATGTCGCTGGCCACGAACTGCACCACCTGCGGATCATTCGCGAGCGCTACCTGCCGCTGCTGCAGGATGGTACGACGGGATAGCCCGATCGGCTCCCCGCCTCTGGACGCCCGCGCAGGGCGGTGCTAGTCTCCCGTTCCACCTTCTGAGCCTGCCATTTCATATGATGAAACTCTGGTCCAGCCTCGCCGCCGGCATCTGCCTGATGGCCGTTGGCACCGCCACTCTCCAGGCCCAGAACGGGCCCCGCCGTCCGATCACGGTCGACGATCGCTACGCCATCAAGGATGTCGGCGGCGCCGAATTGTCTCCCGACGGCAAGTGGGTGGCCTACACGGTTTCACGGGCCGACCGGAAGGAAGACGGGTTCGACACCGACATCTGGCTGGCTGCCTTTGATGGCAGCCGCACCATCCGGCTGACCAACAGCCCGGCGGATGAGTCGCACCCGCGGTGGAGCCCTGACGGGCAGTCGATCGCCTTTCTGTCCAGCCGACAGGATGAAAACGAATCGTCGCAGGTCTGGCTGATCAATCCGAACGGCGGCGAGGCGGAGCGGGTCACCGAGATCAAGGTCGGGGTCAATGCACTGAGCTGGTCCCCCGACGGGAAGCGGCTGCTGCTGGCCATCAGCGATGCTGACACCGTCGAGGAGGGGGGCACCGACAGCACCTGGAAGAAGACGCCCCGGCCGATCGTGATCAACCGCTTTTCCTTCATGTCGGATTACACCGGCTTCCTGGGCCGGATCCGGCAGCATCTCTACCTGTACGACATTGTCAGCCGGAAGCTGGAGCAGCTCACCTCCGACCCCCAGTTCAGTGAGGAGGGCCCGGCCTGGTCACCGGACGGCAAGCGGATCGCGTTCGTCAGCAAGCGCGGCGCTGACCCCGATCGGAGCGACGACTGGAACATCTACATCATGGACGCCGCACCGGGTGCGACCGCCCGCCAGCTCACCACCTATACCGGCGCCGACAACTGGCCCGACTGGGGCAGCCCGCTGGCCTGGAGCCCCGACGGCAAGCAGATCGCCTACCTGCGGGGCGGGGATCCCAAGCTGATCTACTACACGGTGCAGCAACTGGCGGTGATTCCGGCCGATGGCGGCAGCCCGACAGTGCTCACCCCGACGCTCGACCGCGACGCCAATACGCCGGTCTGGTCGGCCGACGGCAAGCAGATCCGGTTCATCGTGGTCGACGACGGCACTCGGCAAATTGCCGAGGTGCCCTCGACTGGCGGCGCGGTGACCCGGGCCGTGAGCGGCAAGCGGACCATCTCCGCCCTGACGCGCGGTGGCGATCACTGGGCCGTGATCAGTTCGACCCCGGACAAGCCGGCCGAACTGTATGCGGTGGATGGCAGCGCGCTCCGGGCGCTGAGTCACCAGAACGATGCCTGGCTCGACAGCGTGCAGGTCTCGCCAACTCAGGAGATCAGCTTCAAGAGCAAGGACGGCACCGAAATTCACGGCTTCGCGATCACGCCAGCGTCCCCCACCGGGTCGAAGCCATACCCGGCGATCCTCCGGATTCATGGCGGCCCGGTGTCGCAGCATGAAAACGATTTCGACCTCGACTGGCAGATCATGGCGGCCCGGGGCTACGTCATCCTGGCCGCTAATCCCCGTGGGTCGAGCGGGCGCGGGGAGAAATTTGCCACCGCCATCTTTGCCGACTGGGGCAACAAGGATGTGCAGGATGTGCTCGGCGCGGTCGACTGGGCGGTCAAGGCGGGACTGGCCGACTCGAGCCGCCTGGGTGTGGGCGGCTGGAGCTATGGCAGCATGCTGACCAACTACACCATTGCCACGACCCAGCGATTCAAGGCAGCGACCAGCGGCGCCGGCATCTCCGACATCCTGGCGGGCTATGGCACCGATATGTATGTCCGGGAATACGAATACGAGCTGGGCAAGCCGTGGGTCAACACCGCCGCGTGGCTCAAGGTTTCGTTTCCGTTCCTCCATGCCGACCGGATCACGACACCGACGCTATTCATGGGCGGCGAGAAGGACATGAATGTCCCGGTGCGGAACGCGATGCAGATGTACGAGGCCTTGAGCAGCCTCGGCGTGAAGACCGAACTGGTGGTGTACCCTGGGCAGTGGCACGGGTTCGGGAAGCCGAGCTACATGAATGACCGGATGCGGCGGTACCTGGCGTGGTATGACCGGTTCATTCTTGGGGTCAAGTAATCGCAACACGGAGACACAGAGGGTGCCGGGCCGCGGACTGACTCCGCGACCAAGCCGTATACTTCATGATTGTTTGAAAGAACAACAACTGGGAACTGGCGGGCGACGACTGAGACTGGGCTTGGCTCCGTACCCCTCCGTGCCACTGTGTTTCCAGTTGGTGTACCGGTTCATTCTCGGAGTGAAGTATTTGAAACACGGAGACACGGAGGGCGCCGTGTCGCAGCCTGACTCCGCGACCAGGCCGCAATCTTCATGACTGTTTGAAAGAACAACAACTGGGAACTGGCGGGCGACGACTGAGACTGGGCTTGG
>JBEPVA010000107.1:0-12915 GCA_041691295.1 Gemmatimonadota bacterium
GGCATGGCACTGTTCGCGGCACCAGGCCCTGGTCTGATGCGGCGTGGAATCGATGAACAGCCGGCGGCAGCTCACCTCGGCACAGCGGCGGACCTGGCCCAATGGATCGGCCAGGGTAACCGCGGCGGAGCGGGCCAGGATCTCGAGCGCCCCCGCCGGGGCCATCGGCAGAAACCGCAAGCGCCAGGAGCCGGCCGTGCGGGTCAGCAGCTCACGCCCCGCGGTGCCGCGCAGTACCCCGTTGATCGCGGCGATGGCCGAGGTCGGTGGCCGTCCCCCGGAGGCCAGGGCATCGGCCAGCCGAATGAACTCGGCGCGCAGGGTCAACAGCGTTGCGGGATCGGTGCGGTGGTCGAGCCCGGGCAGGCCGGCGGCCAGCAGCCACGCTCGCGCCGTCTCGGCGTCGGGCAGGGCATCCAGCTGTTCGATCGCGGTATGGAATTGGGGTGCAGTGTTGGCGAGGTCGAGCCACAGCGCCTCACCGAGGAAAAGAAAAACAGGGCCGGCCATGGCTCAGGGGTCGTCCGCGAACGCGATGCTGTCCCGGCCGCTGCGCTTGGCGCGGTAGAGCGCGGCATCCGCCGCCGCCAGGATGGTACTGACCGTGGAACCGTGCTTGGGTGTCTCGGCAATGCCGAGGCTCAAGGTCGGGCGGCCGAACTCAGGGTGGCTGACTTCGATGGTCGCGACCCGCTGTTGCAGCCGGGTCACGAAGGCCATTGCCTCTTCCGGTGATGTCATCGGCAGGATGACCAGGAACTCGTCCCCTCCGAATCGGCCCACGGCGTCGAGAGTGCGGCACTGGGCCCTGAGCATTTCGGCAATCAGGACCAGCATCCGGTCGCCGGCGGGATGGCCCAGGCTGTCGTTCACCAGCTTGAACCGGTCGATGTCGAACAGCACCACGCTGGTACGGAGCTGGTGACGGAGCGCCCGGGCGGTTTCTGCTTCAAGCCGCTCTTCCATGGCGCGGCGGTTGTACAGCCCGGTCAGCTCATCAGTCGTGGCGGCGCTGTGGAGCTGCTCGACCAGCTGGGCATTCTTGAGGGCAATGGCAGCGGCGAACGCCAGGGTGCCGGCCAGCTCATGCTCGGCCGGCCCGTACTGCCGATCGTGCAGTCGCGGACCCAGCGCCATGACGGCCAGCCGCTCCGCCCCGGCTTCCAGCGAAATCAGCAGCTCGGTTGAGGTCGGGAGCAGGGCAGCGAGGGCCACATCACTGGTGTCGGCGGAGGGTGCGCCCGGAGGGATGGCCCGGTCCAGCGCTTCAAGCGGGATGGGCTGGAGCGGGGTCGACCCTTTGAGCGAGCGGAAGACTTTGGGGATGTATTGATCGCCGGATGGCCGGTACAGGCAGGCCCACCAGGCAAAGAACACCTCGGTCATGAAATCGAGGATCAGGTGCTCGGTCTCTTCGGTCGAGTGCACCGACGAGAGGAGCCGGGCCACCTGGCGGAGGGCGCGTAGCTGGAAGGTGGCGTCTTCGAGGGCCGACTGGCGCTCCTGCAGAACGCCATGCAACTCGACCATGATCGCCAGCCCCAGTGCCAGGGGCATGGCCATGCCCTGCAGGTGCTTGGCGGCAGAGCGCCCGGCCGAGACCACAACTTCGGTCTCGCCGCTGGTCATCCGGGCTACTTCAATTGCGTCGGAAAGCCAGGGCGGTGGGGGTACCACTGGAGTGAATCCGCTGGGGGTCTTGACGCTGAACCAGATTTCTTCAGTCTGAAACCTCTGGATCAACGCTTCCCGGCAATATTGGAATAGCTCAGCGTCCGTGCGGCTGTGGCGGCACGCAGCCGCAAACGCCGTTGGCAGGCCGGCCAAAGCCGACTGAGTGAGCGAAGTCTCCATCCTGCAACAATATAGCCCTGAGTCATTGGAGGGGGGAGGGCCACCGGAAATTGGATATTACGGGCGCCCGCCGAGTGGCTGGAACCTTGCCAGGTCTGGGAGTGTTCACTGTTTGGTGCCCTGGATAATCCGGGGCGTGGAGCATAGCCCGAGAGGGCCCCAGGGGGATTCGCCGTACGGCCTGGGTGATCAAAATCCGGCAAGCTGACCAATCCCGGTACCGCGATCTGGCGGGCAGGGATCTGTATTTCAGGCTTGGCCCTCGAGGTTGAGCTCCAGCTGGAGGGCGTGTCGCAGGGCGTTGAGTTCCTCGAGCATCGGGCGCCTGGGCCACGCCTCGTGCGCCGCCAATGCCTCGGCCAGGGCCCGGTACCACCAGAGTGCCTGACGAGGATTCACGTTCGAAATGGTGGGGAAATATTCAGCCCCGAGCCGGCGCAGGTCGGCCAGCAGGGTGCCGCAGTGGTGAATTTCGGCGGCGGCCCAGATATCCAGCGCCCGCGGTTCCGCCACTGCCAGCCGACCCAGCTGCTCCCGGCGGCAGGCCTCCCAGGCCCGCTCCTTCGACAACGTCGGGGCGGCCGGCTCGAGAAGGTCGCTGATGACGGCCATCACGATCGAACCGAACTTGTCGTGAATCTTGCGTTCCAGCGGCCCCCGCTCGATGGCCGCCACGTCCTCGACGGCCAGATACAGAATTCCGGCCACGATGGTCGGTTCATCACATTCGTAGCGGCTGAGAATGATCGCCGTGCTGGCTGCCCTGACCACCGCGCTGCCGCCGCCCCGATGGGGGGCGTGCTTGGCGGTAAACGCCAGCGCATGGGCGATGCGGTCTGAGTATCCAGGCAAGGTTGGGCCGGTGTGGAGTCGAGAGACAAGAGCCAAGAGACTTCAACTGCGGACTAAAGTTGAGGGTCGAGCGTCCCGGCGCAAGCGCGGTTGCCGATGGCCCGACTCTCGTCTCTCGTCTCTAGTCTTTGGTCTGTGGAGCCGGGTTCACGGGATGCCCAGGAGCTTGTGAGTCTGCAGACTCAACCGCCACTCCGGATGCGCCAGACAGTACTCCAGGGCCAGGGCAACATTACGGGTCTGCTCCGGCCCGTCCATCGGCTGCAGGAAGAAATGCCGGAAGGCCAGGTCGCGATAGCGGGCGGGATCGCCGCCGGTCTGGGGATAGACCAGCTTCAGCTCATCACCCCGGGTCAGCACCAGCGGTGCCTCGGCCTTGGGGCTGACGCAGATCCAATCCAGTCCAGCTGGGGGCGGCAGGGTGCCGTTAGTCTCCACTGCGATCTCGAACCCCTCGGCATGCAGAGCGGTGATGGCCGCCTCGTCGAGCTGCAGCAGCGGCTCGCCGCCGGTGCAGACCACCAGGCGCCTGGCCGAGGGAGCGTCGTCGACCGGCCAGACACGGCGCACCGCCTGGGCCAGCCCCGCGGCGGTGCTGAACTTTCCTCCGCCCTTGCCATCGGTCCCGACAAACTCGGTATCACAGAACCGGCAGATGGCGCCGGCCCGGTCGCTTGCGCGCCCCGTCCAGAGATTGCATCCGGCAAACCGGCAGAACACCGCGGCTCGACCGGCGTTCGCGCCCTCGCCCTGGAGGGTGTAGAAGATTTCCTTGACGGCGTAGCTCATGGGGCCGGATCGGTGATTCCATTTTCCGCGAACCCCTTGCGGCGGAGCTGGCAGCTGTCGCACTCACCGCAGGCCAGTCCCTCGGAGGTCGGATCGTAGCAACTTCGGGTCAGGGCATATGGCACACCCAGCTCCATGCCGCGGGCAATGATCTCCCGCTTGCTCATCCGAATCAACGGAGCGTGGATCTGAAGCTGTGGGCGGCCTTCAACTCCGGCCTTGGTGGCCAGGCGGGCCATCCGTTCGAACGCCTCGATGTATTCCGGGCGGCAGTCGGGATACCCGCTGTAGTCCAGCGCATTGACCCCGATAAAAATGTGCTCGGCGCCCAGCGTCTCGGCCCAGGCCAGTGCAAACGAAAGAAAGATGGTGTTGCGAGCCGGTACATAGGTGACCGGAATTTCATGGACCGCCGCGGAGGTATCGCGGCCTTTGGGTACCGGGATGTCCGAAGTCAGGGCCGATCCACCGAACTGCCGCAGATCAATGTCGACCACCACGTGCCGCTGGACTCCGGCCCGCTCAGCGATCAGGCGCGCCGCATCGAGCTCGCCGATATGGCGCTGGCCATAACGGAAACTCAGCGCATTGACCTCGAAGCCGTCCGCCCTGGCAACGGCCAGGACCGTGGCGGAATCGAGGCCGCCGGAGAGCAGGACGACGGCAGAGGGACCTGGCGGGGACATGGCGTAAAGCTAAGGGGAAGTAGGGATGGGGGGATGGGGGGAACGTGACTACGCCCGGCTGGTACTGGGTGCCCGATGTCGGTTCCTACCACCGGCACCAGCCGCTGAATCGCTCCAGGCCCCTGACCTCAATCTCCTGACTCCCAACTCCCGACTACTGACTACTGACTTAGCAGATGCACCAACGCCGACTTGAGCTCGGGAAACTTGAAATTGTATCCGCTCTGCTCCAGTTGAGACGGAACCACTCGCTGACTGTAGAGCAGCAGTTCATCGGCCATGGTGCCGAGCAGCAGGTGAAGGATCGGCGCTGGAACCGGAAAGATTGCGGGCCGGTGCAACAGCTCAGCCAGGATCCTGGTGAACTCCTGGTTGATCACCGGGTTGGGCGCGACGCCATTGACCGCTCCCGTCAGTTCGGCCTGTGTGAGGCAGTGGTGATATGCGCTGAGCAGGTCGTCCAGCGTGATCCAGCTCATCCACTGCCGTCCGCTGCCCAGCCGTCCGCCGAGTCCGAGCCTGAAAGGAATGAGCATTGGCTTGAGGGCGCCGCCCCGCGGTGTCAGCACGATACCGGTCCGGAGGTGCACCACCCGTATTCCTGCCGCGGCGGCAGCAGCCGTGCTCTGCTCCCATATCGTGCCGACCCGAGCCAGGAACGAAGCGGAGTTTGTCCCGGGAATCGAGGCCGTCTCGGGCAGCAGTTCGCCGCCCCGGTTACCGTAGATCCCGATGGCGGAGGCAGAGACCAGCGATTTCGGTGGACGCTTCAACCTGGCCAGGGTGGTGGAGAGCAGTGTGGTACCGCGCTCCCGGCTCCTGAGAATTCGCTCCTGCGTGGAAGCAGTCCATCGCTGAGCGACGGATTCGCCGGCCAGGTGAATGACCGCGTCGAGGCCTTCGAGGCCGGCGGAGTCGATCCTGTTCTGCTCGGGATCCCAGCCAATCTCGTCCTGGCTGGGTGGATGGCGGACCACCGGAATGACCCGGTGGCCGGCTGCGGCCAGAGTCCGCCGCAGCGCGCCACCGATGAGCCCGCTGGCTCCCGTCATCGCAATCGAGACGCCGGTCGGCGGGCGGGAAGCGGCGGTCGGTCGATTAGTGGCGGTGCTCACGTCAGTCATTCGAAATCCCTTTCGGGATTGGCTGGTTCAGGGAAGGGCACTGGCTTCATGCCCCAGTACCCCTGACCGGACCAGAAGGCCTCGCCGGATGGCTGGCCGAGGTGGAAAGGGTATCATACCTTGATCGCTGGTCCTACCTCCGGAGAAACCATGAACAAGCGGGCTCCTCTGCTCAGCGGACTGCGGGCTGTCATGCTCGCGACCGTCACCGCCGCCACGCTCCATGCCCAGGGCATCAACGCGGTGCGGGACAGCTCGCCGTTCCGGCCGCTTGAGCTGCCGACCCCGAATCGGGTCCGCAATGGCGCGGGGCGGCCAGGTGCAAACTACTGGCAGCAGCGGGTGGACTATCGGATTCATGCCACGCTCGACCCCTCAACCAACCGGCTGAGTGGCCGGGAGACGATTCATTACGTGAATCACTCTCCCGATCGGCTGCCCTATCTCTGGCTGTTCCTCGAGCAGAATATCTGCGCCCCGAACAGCGTCACCAACCTGCTGGACCAGCCGCCGCTGGCCTTTCTCAACTCGACCTTCGACTTCTCCTGCCAGGGTTTTCCAGGCGGTGGACATCTCGAAAGGGTCCAGATCCTTGGCCGGGACGTGGCACGCACGGTGTACGGCACCACCATGCGGCTTGACCTGGCCGCGCCACTCGCCCCGGGCACCGCAGCTGATATCGTGATTGCCTGGAGCTTTGCGGTGCCACCCTACGGTGCCGGCCGGATGGGGCACGACGGTGCACTCTACGAAATGGCCCAGTGGTATCCGCGGATGGCGGTGTATGACGACGCGAAGGGCTGGAATCACGAACCCTATATCGGGAGCGGCGAATTCTATCTCGAGTACGGCCGCTTCGATGTGGACCTGACCGTACCCGCCTCGTACATCGTGGAGGCCACCGGCCGGGACCTCAATCCGCTGGAGACGTACACCGCCCGTCAGCGGACCCGCCTGGCCAGGGCCCGCACCGCGGATTCGGCCATTGCCATCATCACCGCTGACGAGGCCGGCAATCCGGCGCTGACCCGGCCTCGCAGCACCGGCACCATCACCTGGCGGTTCAGTGCTGACAGCGTGCGCGACTTTGCCTTTGCGGCGGCCCCCAACTTCCGCTGGGATGCCAGCGGCTGGAACGGGATCCTGATCAGTACGTTCTACCGGCCCGCCGCCACGCTGTGGGTGGAGGCCAACCGGATGGTGCACGACGCGGTGCAGTACTACAGCACTCAGTGGTATCAGTACCCCTACTCACACATGTCGAGCATCGAGGGGCCCATCGAGGGGATGGAGTATCCGATGATGACTTTCGACCCGTCCGGCCCCGACCGGATCGACCTGCAGTGGGTCCTGGCCCATGAACTGGGGCACCAGTGGACCCCGATGGTGGTGGGCAGCAACGAGCGGCTGTATCCCTGGATGGATGAAGGGTTCAACACCTTCATTGACCTGGCCAATGCCGCCCGCTACTGGCAGGGTACCC
The DNA here is from genome assembly GCA_041691295.1 of Gemmatimonadota bacterium. Classification (GTDB taxonomy): domain Bacteria; phylum Gemmatimonadota; class Gemmatimonadetes; order Gemmatimonadales; family GWC2-71-9; genus DATEHG01. Next base: position 6,789 of record JBEPVA010000107.1, read on the forward strand.
CCTACGGGGACTCGGTCGAATCGCACCCGCTGCACCTGTACTCCGACCACGCCATCCCGGGCGACGAACAGCCGATGATCACCCGGCCGGTGGAATCACGGGACCTGTTCTGGACCGGCTACCAGAAACCGGCGCTGATGATGCAGATGTTGCGCTACGAAGTGCTGGGCAAGGACCGATTCGACGCCGCGTTCCGGAACTACATCAAGGCCTGGGCCTTCAAGCACCCGACGCCGGCCGATTTCTTCCGCTCGATGCGGGACGAGTCGGGGATGGATCTCGACTGGTTCTGGCGCGAGTGGGTCTACACCACCGCTCGGCTCGACCAGGCAGTCGACTCGGTCGCGCCCGACTCGTCCGGCCGCCAGGCGGTCTACCTCTCCAACCGTGCCTCGATGGTGATGCCGCTGAGCATGGCAGTGACCTACGCCGACCAGACCGTGGACCGGATTCAGCTGCCGGTCGACATGTGGAACCTGGGCAACCGGTTTACCTGGCGGGCGCCGGCGGGACGGCAGATCATCGACGTGGTCGTCGATCCGGATCAGCGGCTGCCCGACGTTGCCCGCAACTACAACCACTGGCACCGGTGAGAATACCGCGGCTGCTGGCCAGGCGCCTATTGCCGGCAGTTATTGCCGGGGCCATCGTCGTGCTCGGGTATCTGCGCAATTCGAACAGCCGAGAGACACAATCCGGTCCGCTGGTTCCAACACCATCCGCCACCACTCCGGTCAGTTCGCAGTCCAAGACCCTCCCGGCCCATCCCGGGGTTGGCTTCCGGGATGCGGCGCATCTCGACGAGCATTTCCACAAACACGGCGCCGAGTTCCACGCTGCGTCCGCGGCGGAATACCTCCGGCTGGCTCAGGACCTGAGGGACAAGCCTGCCGGCGGTGACATCCTCGAGTCGGCCCGGCACGAGGGCACTGTCACCCGGTATGACAGGAGCACCGGCGCATTCCTGGCCTTCGATGCGGACGGCGTGATCCGGACCTTCTTCCGCCCCAACGACGGAGAAGCCTACTTCCGACGCCAGCTCAACCGGGAGCCGAGCCATTCATGAGCCAGGCTGATCCGGTCCGGGAGTATCTCAGGAAATCAGGCGCCTCGCACCGCGTGATCACGAATGGCTTGCGCGGCCTGGTGGAAAACTGGGAGCGGGTGGTCCGGGACCTGGCGCAGGGGTACCAGCTGACCTTCGATGACTACCTCAACGACATGGATGGGCGCCAGTTGCTGGAGAACGCCGTCGGATTTGCGCCGGAGGAAATCCGGGCGGCCTATCGAGACCGGATCGCGGCGGCGGACAGCCGGGCCGAAGCGGTGCTGGTGGAATCATCCCGGTGCATCTGGGGCCAGATCGTGGCGGACGATGAGGGATGGCGTCCGGCGAAAAACTGGTGGTACTTCCGGTTGCCGAAAGCTCCCGGTCCCCAAATGGCCGAAGAATTGAAGAGCTGGTAGCGCTCAATTCCGCCGCAGCCGGCCCGCCAGCATCAGATCCCGCACCAGGTCCAGACTCAGCACTCCCACCACCGCACCAGCGCCGTTGACGACCGGCAGCGCCGGCAGGCCGCTGGCCTGCAACTGGCCAAAGGCACTGCGGAACGGCAACTCGGGAGACAGCGACGGCACTCCGCTGGCCATGCTCTCTCCCACGGTGCCCTGGGGCCCCAGCGCGGTGAGCCCGTGGATCAGGTGATTGCGGGTGAACAACCCCTCGAGGTGCCCGAAATTGTCCACCACCGGAAACTCGTGCTGCAGGCTGTTCCGGACCTGGTCCGCCACGATCCCGAGCCGGGTGTGGACCGGGATGGTCAGGAACTCGGTCAGCATGATCGTGCTGAGCGGCACATCGGTGTCGGCGGCGCTGCGCTCCGCGCCGGCCTGCTCGACCGAGGCCGCGAAATAGACGAAGGTGGCGATCAGCACCAGGATGATGTTGGGCGGGGTGTGGAACAGCCCGAACAGTCCGAGGCCGACCGCCAGCGTCTTGCCGACCCGGGTGGCGATCCGGGTGGCCTGCTGGTGGCCGAGCCGCATCGAAAGCAGCGACCGGAGCACCCGGCCCCCGTCCATCGGGATGGCGGGAATGAAGTTGAAGGCCAGCAGCTTCCAGTTGAGCGCCATGACCTGCGAGAGGTAGGTATCGGCGCCATCCCACATCTCCCGCAGGCTGGGCGGCGTACTGGTCACCGCGATATACAGGTAGATCCCGAATGCGATGGCCAGCGTCACCGCCGGCCCGGCCACGGCGATCAGCAGCTCCTGGATCGGCTCCTCGGGCATCCGCTCCAGCCGTGCCATTCCGCCGATGGGCAATAGCAGCACGTCGGGGGTCCGGACGCCGAAATGCCGGGCCATCGCAATGTGACCGAACTCGTGCAGCAGGACGCAGCCGAACAGCACCAGCACGAATCCGCCGGTGATCAGCGCCTGCGCCGTGCCGCCGTCCTGATAGCCCTGCCAGACGTAGAACGCCAGCGCCAGGACGAATGTCGAATGGATCTTGACGTCCGTCCCGGCAATTCTCGCTATCCGCCACGAAAAGTTCACTTCTTCTTTCGATCCTTGGCGCCTTGCGCCATCAATTTTTCGATATCGGCCACGGTCCGCGGGGCGCCGCGCGACAGATTCTCGTACCCTGTGGCGGTGACCAGGATATCGTCCTCGATCCGGACCCCCAGCGACTCGGCCGGCAGGTAGATCCCGGGCTCGACGGTGAAAATCATTCCGGGGGCCAGTGGAGTACGGTAGTCGCCCACGTCGTGCACATCCATCCCCAGCCAATGTGACAGGCTGTGCGGGTAGTAGTTGTCACAGCTTCTGGCGCCGCAGAGATCCCCGGAGTGCGCCTTCATGTATTCCCGCGAGATCCGGTTCAGATTGCCGATGGTCTGGCCCGGGTGCACCGAGTCCATGGCGGTCTGCTGCGTGGCCAGTACCAGCTCATACACGGCCTTCTGGTGCGGCGTGAACTTGCCCGAGACCGGAAAGGTCCGGGTCACGTCGGCGGTGAAGTAGCCGAATTCCCCGGCGGCATCGATCACCACCAGGTCATTGGGGCCTGACTGCCGGCGGTTGATGTCGTAGTGCAGCGTGGTGCCATCGATCCCGGTCCCCACGATGCTGGGATACCCGAGTCGCTCCGCTCCCTCCCGCCGGAATACACTCTCCAGCGTGGCCTCCAGTTCGTATTCGCGGATGCCCGGCACGGCGGCCAGCATGGCCGCCTTGTGCCCGTCGGCGCTGAGCTCCGCCGCCCGGCGTTCCCGGCGGATCTCTTCGTCATCCTTGGTGAGCCTGAGGGCGCCAAGGTAGGGGCGCAGGTCTTCGACCTTGCTGGCCGATCCGTCGAGCGCCAGCCCCTTCAGGTAGTCGTTCCTTGTCAGCCCATCGCCGAACTTGATGAGCAGCCGCCGCCCGGCGCCATACACCAGCCCGCGGATTTCCTGCTCCGCCCTGGTGGCGGGCCGCACGTCATCGATGCCGGACACCGCCGTGACCTCGGGCCCGGGTCCGAGCTTGGGGCCGGTCCAGCGCTCCTGCAGCGTGTCCCGCGGCGGGATGTACAGAATGGCCTGCGGTGCGCTGCTGTCCCGGGCCTGGAGCACCAGCCAGCTGCCTGGTGTCTCGAGACCGGTCAGGTAGAAAAAGTCGTTGTCCTGCCGAAAATCGTTGTCCTGGACGTAATCGGCCTCGAGATCCCGCTCGGCGGCGGAGTGCAGCACGATGGTGCCGCTGCCGACCCTGGCCAGCAGCGCGGCCCGCCGGGCCTCCAGCCGCTCGACGGGAATCGGTCCGGCCGGCGAACCGGTCTGGGCCGCGAGAGGCGGGGCGGCCGCCAGCACCAGCGCCGCCAGGACCACCAGGGCTGAATTTCGGGACATCGGATCTCCTCGTGACAGATGAGGCGGCACGCGCCGCGTGAAAATTACCCGCACCGGCCGCTTTCGCGCACCGGGAATGGGCGTTAAACTTTCGTTCCTACCCCTGACGGAGCCGTACGATCGCCACCAGCCCGCCGACCGCCGACCCGCATCCGTGGTCGCTCAAGGACGCCGAGAAGCTCTACAACATGAAGGGCTGGGGACTCGGCTTCTTCCGGATCAATCCGGAAGGCCGCGTGGCGGTCCACCCCGACGGTAATTCCGAGCGCGGACTCGATCTGTACAACCTGGCCATGGACCTCAATGCCCAGGGTGTCGGGTTGCCGCTGCTGCTGCGCTTCTCGGATATTCTCAAGACCCGGATCACGGACCTGGCCACCCAGTTCGGCACCGCCATCAGCGAATCGGGGTACGCCGGCAGCTACACCACCGTCTATCCCATCAAGACCAACCAGCAGCGTCACGTGCTGGAGGAAATCCTCGAATTCGGCACCCCGTTCGGGGTCGGCCTCGAATCCGGCAGCAAGGCCGAGCTGCAGGCGGTACTCGGCCTCAGCGAGAAATCAGGCCACGTCATTGTGTGCAACGGCTACAAGGACGAGGAGTACACCCGGCTGGCCCTGATGGGTGAACGCCTGGGTCACTCGGTCTACATCGTGATCGAGCAGCTCAGTGAACTCGATACCCTGCTCAAGACCGCCGACGAAATGGGGGTCATCCCGAGGCTCGGGGTCCGGATCAAGCTGGCCAGTGAAGGATCGGGCCGCTGGGCCAAGAGCGCCGGCGAAAAATCCAAGTTCGGGCTCAATGCCGTCGAGCTGATGAAGCTGCTCAACCGGCTGGAATCATTGGGCCGCAAGGACCTGCTCAAGCTGGTCCATTTCCACCTGGGCAGTCAGATCACCGATATCCAGTTCCTCAAGACGGCGCTGGAGGAGATCGGCCGCTATTACGTGGCGCTCCGCAAGATGGGCTTCGATCTGACCCACGTGGATGTCGGCGGCGGCCTGGCCGTGGACTATGACGGGTCCCGCTCGACCCGGCCCGCCAGCATGAACTACTCGATCCGCGAATACGCCGAGGATGTGGTGTACACCCTGGGCCGGCTGTGCCAGGCGGAGGACGTTCCTGTCCCGCACCTGATCTCCGAGTCGGGCAGGGCCATCACGGCCCACCACGCCCTGCTGCTGATCAACGTCACTGATGTGGAATCCCAGATGGAGCCGGAGGTGCCGGTGCTGCCCAAGGGGGCCCACCCGCTGCTCAAGGACCTCAAGGAAAATCTCGAGTCGATGGCGCCCGACCGGCTCGAAGAGGTCCACCACGACGCCACCTTCGGCAAGGCCAAGGCGCGGGAGCTGTTTGCCAGCGGGGTACTCACCTTGCGTGACCGGGCCACGGCAGAGCAGCTCTACCTCTGTACCATCAACGCCCTGGCCCGCACGATCGGTGATGACAAGGCCGCCCATTCCGAAATCGTGGCCGACATTGACTCGATCCTGGTCGACCGGTACTTCTGCAACTTTTCGGTGTTCCAGAGCCTGCCGGACAACTGGGCCATCGACCAGCTGTTCCCGATCATGCCGATCCACCGGCTGCGCGAAGCCCCAACCCGGCGCGGAACGCTGCAGGACATTACCTGCGACTCGGACGGGGTGATCGACCGGTTTGCCGGCGGGCGCAAGGGAAAGCCTTCGCTCGAACTGCACCCGGTGCGCGAGGATGAGCCCTATATCCTGGGCATATTCCTGACCGGCGCCTACCAGGAAATTCTTGGCGACCTGCACAACCTGTTCGGCGACACCAACGCGGTGCATGTCAGGTTAACCGACGGCGGATACGAGATCACCGACCTGGTCCACGGTGACACGGTGACCGAAGTGCTCAACTATGTGCAGTTCCAGGCCAGCGATCTGCTCGCGAAATTCCGGCGCAAGGTGGCCAATGCCAAGGAGCTGAGCCGCGACGAGGCCAATCGCTTCATTGCGGATTACGTGGCTGGACTCGAGGGGTATACGTACCTCGAGGGCGAGGAGTTACCAACATCTTAGGGCGGACAGGCGGACAGGCGGGCGGAACGGCGGTCGAGCAGCCGGACTGATGGAGTTTGAGTGAGCAAACGTTCTTGCTTGTCCTGAATTAGCCCGGATGGAACCAGGGCAAGGTTGAGAGGGCGGAACGCATCGACGCGTTCCGCCCTTTCTGTTTCATCAGGCGACCTTGGAGCTCAGCAC